>NZ_LT629772.1:1836249-2142290 GCF_900105385.1 Microlunatus soli | reverse complement strand
GTAGCCGTAGGCCGGAACCGGGCAGCCCACCGGCGTGGCATCGAAGCGGAGCGCCGGACGCTGCCTATCGTCGGAGTATGAGTGGCGTCATGCGTCCGGTGGGTCCGGAATCGCCGGAGACGTACTGGATGAGGCGAGCCCTGGTGGTGGGCGCGCTGTTGGTGCTGTTGATCATCGTGCTGGTGTTCCTGTTCAATCTGGGCGGCAGCCCGGGACAGGCTGCGCCGGGAAGTTCGCCGTCGTCGTCGGCCGCCCCCGCGACCAAGGCCGCGAGCCCGTCGGGCTTGCCCAGCACCTCGGCATCGGCCAAGCCGTCACCGAGTTCGAAGACCTCCGCCAGCAACCGGTCCAGCGCCGATTCCACCGATCAGGCAGATCCGAAGGCCACGGCCAAGAATTCGGCGAGCAGCAAACCGTCCAGCAGTTCCAGCGCAGACGCCGAGCAGGACTCCGACAAGAAGGACCCCGCCAGCAAGAAGGACGCGGACAGCAAGAAGAGCCCCGATGCGGACAAGAGCGCAGACGCCAAGAAGAGCGCCGAGACCAAGAAGGAGCCGGTCGCGGCCGCCTGCAAACCGAGCAAGCTGCGGACGACCCTGCGGGGCGAGAAGCACCATGTGGCGATCGGCAAGGACGTCGACTTCGCCGTGTCGGTGATCAACGGCGACGACAAGTCCTGCGCCCTGGATCTCAACGCCGACGACTTCGAACTGAAGATCTACTCCGGCAGTGATCGGATCTGGTCCACCGACGACTGCGCCAAGCTGGTCCGTGACCATCGCACGACGCTGAAGCCGGAGCAGGACACCACCTGGAAGATCACCTGGGACGGCAAGCGATCCCAACAGGGCAAGGAATGCAAGGCCCGTTCGGAGACACCGCAGCCGGGCTACTACTACGCGACCGCCAGTTACCAGGGTGCCAAGCCCGTTCAGTGGTTGTTGGTCCTGGAGTGAGGTTGCGCCGCTGACCCGGCCACGACCTCCGGTGCTTCGGCGGGGCCGGTCAAATCTGCTCGAGTTCGGCGGCCGACGGCAGGTCCGGGTCGTACAACTCGACCAGCCAGCTGCCGGCTTCGAAATCGCCGGCCGACGCCGTTGCCGCTGAGGTGGAGCTGCCGAAGTCCGCGGACAGCTCGGCACTGAACGATGTGGTGCACAGTGCATCGACGAGGAAGTCCTCCAACCCCACCCCGTCGCCGCGAGGCAACACACCGGATCCGGAGATCCGGGCCTCGAGGTCTCCCTGCATGCAGAGTGTGAGTTCGTCGTCGAGGTACAGCTTCACCGCGACGACGTGGATGATCAGATCATCGGGTGCAAGGGAGTAATTCGCCACCCCCACCCGGGCAAAGGGCTCGACCTGGCGATCGGCAGCGTTCTCGACCTCGTCGATTCCGTTCTGCACCAACGCGTCGAAGTTGTCACCGAAATCGGTCCACAACGCCTCCAGCCACGTCTCGATCGGCGAACTGAACTGCGCGAGGGCCTCCAACTGGCGCCGCTCGGAGTCGGTGACGTCGAGGTCCAGCAGAACGGGACAGCCGGCCCGGCCGCCCTGCGCCAGCCGTAGCCGTTGTCGGAGGGGATAGCGGATCAGTCCGGGATCGACCGCGGCAAGGCGCTCCACGAACAGTGGCGCAAGGGCGGCCACATCGTCTCGTCCAGCTCGGAGATCGAAATTCTGCAACTGCAGCAGCAACTCGCTGAGATCCCTGCTGCGCAAGAGAACCTTCACGTGATTGACCACTGCGGGCCGCACACTCCGCGCCCGCCTCAAGCGGGAAAGAATCCGGGGTGTCTCGGTGAAATCGTGATGCAGCTTCTCGTTGTTGCACGGGCCACAGATCGGCGCCAGGTTGTAGAGGTCGTGGACATCGTAGGGGTCGGCCTGGCCGAGCTCTGCTGCCAACAAGGCAGCTGCCTCGTCGGTTGCCGACCGCGGCAGGATGTGATCGACCTGCAGTTCGCGGAACTCCTTGAGCTCGTCACACCAATAGCAACGCAGCTTGTGCGCACGCCAGAGTCCGAAGAGCAACATCCGGTTGTCGCCGCCGGACCGGTAGCGGGCCTCCGCAGGATCTGCTGGCACGTCGGTCGTTGATCAGCCGAGGTGTTCGGAGTAGACCGATTCGGCCAGCCGGGTGAGACCCTCGCGGATGATCCGGGCCCGGCTCTCGCCGACTCCCTCGACCTCCTGCAACTCGGTCGTGGTGGCGCCGAAGACCCCCTGGAGGTTGCCGAAATGATCAACCAGCCGGGAGATGTAGGCGGCCGGTAGCCGGTTGATCTGTGCCAATTGCCGGAAGCCCCGGGCGCTGATCCGGGTGTCCAGATGCTGGTTGACGAAGCCGACACCGCGGGCGACATCGAGCGGTTCGAGCAGCCGGGCGGTGCTCAGTTCGGTCAGCGGAGCAAGGGTGAAGGTCGCACCCTCGTTGTCGTGATAGTCCAGCTCGAGGAGCTCGCGCAGGTCGTCCAGTCCGGCGCCGAGCTCGTGCAGTTGGAGGTTGAGCAGTCGGCCGTCGGTGCCGAGCTCGATGACGTAGTCGCCGAGTTCCTGCTGCAGTCGCCGGATCATCTCCCAGCGTTGGGCGACCAGGGCGAGATCCTTGATCGTCACCTGGTCCTCGACCTCCAGCGCGGACAGCCGAGCGGTCACCTGCCACAGACGTTCGCGGTAGCGCTCCAGAGTCTGCACCGCCTGGTTGGCGCGGGTCATGATCTGTTCGGAGGTCTGCAGCGGTCGGCGGGTGCCGTCGATGAACAGTGCGATCGTCGACATCGACGCCGATACCGTTGCCACCGGGACGCCGGTCTGTCGCGACATCCGGTCTGCGGTGCGGTGCCGGGTCCCGGTCTCCACCGTTTCCAGCTGCGGATCGGGTACGAACTGCACGCCGGCCCGGACGATCCGGTCCAGCGCGCTGGTCATCACGATGCCGCCATCCATCTTGGACAGCTCACGCAACGCGGTGGGGGTGTAGGGCACGTCCAGCTCGAAACCGCCGCTGCACAGCTCGAACACCTGTGCCGTGTCGCCGAGGATGACCAATGCACCGGTACGGCCCCGGAGGATCCGTTCGAAACCGTCCCGCAGCGGGGTGCCCGGTGCCAGCAGAGCGAGGTAGCTCAGTTCCCGGTCACGGTGCGCCGGATCGGGTGCCACGAATTCTCCCTGTTGTCGTCGGTCGTCGTCAGTCAATGATCGCGTCATCGTACGGGACCGGTGCGGTCCGATCTCAAATCCAGCCGTCTCAGATCGGCCCCAGCCGACGGCGGTCGAACCATCAGTACGACCGTCCGACGACCGCGATCAGGTCCGGTTCGACGGCGGGGTCGTCGGTGTCCGGCACCGCACCGTCCGGCAGCACCAGACAGCGTACGGTGATACCGCTCTCGCCGAGCTCGGCCTCACCGCGGTCGCCGACCGAACGCCACGGGATCCTGGCCCAGCCGGTGCGGGCGGCCTCCCGGGCCTCGTCCAGACCGGTCACGTCGGCGGTCCGTTCCTCCCGCCGGGTCTCTGCTTCGCTGTACAACAGGTGTTGGTCCTCAGCCAGGGCGGTGGTGATCGCCGGCAGCACGCCGTCGATCGGGTGCGGTTGTTTGCCCGAAGAGATCCGGCGGACCAGTGTGACGCGGTCCTCGGCCAGGTCCCGGGGCCCGATCTCGAGCCGCACCGGGATCCCCTTCAACTCGTGGTCGACGGCCCGGCGACCGAAGGGGATGTCGACCCGGTCGTCGAGCTCGGCGCGGATGCCGCCGGTGATCAACTCCTCGACCAACCCGCGAGCGACCGACACCGGCCTTCCCTCGTCGTCGTCGCGGACCACACTGACCACGACCTGGATCGGTGCCAGCGACGGCGGAAGGCGCAGGCCCGCGTCGTCACCGTGGGCCATGATCAATCCGCCGAGCATCCGGGTCGACGAACCCCACGAGGTGGTCCAGGCCAGCCGGCTGTGTTGCTCGGCATCGGTGTAGGTGATGTCGAAGGCGCGGGCGAAATTCTGGCCGAACTCATGGCTGGTGCCCATCTGCAGGGCCTTGCCGTCACCCATCATGGCTTCCAGCGTCATCGTGTTGACCGCGCCGGCAAACCGTTCGTGCCGGGTCTTGCGGCCGGGGACGACCGGGATCGCCAGCTCGGTGCGCATGAAATCGGCGTACACCTCATGCAGGATCCGGCGGGCGTACGCCGCCGCGTCCTGCTCGTCGGCATGCGCGGTATGCCCTTCCTGCCAAAGGAATTCGCTGGTCCGCAGGAACAGTCGCGGCCGTAGCTCCCAGCGCACGACATTGGCCCACTGATTGAGCAGCAGCGGTAGATCGCGATGGGAGTTGATCCACTTGGACAGGTATTCGCCGACCATCGTCTCGCTGGTCGGCCGCACCACGATCGGCTCCTCCAGATCCTTGCCGCCGGCGTGCGTGACGACGGCGAGCTCGGGGGAGAAGCCCTCGACATGCTCGGCTTCCCGCTGCAGATAGGACTGCGGGATGAACAGCGGGAAGTACGCGTTCGCGGCACCGGCCGCCTTGATCCGGGAATCCATCCCGGCCTGCATCCGCTCCCAGATCCCGTAGCCCCACGGTCGGATCACCATGGTCCCGCGCACGGGGCCGTTGTCGGCCAGCTCGGCCTTGGTGATCAGATCCTGGTACCAGCGCGGGAAGTCCTCGGCGCGCGGCGTCAGTACGGTTCGGGACATCCGATCATCGTACGGAGCAGGTGCCGCCGGTGCGACCCAAAATCAGCGTCGCCGACGATCGGTGTTGATCATCGTCACGGCCGGACCGAATCGGCAGCAGCCGGTGCAAACCTCGGACCGGTCGTGGATCCGACCCGTCCGCATCCGTTCTCGGGACGGGCTTCACCGGCGCCGGTTGTGCTTTGAATCGATGTCGCACAAGGGATTTCAACCGTGGGTGCGAAATGTCCTCTCCTGTTTGCGGTCAGGCGGAGGCCCGATGGAGAAGCCTGTCGAGGCGTTCGCGGCTCTGGTCGTCGGCGGGCGTATAGACGACGAGGCGAAGCCCTGGCCGATCGGTGAGTTCCATGCCGGTGGGGCGAAGGGTCACCGTGCCGACGCCGGGGACGGAATGCACCTTGTTGCACAGGCCGGGGCGGGCGACGTCCTTCGTCGCCCAGAGCCGCGCGAACGGCGGGCTCGCCCGGCAGAGCCGGTCGATGAGGCCGCGCCAGGCGGGGTCGTCGATGTGGTGACCGTAGCGGTATCGGAATGCAGCGACGACCTGGCTCGCGCGCTCGTCACCGTCGATGATCGCTCCACCACGGCCTCGGTCGCCGACGAACAGGTCCCACACGGTGTTCCGTCGGTGGGGATCGGCGGCGATCAGACCGGGATTGACCGTTCGGTAGGTCTCGTTCCATCGGACGATGTCGGTGCGGTCGTTCACCAGTACGGCAGGTAATGGCTCCACTGCCTGCAGGAGCGTGTCGACGTCGGCCAGCGTGTCGATGTCGGCCGGCGTCCCGGCGCCTTCGGCCATCGTCGAGTCTGTCGGGAGGGGAGCGTTCCCGGACAGCCGACGGACGTGATCGCGTTCGGCCGGGTCCAGTTCCAGGATCCGGCCGACGGCGTCCAGCACCTGCGTACTCGCGTTGATGGGCCGCCCCTGTTCAAGCCAGGTGTACCAGGTCACACCGACGCCGGCGAGTTGCGCGACCTCCTCGCGGCGCAGGCCAGGCGTTCGCCGGCGCCCGGCACGGGGAATGCCCGCCCGTTCCGGTGTCATCCGCTCTCGGCGCGAACGCAGAAACGCTCCCAGCTCAGCCCTGCGGCTATCGGTGGTCACCGAACCATTCTGCTGCAGGGCCGTAGCCAGGTGGTGGCGGTACCAGCATCGACAGGATCTCGGGTAGGGCAGACGGCGGCTGCCAAGCTCGACATGTTGGTGATGGGTGACAATCGGCGAGGAGTCTCATGCACGGCGTATTCGACGGCAAGGCGGTCGTGATCACGGGAGCGAGTGCAGGCATCGGCCTGGCCGCCGCCGCCAGGTTCGCTGGGGGCGGCGCGACCGTCTACGTCACGGGTCGCGACCGGGCCCGACTCGACGCAGCAGTCGCGACACTCTCCGGGGACGTTGTCGGCATCGTCGCGGATTCCGGGTGCTCGGCGGACCTGGCCCGTCTGTACGCCGAGGTCGGCGAACGCAGCGGCCGGCTCGACGTCCTCGTCGCCAACGCCGCAACGATCGTTCCCGCCGCTCTCGGCGAGATCACGCAGGAGACGATCTCGACCGTGTTCGACCTGAATGTCAGGGGAACGATCAGCACGGTACAGAAAGCGTTGCCGTTGCTCGTCGACGGCGCATCCGTCGTCCTCGTCGGGTCGATGGCTGCCCACAAGGCATCACCACGCCAAAGCGTCTACGCCGGTTCGAAAGCAGCCGTCCGCGCGTTCGCCCGCACCTGGGCTCTCGAACTCGCCCCGCGTGGGATCCGCGTCAACGTCGCCAGCCCCGGTCCCACCGACACCCCGGCGCTCGCCACACTCGCTCCGACCGAGGAACAGCGAGCGGAGTTCATCGCCCGGATGGGCACCGGTACACCGATGACGAGGCCGGCCACGCCGGACGAGGTCGCCGCGGTCATCGCGTTCCTCGCCTCCGACGCGGCGTCGCATGTCACGGGCGCCGACTACCAGGTCGACGGTGGCTACGGCCAGGTCTGACCGCACACCGTCGGACGGAGCCGGTGCCGCCGGTGCGACGGGGTCAGCGTCGCCGACATTCGATGGTGATCATCGACGCGGCGACACGAGAACAGGTCCGGACCCATGGCGATCGTGCGACGGATCCGGACCTGATCATCGGCTGCGGGTCAGCGCCGACCGGCGCTGAAGGCCGCGGCACTGTGCGGACGCGAGGACGTCGGCGACGCCGACCGGCTCCGGCCGTCCCGGCCATCGGAGCTGCTGGACCGCTGCCGGCCCGATCCTTCCGGTCGGTTCGAACCGTTGCCGGAGCTGCCGGCGCTGCGCCGACGACGTCGCCGTCCGCCGGAGCCGTTCGGTTGTCCACCGTCGGCCTCGGCCCTGGCCGGTCGACGGTTGTCCTGCTGCCGCCGGCCGCCCTGACCTCTGGCGCGTCCGTCGGAGCGAGAGCCGCCAGCTGGCCGGGAGTTGCCGCCGGACCGGGACCGCCCGCCCGAACGAGAGGCACCGTTGGCCTGCGCGGTCGGCGCCACGGCAGCCAGTGCCGCGATCTCGGCCTGGTCGGCGATCACCCGTGTGCCGGGGGCGAGTTGTCCGAGCACGGGGTCGTCGGTGGAGTTGATCTTGGTGATGGTCGGCTTGATGCCCGCGGCGCGGGTCAGCTGCCGGACCTCCTGGGCCTGGTCGGCCATCGACAGCGTGACGACGGTGCCGGAGTTGCCGGCCCGCGCCGTCCGACCGGACCGGTGCAGATAGGCCTTGTGGTCGACCGGCGGATCGGCGTGGATCACCAAGGCGACATCGTCGACATGGATGCCGCGAGCCGCGATGTCGGTGGCCACCAGGGCGGTGGCTCGGCCGGTGTGGAAGGCGTCGAGGTTACGGGTCCGGGCGTTCTGGCTGAGGTTGCCGTGCAACTCGACGGCCGGGACACCATTGCGATTGAGCTGCTTGGCCAGCGACTTCGCGCCGTACTTGGTGCGGGTGAAGACCACGGTCCGTCCGGGGGCACTGGTCAGGTCGACCAGCACCGGCAGCCGGGACTCCCGGGCGACCTGCAGGACGTGGTGCGACATGGTGCTGACCGGAGCCTGCACCGAATCGGCCTGATGCACCCGCGGGTCGGTCAGGAACTGCTTGACCAGCGAGTCGATCGCCTTGTCCAAGGTGGCGGAGAACAACATCCGCTGGCCGCCCGACGGAGTCCGCCCGAGCAGTCGCCGGACGCTGGGCAGGAAACCGAGGTCGGCCATGTGATCGGCTTCGTCGAGCACTGTGATCTCGATGTCGGCCAGCGTGCAGTGGCCCTGTTCGATCAGGTCTTCCAGACGGCCGGGGCAGGCGACGATGATGTCGGTGCCGCGTTTGAGCGCGGCGACCTGCGGCCCCTGGCCGACGCCGCCGAACACGGTCCGCGACGACAGCTTGGCCGCCTGCGCGAGCGGTCGCAGTGCCTCGTCGATCTGGGCGACGAGCTCCCGGGTCGGCGCCAGGATCAAGGCTCGCGGCGCTCCGGACCGGGCCCGCTTGCCGCCGGTCAGCCGGGCGACCAGCGGCAGCAGGAAGGCCAAGGTCTTACCCGATCCCGTACGGCCTCGGCCGAGGATGTCGCGACCCGCGAGCGAGTCGGGCAGGGTGGCCTGCTGGATCGGGGTCGGGGTATCGAATTGGAGCGTGTTGAGGACATCAGCCAGGCGTGCGGGCACGCCGAGCGTGGTGAAAGAAGTCAAGGATTACGCATTCTGTGAGACATGCCCCGCCGACAACCGGTGGCCGGATGTGTCCGGCTGGTTACGCACGGAGCACACTCAGAGCTGCTACGACGTGCGGACAACCCGCGGCAGGAACCTGACGAGTTGAAGGCACAAGCATAGCCGCTGCGCGCAGTCGTCCCGATTCGAGCCCCGTTTCCGGATACGAGCCCCGTTCCAGCTAGGAGTGCTGCCGTGGTGGCCGCGAGCAGGATGCGCCACCCGACGTGACGGCATCCTGCTCGGCTGCACTCCAGTCCTGGTCAGCTGCAGTATTGCGGCTGGGAACCATCGAGGTCGACGCCGTTGGCGGGCAACCACTCGTCGTTGTCGACGAGGTACCAGGCGGTCTTCCCGGCGACCCGGTCGGCATCGAGGTAGCAGGTGACATGCATCCGGGTTCCCGGCTGCAGGGCTGGCAGCGTGGCGTGGTCGCTGGTGTTCGGACCGCTGAAGGTCCAGGTGCGCTTGGTGATGTAGACCGCGTTCGGATCGTTGCCGCCCTTGCAGTCGGCGACCTTGTCGATCTCCTTCACGTAGCGTCCCGAGACGTACTCCTTGCCCTCACCCGGCAGTCGATACCAGGTACGGGTGCCGTCGACACCGCTGCCGGGCAGCTTGCAGGTGGACGGCACCGTCTCGCCTGCCTGGACCACACCGCCGGTCCGCGCTGCCTTGGTCGACGGCGCGCGGCGGACGTTGACGTCGTCGGTCGCCCGGACCTGGCCCTCGGCGGCATGCTTCTCGTGCATCGAGGTCTGGGGCTGGCCGTGGTCTCCGAACAGATTGTCGGACAGCCCGTCGGCCTGTGCCGGCGAAACGGTCAGCCCGATCACGGCGGTGGCTGCCACCGCTGCGCCGGCCAGGGCGGTGAGGGCGATCGGAGCGCGACGCGTGGAGCGGTTGGTGTGGTTATCGCGGGTGTTCATCGTTGATCCTTCGGTAGCTGCGGACAAGGTGTTCTGCACAGAGAGAGTCGTCCGCGTCCCGTTTTGTTGCCACAAAGGTCAAGAAATCTTCGAAGGGGTGTCCGTTCGAGCAGCACTGGCGAGATCGCCGAATGATTGACAAGAGCGCAAGGATTGTTGAACAACGCGGTCGTAAGGTCCGCTCGGCCGGCTGCCGCCGCCGCGTAGACGGTGATTCAGCACAGCTGCTCGCCGCAGGTCCCGAGACCTGTCCATGGGCCGACTGACAATCCGTGCGCCCCGGAGCCCGGACAGGATCGATCACCCGGGCCGAGCACCGAGATTCGCCGGTTTGACAGCCGGCGGTGTTCCCGCGGGAACACCTCGAGCACGAGTTCAGCCGCCCCCGAGGGATCGTTCATCGGTGCTGCCGGAGAACCCTGCAAATCACGATCTCATTCCCGTCCAGACCGACCACCTGAGCGGGCGGGCCTCCGCATCGGACCCGCTGAGATCGCGAATTGCGTGGCTCGCGGCCGCTAGGGGCGATTCACGATCGGGCAGCACTGGCAGAGCACCGAGGAAGCCGCCAGCGGGTGGACTTTGGCCTCGAGTTCACACCGAAATCCACCCAATCCCCGCGTCGATGCTCTGATTTGCTCCCCCGAGAGCAAGTACCGTCCCGATAGCCCTTCCCTGACGGACACCGTCGTACGCCCGCAGGTGCCCGGGGCGATAAGGGGCAACCTGTGTCACAAGGGATCGCTGACCGGGCACCCCGTGATGTGGAAACTGCGTTGAGGTGAAGTGCACTAGACGGTGGCAGGATGTTCGCATGATCGTGAGCCGGCCGGGTTACCGAGTCTGGTTCGGGGTTGCCGTTGTGGTGTTGGTGTTGCTGGCTTCCGCAGGTTGTTCCGCGAGGATTAGGAATGTTCCAGCCCCTTCGGCTTCAGCGCTGCAGCGTCCGTTCACGGTGATGACCACCGACCGGATCACAGTGGTTGATCCTGCGGCGGTATCTGATCAGGGTTCGATGATCTTGGTCGAGAATGTGTTCCAGCGGCTCACAACGTCGCTACCTGGCCAGTCGCAGGTCGCTCCCGGAGTCTGGGCCTATAAACCCGATCTGGCCCAGGAATGTTCGTTCCCGTCGACGAGTGCCTTCGTCTGCACGCTGCGGCCGGATCTGACCTTCTCCAACGGGCATCCGCTGACTTCGGCGGACGTGAAGTTCAGCATCGATAGAGCCATCAGGCTCGCCGTTCCTGGCTCTTCTGCTTCAGCATTGGATTCGGTGCAACGGATCGAAACTCCCGATGCGAGGACGGTCCGCTTCGTGCTCCGTCGCTATGACAAGCAGTTCGGTTGGGCTCTGGCCGGGCCGGCAGCGTCGATCGTGGACCACACGGTCTACAGTTCCGACGCGATCCAGGCCCGGAACGCTCCCATCGTCGGCTCGGGCCCGTTCCGGGTCACCGCGCTGGAGAACAATCGGCTCAAGCTAGCGCGCTTCGATAGGTACCAGGGCCGCACACCAGCCCAGCTCTCAGCGTTACAGGTGCTGACCGAGCCCGATTCGGCCAGCGTCGAGTCAGCCATGAACGATCACCGCGCCGACCTGGTGTGGCGCGGCCTGTCCCCTGCTGCGCTGTCGCGACTGGCAAACCAGGTCCAGGTCTCGACCAACAGGACGACCGCGGCAGGCTTCAGCCAACAGGTCCTTCCCGGAGCTCGGGTCCAACAGCTGCGATGGAACCCCGGCTCAGACCACCGTAACAATCGCGCACTCCGGGCAGCGGTCGCCGACACTCTCCAAGAAGACCGCACCCTGGACTCCCTGGTGCCTCCGCAGATCCCGGGGCACCGAGCCGCCTTCCCGGTGGGCGGCCGACCGCACGCCACGATCACCTGGGCGAACCTCATCCCGCTCACACTAGGCTTCGATCCCAGCGTTGCCGACGGCAAGCGAACCGCCGATCAACTCCGCAACCAGCTGGAAGCCACCGGCGGATTGAGCGTCCAAATCCGTGCCGATGATCACGATGCCGACCTCCAGCTCGAGGACCGCAAAGCCTGGACGCCGACCGCGATCAGCTGGCTGCAACCATTGCTGGAGGAGCCCCTCCGATCCTCGGCAGCCACCATTCGCCAAGCCGACGACCAAGTCCGCACCGGTGGGCCACAGGCCGCGAGCTCGGCGCTGACCGCGTTGCAGACCCGCGCGGCTGAGGACAAGGTGGTCTTGCCCCTCACACAGCAGAACGAGTACATCTACACCGCGTCAGGGATCAAGATCATGCCCACCTCATTCGGCCCCGGATGGCATTTAGGACTCTGGGGAATCACCCGACAGCTATAACGACACTGGGCACCGGTCTGAGCCTCGAACCGGTGTGTCACAGACGATCGCCGCACGGGCAGTCACCCCGTCACCGCCGATGGCGGCCCCAGAGTCCCGGTAGCAGAATCACGAACCCGATGACGAGTAAGACGAGCGAGTACCACAGCTTGTCAGTGCGTCCGATCGCGATACACACGAGTCCGCCGAGCACGGCGACACCGATTCCAGTGCCGCCAACGATGATCGCCGCACGATCGCCACGCTCACGATCGTGGCGCTCCAACGGCTTCCGCATCAGTTTCCACCTCCCTCCGTACCCCACCGTTGAATAGTTGCGCGAGCGCCAGTTGGCTGCAAGACGACGTCCACGTCGGCCGGGTGCAAGCTGATTGGCGTGTCCGTACGACTGTGGGAAGGCCGCCCGAAAGCCGTTCCTTGGGTTCTAGCAGTGATCGCAACACCCCGGTCTCTTGGAAATGAGAGGCGTGGTGTTGATGGTGATGTTCTCTGTCCGGATGGTTCCGGAGATTCATCAGGGGTTCTGGGAAGCGATGGCCAACGGTGCGTTCTTCACCAGCGCGGTGATCGAGGCCGGTGTCGACCGTCGCACCGGTTCGCGGTGGCTGGCCCGCTGCGGCGGGATTCGCCCGCGGCGTGGCCGGAACCTGAAGGGACGCTGTCTGACGTTCGTCGAACGAGAAGACATCGCCGTGCGTCACGGCCGGGGCGAGGGTATCCGGCAGATCGCAGCCGCATTGGAACGTTCACCGGCCACGATCAGTCGGGAGTTGCGTCGCAACGCCGAACCAGACGGCCGCTATCGGGCCAGCAGTGCCCACGCCCGCGCCTACCAGCGAGCCAGCCGCCCCAAGCCGGCCAAGTTGGCCACCAACCCGCGGCTGCGGGACCGGGTACAGGCCGACTTGAAGAAGAAGTACTCACCGGAGCAGATCGTCGGCCGGCTCCGAGTCGAGTTCGGCGATGATCCTCAGATGCGGGTGAGCCCGGAGAGTATCTACCAGTCGGTGTATGTGCCGTCCCGCGGCGGCCTGGAGCAGCAGGTAAGTCGGTGTCTGCGCACCGGCCGGGCACTGCGCAAGCCCTGCCGCAAGGCCGGTCAACGGAAGAACCGGATCCCAAACATGATCAACATCTCCAAACGGCCAATCGATGCCAATGATCGTGCCGTGCCCGGCCATCTGGAAGGCGACTTGATCATCGGTCGCCGCAATGCCTCCGCAGTGGGCACCCTGGTCGACCGCTGCACCAACTACACGATCTTGGTCCACCTGCCCGATGGCTACCGACCCGAGCACCTGCAGAAAGCGTTGACGCGCAAGCTCCACCAGCTACCGGTAGCGCTGCGGCACTCGTTGACCTGGGACCAGGGCCCCGAGATGACGGACTGGGAACAGGTCAAGGCCGCGACCGGTATCGACATCTACTTCGCTGACCCACACACCCCCTGGCAACGGCCGGTCAACGAGAACACAAATGGGCTGCTGCGGCAGTACCTGCCGAAGGGCAGCGACCTGTCGGTGCACAGCGAGGCCGACCTCAACGCGATCGCCGCCGAACTCAACGATCGGCCCCGCAAACGACTGGGTTACCGTAAGCCAATCGAAGAAATCGGACCGCTGCTGTTGCGCTGACCGCCAGAATCCGCCGTTCCACCACCGGGACAGCAGCCGCCGCTCTGGGCTGCGGCGTGAGTGGGTGTCCGGTTGCCCCGCCCGGCTCCGATGCCCGCATGGGCGCCTCGTACGCAACAGGGAACGTGGGGTCATCGGTGACTCGAAGAGCATGATCACTGACGGATCGTCGTCGGGATCCTCAGGGCCGCGCAGGATCGACGACCATGTTGCAGCCGGACGCGTTTGTCGAACTACGCTGCGGATGAGCGGTCGATCATCAGCCGATTTCGACAAGCTCGTCAGTGCCTGCGGCCGTGCCGCAAGTGTCGTGTCGGCCGCGGTGAGCAGCCTTCGGCGGGCACGGCGAGAAGAATCGGCTCCCAGCTCGGTGTCGCCCGGTCGATAGGGCCGTTCAGTGCCGTTTGGGAGCCGATTGTTCTCGGGTCATCGACGGTGCGTGAAAGCCATCTGAAGGCGACATGAATGAGTGAGCCGGTTGGCTGGCCGGCATGAAATCACATGTCATTGGTCGCATCGGCGCGGCCGAAGCCCTGCTGGCGACCATCCTGCTGACCCTTGGGCCGACCAGCCCTGCCCACGCTAGGGGCTACACCTACTACCCGACGGTCTCGCCAGCAGTGCGGACGAACAACGAGGTCGACACCTCGTTCCCCGGCTGTTACACCTCCTACGCCTGTGTCAAGGTGCCGCACTGCCAAGGGATGCGGCCGACCGACTGGCAGAACTGCCCGATGCGCGAGTTCCTGTTCACCAAGGCGGGGACGTACTCCGTGGCCGACTGGCACGGTTACGGCCACGTCAACAACCGACAGACGGGCGGATGGACGATCCGATTCCTCGGCCGGAACCGGAACCAGCTCTTCTGCATCCCCGCCGGGAACATCGGCATGGTGATGGGGTTCGAACCGGTCTGGTACGTCCAGATCTCGAGCTCGAGCGCCAACTGCACGTGATGCGTCACGCACGCTGTGCGCTCGAGCCGGTTGCCACTGCCAGCTTCGCGCCCAGCTAGCCGGCGCCGTGATCCGCAATTCTCCAGGCGTGGCGGGGGCCGCTGCGTTCGAGGTAGTAGGTCCACGCGTTCGGTCCTGGCTGGTAGGCGATGTCGGCGCCACGGAGGCCGGTGTAATTGAGTTCGACGTCGATCGCCCAATAGGGGCTTTGCCTTCCGTAGCTGGTGTCGTACCGACTTCTGATGATCTTGACGTCGCTCATGGTGCCGATGACCCGGTGGCGTTCGGCCTTGTACAGGCGTTGCTCGTGGGGGTAAAGGGCGGCCAGAGTGTTGAAGTCGCGGTGGTTGAAGGCACGAACGTAGGTGCGAACGACGGTCTCAGGGCTCGCGGTGGATGCCGGGATCGGAACTGAGGCTGTCTGCAGGTTGAGCCGGTATCCGAGACTCCAAGCACCGGCGGTCGTGATCGTGATCAAGATGATGGTTAGCACGATGACTCCGCGCAGCCAGTGAGGCGGAGAGTGTCCGTGGACGCCGCCGACGGTGGCGGTGGTGTGCATGGCCAAATGATGACACAGGACAGCCGGCGGCCCGTTGGCGCTGGGAATCATTTATCGGCCTCCCAGATGCGCCCGACGAGCCGCGGTGAGCACGCGTCAGGTCAGCGGCCTCGGAAAGCACCTGTCCGGCTGGAGCTCGGCGATCGCGCACCCTGCCGCGCCGAGGAGTGCCGCCCACTTGCTCGGTGATTCGACCTCGTTCAAAAGGCCGATGATCATCGATCGATCCGTGACACGATCCGGATCTGGCAACCGGCTGGACGGCCGCTCGCGACGCGTCGAGAGGAAGCGATGAAGATCAACCGGGTACGCATCGGAACAGGGCTGCTGGCCGCCGGCGCGCTCGCAGTAGGCGTCATCGGTTCGGGAGGAACGCCGGTCGCCCAGGCCGAGGACCTCTGCCACGGCAAGCCGGTCACCCAGATGATCGACGAGGACGACGACTTCACGACCCACTACGGCACGGCAGGCGATGATGTCGTTGTGCTGAAGGGATCCGCGTGGTTCACCTATGACGCCAAGGGTGGCGACGACACCATCTGCGTCGGAGGGCACGGTAGTCAGGTCATCGGGGGCGCGGGCGACGACTGGGTGTCGGCTTCGGCAGTGACGGCCTCGGCCAAGATCGTCGGCGGGGTGGGTGATGACAGCCTGGCCGGGTCGGAGAAGAACGACATCATCTTCGGCGGCCCGGGCAGCGATCAGATCACGGGGCTGGCCGGCAATGACGAGATCTATCCGGATCAGCTCGACTTTGATCATGAAAGGGTGACCGAGGACCCGGCGGACACGGTGGATGCAGGTGCCGGGTCGGACATCGTGTCGGTGTCGATCTTGAGCAAGGCTGCCAGCGCCGGCACAGACACGATTCGCGCAGGTTCTGGAGGGGACGCGCTGAAAATCGACGGTGTCGCAGTCGACGTCGATCTGGCGAAGGGGACCGGTCGGGCATCGGCCGGAGGTCCGAGTGATCACTTCTTTGATGTCGAGAGCTTCTGGGCGCAGAGCCCCGCCGACATCACCGGCAGCCGGCATTCGGACTTCATCTCAGTCGGCGGCCACGACAGCCGGGTTGATGCCAAGGGCGGAGCGGACGAGATCGTCGTCACTGGCGGAGACTCCGAGGTGTCGGCAGGGTCCGGCGACGACCGCGTCGATTATCGGGCCGACAAGCAGGGCGGCGTCATCCGGCTCGGGCACGGGCGGGACACGATGCTGGTGCAGGCCGGTCGGGGAGTGGAGGTCGACGGCGGTCCGGGTGACGACCGGTTCCGATTGCTGACCCACGGAGAGGTGGAGGAGGATCCGATCGCGACCGGTCCGATCACCGCGCAGTTCCTCGGGGAGAGCGGGACCGACACGATGAGCTGGGACTGCAGCTCGACAGTGGATGTGGCAGCAGGGACGTTGCACTGCACCCACCGCAAGGCGACAGTCTCGTTCGGCGGGCTGCAGGTCTACCGGGCCACCGAATGGCCGCGGTGGAAGGACACCTTCCGAGGCGGACCGCATCGCGACGTCTTCTACGGCGGCGCGGACGACGACACGATGTACGGCAGCAAGGGAAACGACAAGCTGACCGGCGGCAAGGGCAACGACACTGCCGACGGCGGACCCGGGAGTGACGTCTGCCGTGCCGAGGTCAAGAAGCGCTGCTGATCCGTCGATCCGGCCAGGCAACCCCCCACGTCCGGGCTCGCAAATGATCAACGTCGCCGTCATCAACCGTGCAATGATCACTTTCGCAGATGATCACCTTGGCAGATGATCAACGTCGCGGCGGACCCCGACCGAGGGATTGATCATCTCACCCTTCGTCTCGCGATCAGCTGCCGACGGCGCGATCACCCGTCGCGGTCGACGCCCGACTCCTGTCGGAGCAGCTGCGCCGGAGACTGCTCGGCGGCCAACGAGGCGAGCAGTCGCAGCTTCTCCGCCGTCGGCGAGCCGGGCTCGGCGGTGTAGATCAACATCACCACGCCCGGTTCTGCGGTGACGGCCAGTTCCTCATAGGACAGCACCATCTCGCCGACCTCGGGATGATTGAACCGTTTGGTGCCGGCGCCGTGGGTGCGGACGTCATGGGCACCCCACAACCGGCGGAAGGTCTCGCTCCGGGTGGACAACTCGCCGACGAGTTCCTGCAACCCGCGGTCGTGGGGATCGCGGCCGGCCTCGCGGCGAATGATCGCGACGCACATCTCGGCGAACAGATCCCAATCGGGGTAGAAGTCCCGCGACGCCGGGTCGAGGAACTGGAAACGGGCCAGATTGGGCGTACGGCCACCCTCGCCGACGACCGGTGAATAGAAGACGCGGCCGATCGGGTTGGTCGCCAGCAGGTCCTGCTGCTGGTTGCGGACGAACGCGATGCCGTCGGTGATCGAGGACAACGCCCACTGCAGGCTCGGCCGGGACGCGGGCTGACCCGCGGTGCCGGCGGTGCGGCGCCGGGACCGACCCGAAGTGGGGATGCCGTCGGCAGCCCGAGCAAGATCGAAAAGGTGTGCTCGCTCGGTGTCGTTGAGCTGCAGCGCGTCGGCGATGGCGTCCAATACCGCCGCCGAGGCACCGGCAATGGCGCCCCGCTCGAGCTTGGCGTAGTACTCGACGCTGACGCCGGCCAGGATGGCGACCTCGTTGCGGCGGAGGCCGGCGACCCGCCGATTCCCGCCGGCCGGCAGCCCGGCCTGTGCCGGACTGATCTTGGCCCGCCGTGACATCAGGAATTCGCGGACCTCGGCGCGATTGTCCAGCCGTCGGGTGTCCATGTTCCCGAGAATAGGTCCCGTTCGGCTCGGTTGGGGTGCCCTGGCGGTACACCGATCGACAGGGCCTCCCGCTGGGTGCCGAAACGCTCTCTACTGGAGTTCGTGCAAACCTCTCCACCGGCGTTTCGCGCCCGAAGCCGCCTGCTGCCGGTCCTGCTGCTGGTGCTCACGGTGTTCGGTCCGGTGTCGATGGACCTCTACCTACCGGCACTGCCGGCGCTCACCCGGCAACTGGACGCGGCAACCTCCACCGCGCAACTGACGGTCACCGCCTGCTTGATCGGGTTGGCGCTCGGACAGTTGATCACTGGCCCGTTGTCGGATCGCTTCGGCCGGTCCCGGCCGCTCTATGTCGGTGTGATCGGCTACGTCGTTGCCTCCCTGTTGTGCGCCGTCAGCCCGAGCATCGAGTCGCTGATCATCGCCCGGCTGGTGCAGGGGATCGCCGGTGGTGCCGGCATCGTCATCGCACAAGCGGCCGGACGTGACATCTACACCGGCAACGCGCTGATCCGGTTCTACGGTCGGTTGACGGTGATCGGTGGACTCGCCGCGATCATCGGCCCGCAGCTCGGCGGCCAACTCTCCCGGATCACCGATTGGCGCGGGCTGTTCGTGTTCCTGGCCGCGCTCGGTGCGGTGATCATTGCCGTGATCGCCGTCGTCTATCGCGAGACGTTGCCGACCGATCGCCGCACCGTCGGCGGCTTCGGCCAGATCGGGCGGCATTTCCGAACACTGCTCGACGACCGCCGGTTCGTCGGCGCCGTCCTCACCCAGGGCTTCGCCACGGCGGCGATCTTCGGCTATCTCAGTGGCGCAACCTATGTGCTGCAAGGGATCTACGGATTGTCGCCCCAGCAGTACGCGCTCGCCTTCGGCCTGAATTCGGCCGGCTTCATGCTCTTCGGCTACCTCGCCGGCCGGCTCGTCGAGCACTGGAGCGTGACCGGGACACTGGCCGTCGGGCTGGCGATGGCCGGCGCCGGTGCGCTCGGGCTGCTGGCCTGCGGGCTCGTCGCGCTACCGTTGCCGGTGGTGATCATCTCGCTGTTGATCATGGTCGGCGGGGTTGCTGCCAGCACACCGCCGACAACGACGATCGCCTTGGCCGATTATCCGCAGCTCGCCGGCACGGCGTCGTCGCTGCTCGGCATGGCCCGGTACGCCTTCGGTGGCGTCGCAGCGCCGTTCGTGGGCATCGCCGGTGCCGCGACCATCCTGCCGCTCGGCGTGGTGACCTCGTTGGCGATCCTGCTCGCGGCCATCGCGTTCGTGACTCTGGCTCGGCCGAACAGGACGCGTTCGTCGCGCCGTATCGAGGTGTCGGGCGTCGGCGTCGGCTGAACCGACAGGACGCACCCGGGGCACCGGTCGTCCCGAAATCAAAGAAAAGCAATCCCAGAAACCAACGAGTGCAGGAGTGATCAGCCATGCGTGGAGTTGTTCTCCATTCCGCCGGTGACGTCCGGGTCGAGGACCGCCCGGAGCCGGAGATCATCGAACCGACCGACGCGATCATCCGGATCGCCGCGAGCTGCATCTGCGGCTCGGATCTGTGGCCGTACTGGGGCATCGACCCGGTGACCGAGCCGACACCGATGGGACACGAGTACGTCGGCTTCGTCGAACAGGTCGGTGCCGCGGCCAACAACGTCACGGTCGGTGACTTCGTCGTCGGCTCGTTCTTCGCCTCCGACAACAGCTGTGAGATCTGCCGGGCCGGCTATCAGAGCCGCTGCGTGCACAACGTCCCGATCGGGTCGATCGGCACCTTAGGGTGTGTCTCTTAAATCTCGCGGGGCTGCGCGGCACGCGATCGGCACCTCGCCGTGGCCGGACTCGGTCGACATATCCCGATATGCCTCCCTCGCCGGCCGCGCCGAGGCACTCGACCGCGCACCTGCTCGCTCCCACGCGATTTAAGAGACACACCCTAGGCCGAACGCGCCCGGATCCCGCTGGCCGACGGCACCCTGGTCGCCACCGGAGCCCGACCGACGGCCGAGCAGATCCGGGTGGGCACGTCGGCTACGTCGGCGTCACCCATGGCGTCGCCCTGGACGGCACGGAGCTGTTCTTCTCCGGCGTCCATCTGCACGGCGGCCCGGCGCCGGTTCGCCGATTCCTGCCGGAGCTGATCGACCTGATCATGAACGGGCAGATCGACGCCGGTGCGGTGTTCGACCTGACGCTGCCGTTGGATCGGGCGGCCGACGGCTACCGGGCGATGGACGAGCGGCGCGCGACCAAGGTGCTGCTCACCGTCTGAGCGGCAGCGGCTGCCGACCGGCGACGGCCACTCGGCTGCAGCACCTCAGAGGTCGAAGATCCGTTGCAATTCGTCGTCGTCGGGCATCGTGAACTCCTCCGAGGACGAGCCCGACTGCCGGGGCCGGTCGGCCTGACGCGACGTGCGACGCGGCCCTTCCGAACCGTCGGCCGGACGACGGACCAGGTCCAGCATGTCCAGGGCCTCCCGCAGGGTGGCCGGACGGAGGATCTGCATCTTGTCTGGATCGGCCGGGTCGCTCGGCGCCGTCGGCTCCGGCCGGGTGCTGCGCGGCTCGGCCGGGACGATCGCATGGCTGAACCCGAGTCGGGCCGCCTCGGCGACCCGTCGATCGGTGCCCGGCACCCGGCGCAACTCACCGGCCAGGCCGACCTCGCCGATCGCCACCAGCGTCCGAGGCAGCGGCCGGTCCAGCACGCTGGAGACGATGGACAGCGCGATCGCCAGGTCGGCTCCCGGATCGATCACTCGGGCTCCGCCGACGGTCGAGGCGTACACGTCGTGGGTGTACATCCGGATCGATGCGCGACGTTGCAGGACCGCCAACAGCATCGCCAGCCGACTGTGCTCGATGCCGTGAGTGGTCCGGCGCGGATTGTCCAGTGCGCTCGGCACCGCCAACCCCTGCAGCTCCGCGAGCAGCGGCCGCTTGCCCTCCAGGGTGACCGTGACGCAGGTCCCGGACACCGGCTCCTCGTGCCGGGAGGTGAACAAGCCGGACGGATCCGGCACCTCGACGATGCCGTTCTCTGCCATCTCGAAACAGCCGACCTCGTCGGCCGGGCCGAATCTGTTCTTGGTCGCCCGCACCATCCGGAAACCGGAATTCTTGTCGCCCTCGAAGGCGAGCACGACGTCGACCAGATGCTCCAGCAGCCGCGGCCCGGCGATCGCACCGTCCTTGGTGACGTGGCCGACGATCACCACCGCCATCCCGCGTCGCTTGGCGACCCGGACCAGCGCGGCGGTCACCTCCCGGACCTGACTCGGGCCGCCGGGGGAGCCGTCGGCCTCCGCGGTCCCGACGGTCTGCACCGAGTCCAGCACCATCAGCGACGGCTGGGTCTCCTCGATGTGACCGAGCACGGTGCCGAGGTCGGTCTCTGCGGCCAGGTAGAGCTCGTCGGCCAGGGCGTCGGTGCGGCCGGCGCGCAGCCTGACCTGGGCAGCGGACTCCTCGCCGGTCACGTACAACGTGCGCCGTCCGGCCTTGGCCCACCGGGCCGCGACCTCCAGCAGCAGCGTGGACTTGCCGACGCCGGGCTCGCCGGCCAGCAGCACCACCGCGCCCGGGACCAGGCCGTCGCCGAGCACCCGGTCCAGCTCGCCGACGCCGGTCTTGGCCCGGGTCGCCGCCCGAGCGCTGACCTGTCCGATCGGCATCGCCTTGGACTCCGGCACCTGGGACTGCACCTGCTGCAGCTTGGGCGCGCCCTCCTCGACGACGCTGCCCCAGGTCTGACACTCGCCGCAGCGACCGACCCACTTCGCCGAGGTCCAGCCGCACTCGGTGCAGTGATATCCGGGTCGGTTCTTCGTCTTGGCCATGACGAGCAATCTAGACATTGGTTCCGACACTCCCGCGCTGGACGCCCCGTGTCGACCCGAGCCGGTTCGCCGACTGATCTCGGTCAGCGGGGATTGTCGGCCCGCCACTGCAGGTAGTCGGCGACCGCCGCTCGCAGATCGAAGGCCGGGGCGAATCCGGTATCGGCCCGCAGCCGGCCGATGTCGAGGTAGGGATCGGCCTGAGCTCGACCGCCCCGCGGCTCCGTCAGCGGGAGCCGGAGGTCGGGCCGGACGTCCCGCAACGCTTCGGCCAGCTCCCGGTAGGTGTACGGCCGCCCGCTGGAGACGTTGTAGACCTGGTGCCGCAACGTGTCGGTCGTGATCAGGCCGGCGATCGCTCGGCCGGCATCGACGGAGTAGCAGATGTCGCCGCCGGCGTCGGCCGGGAACGGCGCCGGTTGCTCGCCGCGCAACAGCGCACTGATGGCGGTCACCGCGCCGATGAACGGCGAGTACGGGTCGAACAGGGGTCCCCAGACGCTGCCGATCCGGAGCACGATCGGCCGGACCGAGGTGCCCTGCAGCGCGTTGAGCAGGATCGGTTCGGCGGCCTTCTTGAAGCCGACGATGAGATGGGGCGACGGCACCGTGGGCAGCGAAAGATCTTCGTGCCAAGGGTTCTCGGCCCGGCCGGCGTAGACACCGAGGCTGCTGGCGGTGGCGAGCCGGTCGACGCCCCAGGTCCGCGCGGCGTTGATCACATTGAGCATTCCGGTCGTCTCGTTGCGGAAGAACGCGACCGGGTCGTCCCCGGGCAGTGTGCCGGCCAGGTGGACGATATCGCTGATCCGATGACGGTTGCCGAGCTCGAGCAGGCTGTCGGCGTCGGTGATGTCGAGTTGCTCGACCACGACCCGGTCGGACAGGAAGCTCGGCCGCTCCGTCCGGCGGAAGCAGGTGATCACGACTTCGCGTCCCAGGTCGGACAGTGCTCGTGCGGTCTGTGCGCCGATCGTGCCGAATCCTCCGGTGATCAAGATCATGAGGATGACCGTAGGGGTGGCCGACGGTCGATCTCTTGTATTGATCGCGCATCCTGCGGCGGCCGGGCCGCGCTCGTCCCGAGGCCGCGCTTGTCCCGAGGCCGCGCTCTTCCCCGGGCACCGCGCAGCCAGGATGAGCGCTCGGCCTGGAACCACCGGAGTCAGCGCGGTTGCGGTATCCCGCCGAGGAACGGCCGATAGGAGGCGGCATGGTCGTGTCCGCAGCCGCAGCGGTCGCGATCCGTGCCCAGCAACCGTCGTGGCGTGACGCCGGTCAGCCGCATGCACTCGTGGGTCAGGTGCGGCTGGTCGGTGTAGCCGACGCGTGCGGCGAGATCGGTCACCCGCAGCGTCCGGGCATCGTCCGCGCCCGCTTGCGCCAGCGACAGATAGCCCTGCAGCCGCAAGGTGCGCTGCAGGGTCTTCGGGCTCGTCCCGATCCCTCGATCGAAGCGTCGGCGCAGCTGGCTCTCCGAGATCGACAGCTCGCTCGCGATCGTTGCCACCGCCGCCGGTCGCCACGGCATCAGTCGCCGGACGGCCTCGGTGATCAAGCGGTCTGCCGTCGGCGCTCGGCGAAGCCGACTGATCACCGTGTCCTGCAGCAGCTGCAACGCGCGGTCCGCCCGGCCGGACCGCGCGAGTTGATCACCCAATCGGACCGCCGATCCGCCCCACAATTGCGCCAGCGGCACCACCTGGTCGGTCAGCTCCCGGGCCGGGACTGCCGACAGCGGAGCGAACGCACCGGGCCAGAAGCGGATGCCGATGATGATCGCCCCGGGTTCGAGCGGCTCGACCCGGGCGCAGGTCAGCGGGCCGAGCAGCCGGATCGGACGGCCGAGGGTGGCCTGCAGTTCGATGCCTCCGGTCGGCAGATGGCGCTGCACCGCGCCGTCGGCGGCGACCCGTTGGATCCACACCGTCCGGACGGCATGCCGCAGGTCCGGATGAGGCAGCTGTTCGTCGTACGTGCCAGGCTCGTCGTAGCCGCCGGCCCGGTCGTCGTTGCCCACCGTCCCCGGGTACACGGGTTCACCGGTGGAGCGGCCGCGAGCCGGTCGGACGCGGGCGCCTGGGGTCTGCACGCCGTCATCCTTGCACCCAGGGCTGCCATCCACGGCCGTTCCGTCGGCGGCGTTGCCCGGCGGGTGGTCGGAGCGTCGATGGCCGGTCGCTGTCGGCGCTCGCCGCTACCGTCTCGGGCATGCCCACTCGCTATGTCGGCGTGCTGATCGCCGAGAGTCTCCAAGTCGGCCCGGTCCTCGACGCGAGGATGACCGTGACCCGGATCCGTCGGGTCCGGCCGGACGGCACCAGCGCCGAGCAGCCGCCGATCTGGACGCTGCTGGACATCGAGGTCGATCCCGCCGACGCAGAGGATCTCGCCGGGTCGTTGTCGGAGGTGCTCGACCGGCCGGGCTGGTACGCCGACTACCGGACCGACACCGACGTGTACGTGATCTTCCCCGGGCGGGTCTTCCACTACCCGCGCGGTGATCACGCCGGTCGGGCCGAAGCCGTCGAGTTCGGACGCCGGCTGGCGGTTCCCGAATCGCAACTGGACTGGCCCGTCTGACCCCAGGAGCCGGGCCATGCCGGACCCGGCCCACCTCACGTGTGCTGGTCCGGATCCTCCCAGTAGTAGCACTCCGGATCGTAGACGGCCGGCACCGGGTGCGCCCAGGTGTTGACGTAGCCGTTCAGGGCCAGATTGTTCCGTCGGGGCACGTTGCGCAGCGCCTTCTTCACCACCACGACCTGCGGGAAGTTGGCCACACACCCCATGAAGAACGGGCCGTCGGTGATGTGGATCTTGATCATCTCCCAGACCAGCTGGGTCCGCTTGGTCTCGTCGGGTTCGATCTTGCTCTGATCGTAGAGATCCCAGAGCTTCTTGATCGGTCCGTCGGCTTCCGGCTCCATCCGCGGCGGATGCCGCTTCCACGGCGCGAGGTTGCTCTCGGTCGCATTGGTCTTGGTGCCGAGCAACGAGTACCACCGCCCCTGCAGCGGTGCCCAGCGGGCCGACTCGATCGGCACCAGCCACGGCGGGTACACCAGATGGTTGGAGCCGTCGCTGGCCTCCCAGTTGCTGTGCGTCATCAGCTTGCCGGCTGACCACTCGTCACCGAAGCTCTGCGGCGGCACCGGATTCATCGGCATCTTCAGCCCGACCGCCTTGAGGTCGGAGACCAGTTGCTTGTCCTTGGTCAGATGCTCGGCCGACTCGTCGGCCTGGTAGTCCAGCCGCAGTTTCAGCGGTTTGCCGTTCGGCAGGGTCCGGATGCCGTCGCTGCCGGCCTTCAGGCCGATCTCGTCCAGCAGCTTCTTGGCCTTGTCGGGGTTGTACTCGACGTAGGAGTCGCGCCACTGGTTGTAGATCTTCTTGCCCTCGGCGCCGGTCCGATACTCGCTCGCCTTCGGGCTCATCGTGCCGGTGGTGGCCTCCCCGGTGTTGAAGTAGAGCGCCTTGCGCAGCGCCTCTCGGTTGAAGGCGTGCGAGACCGCCTGACGGAACTTGGGCTCGCGGATGATCTTCCGGATGTCGTCGTCGTAGTAGTCGTAGTTGAAGAACAGCATCGAACCGGTGCCCGATCCGCTGTCCCACAAGATCACTTCGGTCTCGGCCTTGGCCGCGCTCTTCCGCAGGCCCTCGACGTCGTTCAGGCTGATCTGATTGAAGGCGCCGTGGCAGTAGTCGACCGATCCCTGCTGGAGTTGCAGTTTTCCGGCTTCGGCGTCGGTCACCACGGTGAACTGGATCTCGTCCAGATACGGAAGTTGATCACCGTTGGGCATCACACACCAGTAGTACGGGTTGCGTTCGAGGACGACGCCCTTGTTGGAGTCGAACGACTTGCACCGGAAGCCGATCATGGTCGGGCAGTCGGGATTGCGGTGCCAGTCGGCCTTGGACTCCATCAGCCCGCCGACGGTGTCCCAGTCGTCGGGCACCTTCTTGTTGTACTTGGGATGGAACTGCTTCAGGTAGTGACTCGGCATCATCCAGGCCGCGCCGTTCTTGCCGATGTTGCCGTTCACCCAGGTGGCCAGCCGGTCGGCGGTCAGCGGTGCGGGCGCGTCGAATTTCAGTTTCAACGTGAAGTCGTCGACCGCATCGAACGTGGCCAGGGTGCCCTTCCCGGAACGCGCCTCGTCCGGCGGCGTCTGTGCCATCTTCTGAGGGAGCACCAGGTCGTCCCACCAGAACATGATGTTGTCCGTCGTCCACGGTTTGCCGTCGGACCACCTGAGTCCCTTGCGGAAGTGGAACGTCCACTCGCTCGCGTCGTCGTTGGATTCCCAGCTCTCGACCAGCCCGGGGCCGATGTCCTGACCGTCATTCAGATAGCGCAGCGGCGAGTGGCCGTAGAAGAACTCGCGGTCGGAGTCTGCGCTGGTGGCGCCCTGGGTGGACAACACGTTCATGTTCAGCTTGCCGCCGTACTTGCCCGCCTTCACCCACTTGTGCGGGATCACGTACGGATTGTCCGGCAGCCGCTCCGCGACCGGTGACAGTCCTTTGCCGTCCAGGGTCGGTGACTGTTGATATTTACCCGGCGCGGCGATCGGCTTGGTTGCCGACCCCTTTGCCGCCGAGCTGCTGCTGGCACCGGACCCGCTGGTCGAGTCAGTGCTTCCCGTGCAGGCCTGCAGCGCGGCGCCGCCGGCCAACACCGCCGACCCGTAGAGAAAACCACGGCGGGTCACCCGAGATCTGTTCATCTTCGCCCAACTCCTCGCCCGACATCTTTGTCAGAGCACGAGGCGACAACCGCCCGGCCCCCGGCTGTGATCGGCAGACCGTCCACGCGCGAGGGGTTCACACCGGGTGCTGCGTTGCCACCAGGCTCTCGTGTGCACAGATGGTATAGCGCTTAACCTGTACTTGTCTGCAGGCCGTCTCAGAACGGGGTTCGGAGCGGGATCGTGCGGAGGCGGCCGTGAACTAGACCAGCTCGGCGGCGGTGCGGAGCACCAGGCGATTCGCCTCCGGCTCGCCGACGGTGATCCGCAGGCCGGCATCGGGGGCGTCGACGAACGGGCGGACCATCAATCCGGCGGCGGTGAACTGCTGCGCCCAGTCGGCGGTCCGGTCGCCGGCGGCCAGCCAAACGAAGTTGGACTGGCTGTCCGGCACGGTCAGGCCGAGCTGCCGAAGGCCGTCGGCGAGCGTGTCCCGTTCCTTGATCAACTCCTGGACCCGGTGCAACAGCTCGTCCTCGGCCGCCAACGAGGCGACGGCCGCGGCCTGGGCCGGCAACGACACTCCGAACGGCGCGGACGCCGCTCGGACCGCACCGGCGATCGCAGGGTCGGCGACGCAGTAGCCGACCCGGAATCCGGCCAGCCCGTAGGCCTTGGAGAAGGTCCGCAGTGAGGCGACGTTCGGCCCGATCAACTCCAGCCCACGAGCGCGGTTGGGGGCAGTGCCGAATTCGACGTAGGCCTCGTCGATGACGATCATGATGTGGTCGGGCACGTCGTCGATGAAGGCCGCGAGTCGATCATGGTCGACGATCGGTCCGGTCGGATTGTTGGGCGTACAGACCATGATCACTTTGGTGGCCGGCGTGACCGCGCGACGAAGTGCCTCGAGATCATGTCCGGCGTCCGGTCCGTTGGGCACCTGGACGCTGCGGGCACCGGTGAGCTGGACCGCGATCGGGTAGGCCTCGAAGCTGCGCCACGGATAGACGACCTCGTCGCCCTCGCCGGCCAGGGCCTGCAGCAGGTTGTAGAGCACGGCGACCGACCCGGTGCCGATGGCGAGCTGATCCTCACCGACCTGATGTTTGTCGGCCAGTGCGACGATCAGCTCCGAGTTCGCCATGTCCGGGTAGCGGTTCATCCGCTCACAGGCCGCCTGGGTGGCGGCCAACACGCCGGGCAACGGGGGATAGGGGTTCTCGTTGCTGGACAGCTTGAACGAGACTCCGCCCGGTCCCGATGGTGCGGGCTTGCCCGGCCGATAGGGCGGAACGGACGCGATGGCCGACCGGATCTGTGGCGGCATCGTTTACAGCCGGACTTCGCCGGCGGGAGTCTGGAAGGTTGCCGCCAGCACGCCCGGCTGGCCGTTCGGTGCGGACCAGGAGATGTCGACCTCGGGCAGCGCGCCGTCGGCGTCGCCGCCCATCCAGTCGTTCACCCGATCCGGATCGCCGGCGATCTCCAGGCCGGTCAGCCGGATCACCGGCTCCGATGGCGCATCATCGGCGTACTGCTTGGAGGGGTGCAGCCCCATGTCGCTCAGCCAGTGCACGAAGAACGGCAGCTGCGGATCGGCCTGCAGGCCCTTGACGCCGATCTGCTTCCAGGAGAGCTCTTCGCCGGTCGGCAGGTGTCGATTGCCGGGGACGGCCTCGCGGCCCAGCCGCTGCTCCACCGGGCCGAGATCGTCCACCCGGACCACCCAGCCGAGCCAGCCGCCGCCGTCGGACGACCGGGCGCGGACCGCCTGACCGAAGGGGGCCTTGTCGGCTGCCGGGTGATCGAGCACCTCGACCACCTCGAAATAGGTGTCGCCGGCCATCGGCAGCGTCCAGTTGCGGGTGCCGAAGCGGGGATGGAATCCGCCGTCGACGAAGCGTGCCCCAAGCTTGTCACCGAGTCGCTCGGCGGTGGCGGCTGCGCCTTCGGGGCCGGCTGCGAACGAGAGGTGATCGAGTTTCATACCGACATGCTGCCCGACGATGCTCCCACCCGCACACCCGGGTGCCGCCCGAGTGCCGCCCACCCCTCGTTCCCGCGCACTTTCGACCGTCCAGCGCGGGATAGAACCTGCGCGGGAACGTCAAACCTGCGCGGGAACGTCGGTTTCAGTCGGCGGGGTCGGCGGGATGCCGGAGCAGAGTGCCGCGGCGGGACTCGAACTCCTCGCAGTACTGCTTGAGCAGTTGGTAGCCCTTCTTGCCCATCAGCGCCACCAACTCGGGCTTGTTGTTGACGTAGACCGGTTCGCGACCGTGGTGTGCCTCGGTGTTGGCCGTGCAGTACCAGTCCAGGTCGTGACCGCCCGGACCCCACCCGTCCCGGGAGTACTCACCGATGCTGACCTCGGTGTAGTTGGTCCCGTCGGTGCGCTCGACCTCGCGGAACTGCCGGCGGATCGGCAGCTGCCAGCAGACGTCGGGTTTGGTCTCGTGGAAGTGCCGGCCCTGCTTGTTGGCCAGATGGTGCAGCGCACATCCGTAGCCGCCCGGGAAATCCTTGCTGTTGTGAAAGATGCAGGCCCCGTCGACGACCCGGGTCTTGCGATCGGGCTCCTCGCCGGGGGAGACGGTGTCGTCGTCCTCCAACTCGACCCAGCCACGCTTCTTGCCCTCTTTGTAGTGCTCCCACAGATCCGGCGTGAGCTGCTTGACCGCCTTCTTGACCCGCTTCTCGTCGTCGGCGTCGGCGAAATGCGCACCCAGCGTGCAGCAGCCGTTCTCCGGCGCATCGGCGTAGATCCCGGGACACCCGGCACCGAAGATGCATTCCCAGCGGGAGGTGAGCCAGGTCAGGTCGAGCCGGTACACCTCCGTGTCGTCTTCCGGGTTGGTGAATTCTGCATACGCCCGGGGAAAACCCATCATGACTTCCGGCACGGCGGCAGCCTACGCGCCTGGTTCGCCCGATCGTGCGGCGCCGTACCGTTCGCGCGCCGTGGAATGCCGAACGCGGGCCGCGCTGTCGGCCCGATCCGGCTTCGGTCACCCTTGCCGAGCGCTGATTCGGACCTGATCCGACCCTGACCGACACCGGAGCGTGACCGCGAACCTGTGCTCGGCTGCCCCGGGTCGCACTACATTGGAGGTTGTGTCAGACAACCCAAGCCAGCCGCGGACGCCGGTCCAGGTCGGGCTCTCGACCTCCTCGGTCTACCCCGAAACCACCTCCAGTGCGTTCGAACTCGCCGGCCGACTGGGCTACGACGGAATCGAGTTGATGGTCGGTATCGACCCGGTCTCGACCGACATCGACGCGGTCCAGAAGCTGCGCGACTACCACCAGATCCCGGTGCTGTCGGTGCATGCGCCCTGCCTGCTGATCAGTCAGCACATCTGGGGCAACGACAACTGGGCCAAGCTGGAGCGATCGGCCAAGGCCGCCCGGCAACTCGATGCCGATGTGGTCGTGGTGCACCCGCCGTTCCGCTGGCAACGCGAATACGCCCGTGATTTCGTGTCGCGGCTGCGTGACCTGTCGGACCGCAGCGGCGTCCGGTTCTGCCTGGAGAACATGTATCCCTGGCGGATCGCCGGCACCGAGATGAAGGCCTACCTGCCGCAGTGGGACCCCAGTGAGCTCGAGTACGAGGACCTCACCCTGGACTTCTCCCACGCCTCGACCGCCGGCCAGCAGTCGCTGGAGCTGGCCAAGACCTGGGGCGATCGGCTGGGCCACGTGCACCTGACCGATGGCACCGGTTCGATGAAGGACGAGCACCTGGTGCCCGGCCGCGGCAATCAGCATGCCGGCGCGGTGCTGCAGCACCTGGTCGGCAGCGGCTTCTCCGGTCACGTCGTGCTCGAGGTCAACTCCCGCCGCAGCGGGACCCGCGCCCAGCGGGAGATCGATCTGTCGGAGTCCCTCGCCTTTGCCCGGATGCACCTCGAACGAGCCGCGCTGCCGGCCTTCGCCGGCGACACCGCCGGCACCGCCGACGTGCTGTCCTGACCTCGTTCGGGCTGCGCCACGTCCCGCTCGGATATCGGCGGGACGGCCGAGTCCCTCGACGGCCCCGCGTCGTCTAATCTGGCCGGACGACATGGGGCACCATCGTCGGTGGTGACGGTGAAGGAGGGTGGCGGATGTTGCGAGAGGCACTGCTCGGTGTGTCGCGGAACGCGTCGGTGAAGAAGTTGATCATCGGCTTCCCGCCGACCAGGGAACTGGTCAAGGCCTTCGTCGCCGGCGAGGCGTCGGCCGATGCGATCGGTACCACCCGCGGGCTGCAGCAGACCGGGCGCACCGTGACCATTGATCATCTCGGTGAGGACTGCACCTCGGTCGAATTGGCCGACCAGGCCGCACAGGCCTACGTCGATCTCCTTGATCAACTCCGGGTCGCGGGACTGGCCGAGCAGGCCGAGGTGTCGGTCAAGTTGTCGGCGATCGGTCAGGACCTTGCCGACGACGGCAACGCCCGCGCCGTGGCCAACGCCAGACGGATCTGTCAGGCCGCCCGAGACGCCGGCACCGCGGTCACCATCGACATGGAGGATCACTCCAAGACCGACGCCACCCTGGAGGCGGTATCCGAACTCCGCAAGGACTTCGGTGACCTCGGCGTCGTGCTGCAGTCCTACCTGCGGCGGACCGAGGAGGACTGCCGCCGGCTGGCCGAGGCCGGCTCCCGGGTCCGGCTGGTCAAGGGGGCCTATTCCGAATCACACGATGTCGCGCACACCGACCGGCACGAGATCGACAAGGCCTTCGTACGCTGCCTGAAGATCTTGATCGAGGGCGACGGCTATCCGATGATCGCCACCCACGACCGCCGGCTCACTGCGATCGCCGAGACGCTGGCGATCAAGGCCGCCCGCAAGCCGGGCGATCTTGAGTTCCAGATGCTGTACGGGATCGGCGTCGCCGAGCAGGAACGCCTGCTGCACAAGGGACATCGGGTCCGCGTCTACCTCCCGTACGGGTCGGATTGGTACGGCTATCTGGTCCGCCGACTGGCCGAACGCCCCGCCAACCTCTTCCTGCTCGCCGGTGCCGTCACGCACCGGGTCGTCAACGGCCCCACCGCTCGACACTCCGCCATCCCGTCGCGCCGCTGACCGAAGATCACTGAGCCTGTCGACGGCCCGTCGATCGCGTGCCCCTGGTGCCGGGACGCCTGGTCAGATCGGTGGTGCGCGCGGGATCTCCGCGCGGGGACATGGTGCGCACGCTCGTGCCCGGCCCGACGGTCGGATCCGAGCGCATCCGCTCGATCAGCTGACGCTCGGCGTCGGCATCGCCGGAGTCGGCAGCGACGATCAACGCGGACAGTTCATCGGCGAGTCGGGCCTCAGCTGTGGTGACGCCGTCCGGTGAGCTCATTCCCGGCCACGTGTCCCAGACCAGCAACTCGTGCCCCGCTCGGAACGCCGCATCGTAGAAGACCGCCCCCTGCATGTACCAAGCACCGCCGACGCCGACACCCGGACCGGCACCGTAGGTCCGTGGATCGATCGTCCCGGCCCGGTATGCCAACCAGCACTCGGCCGCGGTGGTGAAGGGTGCGTCGGGACCGTGCGGGATGTCCTGAGGAGTGGTCAACCGTTCCATCGGCTCGCCGACTTCCGGATCGAAACGCAACCAGCGCATCTCCTCCGACAGCCAGATCTCCACGATCACATGGTCGGCGCCGTAGTCCTGGTGGAAGTAGTGCGCGAAGCCGTACCGGAGCCTTGCCGGCACGCCGTGCTGACGCAGCACGGCGACGCTGAACAGGGAGTGATCGCGACAGCAGCCCTGGACCTTGGAGATCGGATCGCGCTCGACGTCCAGCGGTTGCGGATGCCGCTGTTGATCAAGATCGAGGATCGCTGCGATCCACCGGGCATCGATGTCGTCCCTGGTCTCCTCGGGTAACTTCAGGCCTGAAGCCCGATAGTGGATGATCAGGTTCCGAGCCACGGCGGACAGCTTTTCGATCTGCGCAGGCACGGCCAGCAGGAGGTCGGCATACGGACCGGGATCGGAATACGCGGTGTGCACCGCCCACTGTCTCGGGTCGTACCCGTTCGGCGACGATACGTCGGATCGCCGACCTGGCAGGTTCTGCGCTTCGGTCATGAAGCGAGTCCAGCACGTCGCGCACCGTCGCGGTCAAGCTCGGCAGCGCATCATTCCGGCCGACCGCCGGAATGGCGACGTACGGAGGGGGCCCGTCTACCCTTCGCCGGCTGAGCCCGGTCGTCCGGTGGTCCCGCCGGACCTGGTCGATCTTCGACAGGCTCCGAACCACTTACAACCAACTGACCCTTACAACCAGCTGACCCCTTACAACCAACTGACGTGGGGTGCCAGCAGGGCGTAGCCGACGAAGGCGGCGATGTCGAGCAGGGTGTGGGCGATCACCAACGGCATCACCCGCTTCCACTTCAGATAGATCAGCCCGAAGATCACGCCCATGATCAGGTTGCCGGTGAAGCCGCCGAAGCCCTGATAGAGGTGATAGCTGCCGCGGACCAACGCACTGACGATGATGATCACCGGCCAGACCAGTTGCTGGCCGCGCCAGGTCAACTGTCGAAGCCGGGTGTAGAGGAAGCCGAGCATGATCACCTCCTCCACGACGGCGTTCTCAGCGGCCGACAGGATCAGCACCGGAACCGTCCACCAGTTGTCGCCGAGGCCGGAAGCCTGCACCTGGGTGTTCAGCCCGAGCGCCCGGGCGCCGAGGTAGAGGCCGAGGCCGGGGATCCCGATGCAGAGTGCGGTCAGGGTGCCCAGACCGAGATCGAAGCCGGGACGGCGCAGGTCGAAGCCGATCACCTGGCCGGGGCGGCGGATCCCGGCCGGATTGTGCAGCCAGAGCAGATAGAGCGCGAGCAGCACCGGCACCAACGGGAAGGCGATGTTGACGACCTGGTAGGACAGATCGAGCCAAGGCCGGTCCGGGGTGACCGACGAGTTCAGCGACGACGACTGTTCGTTCAGGGCCTTCTGCTGGGTCAGCCGATCGGCGATGCTGAGGATCGAATAGATCGCCGACTGCCCGAGCGAGAGCCCGAGCACGATCAGCACCTCGGCCCGGATCCAACCCGCTGATCTCGTCCCCGCGGCATCCGGCGCCGTCGTCGCATCGCTCACCCGACCATCTTCCGCCCCCACGGTTCCCGCGCAAGTTCGAGGCTGCCGCGGAGTCTGTGGAACGCGCGGGAACCTCGAAGGTGCGCGGGAACGGGGAATCGGTGTCCAGTCGGTGGCGGCGATGCGGCCCCAGGCGGGTCGGGCTTCTATGCTCGGGGCATGCGTATTGGAGTATTCGGTGCGACCGGTCAGGTCGGCGGCGTGATGCGCCACCTCCTGGACGAGCGCGGTTTCGACGTGTCCGAGATTCGCTACTTCGCCTCTGCGCGGTCGGCGGGGAAGACGTTGCCATGGAAGGACGGTGAGATCACCGTCGAGGATTCCGAGACTGCCGATTTCAGCGGTCTGGACATCGCACTGTTCTCCAACGGCAAGTACGCCTCCAAGGCGCTGGCGCCGAAGGTCGCCGCCGCCGGTGCGGTCGTGATCGACAACTCCTCGGCCTGGCGGATGGATCCCGACGTCCCGCTGGTCGTGTCCGAGGTCAATCCCGAGGATGCGGTCAATCCGCCGAAGGGGATCATCGCCAACCCCAACTGCACCACGATGGCCGCGATGCCGGTGCTGGCGCCGCTGCACCAGGCCGCCGGCCTCAACCGGCTGATGATCGCCACCTATCAGGCCGTCTCGGGCTCGGGTGGTGTCGGTGTCGACGAACTCGACGGTCAGGCCCAGGCAGTCACCGGCGACGCAGCCAAGCTCGCCTTCGATGGCTCCGCGGTCAACTACCCGGAGCCGAACGTCTACGCCAAGCCGATCGCGTTCAACGTGCTGGCACTTGCCGGTTCGATCGTCGACGACGGCACGCTGGAGACCGACGAGGAACAGAAGCTCCGCAACGAGTCCCGCAAGATCCTGCACCTGCCGGACCTGCTGGTCGCCGGGACCTGCGTCCGGGTTCCGGTCTACACCGGGCATTCGTTGGCCATCCATGCCGAGTTCGACAACGATCTCAGCCCCGAGCAGGCGACCGCGCTGCTCGGTGAGGCGGCCGGCGTCGAGCTCAGCGACGTCCCGACCCCGCTGGAGGCAGCCGGCAAGGATCCGGCGTTCGTCGGTCGGATCCGTGCCGATCAGTCCGCACCCGCGGGCAAGGGGTTGGTGCTGTTCGTGAGCAACGACAATCTGCGCAAGGGTGCGGCGCTGAACGCGGTCCAGATCGCCGAGCAGATCGCGACCCGGATCGCCGGACCGGCGGGATCGTTCGGACGTCCCGAGGAACTGGTCGCCCCGTGAGCCAACGGCCGGTCCGGCTGGCGATCATCGGCGCCGGTGTGATGGGCGAGACGGTGTTCTCCGGGCTGCTTCGGGCCGGCTGGGACGCCGCCGACATCGTCGCCACCGTCCGGCGGCCCGAACGCGGCGACGAGTTGGCACAGCGCTACGGCATCCGGGTGCTGGGTAACACCGAGGCCGCGGCGGCTGCCGCGACCGTGCTGGTCGCGGTCAAACCGCAGGACATCACCGCCGTGCTGGACCAGATCGGACCGGCGCTGCGGCCGGGTGCCCTGGTGGCCTCGCTGGCCGCCGGTGTGGCGACCGACGTGATCGAGGCACACCTGCCGTCCGGTACGCCGGTCGTCCGGGTGATGCCGAACACCCCGGCCCAGGTCGACGAGGGGATGGCGACGCTGTCCGGTGGCAAGCACACCGAGTCCGACCAGGTCGAACAGGTCGCCAAGCTGTTGTCGGCGACCGGCGAGGTTGTGATCGTCCCGGAGAAGTATCAGGACGCCGTCACCGCGATCTCCGGCACCGGCCCGGCGTACCTGTTCCTGGTGGTCGAGGCGATGATCGAGGCCGGCGTCCACCTCGGGCTGCCGCGGCACACCGCTACCGAGTTGGCGGTGCAGACCATGTACGGCTCGGCCAAGCTGCTGAAGGAGACCGGCGATCATCCGACCGTGCTGCGTGAGCGGGTGACCTCGCCCGGCGGCACCACCGCGGCCGCCATTCGGGTGCTCGAGGACCACAAGGTCCGCGCCGCCTTCCTCGGTGCGATGGAAGCCGCCCGGGACCGCAGTCGTGCGCTGGCCGAAGCCGCCCGTGACGAGGCCGGACAGAACGGGGCCGACGAGGCTCCGGGAAGGAACGCCCCCGCATGAGTGCCGATGCGGCGCCCACCCGGTCGGCTGAGGCCAGGCTGATCCTGTCCGATCTGCTCACCCGCTACGACTTCGGCGCGCTGCATCCGATGGCCCCCGGCCGGGTGAAGAGTGCGGTCACGCTGGCCAAGGCGCTCGGCGTCCTGGAGCACCTGCAGGTGGTCGAACCGCCGGCGCCGAGCGACGCGCTGATCCGCCGGGTGCACACCGACGACTACATCGACGCCGTACGGGCCGGCGAGCCCGATCCGATCCACGGACTGGGCACCACCGACAATCCGGTGTTCCCACGGATGCACGAGGTGAGTTCCCAGGTCGCGGCGGCCAGTGTCGAGGCGGCTCGGTCGGTCTGGCAGGGCGAGGTCCGGCGGGCGGTCAACATCGCCGGCGGCTGGCATCACGCGATGCCCTCGGCGGCCAGCGGCTTCTGCATCTACAACGATCTGGCGATCGCGATCGACTGGTTGCTGCAGCAGGGCTGCGAACGGATCGCCTACGTCGACGTCGACGTTCACCACGGCGACGGCGTCCAGACGATCTTCTACAACGATCCGCGGGTGCTGACGATCAGCCTGCATGAAACGCCGGTCCGACTGTTCCCCGGGACCGGATACCCGCACGAGACCGGCGGACCGGCGGCGGTCGGCAGTGCGGTCAATGTGGCGTTGCCCTCGGGGACCGACGACCGGGGTTGGCTGCGGGCGTTCGACGCGGTGGTGCCGGAGGCGTTGGCAGCGTTCAAGCCGACCATCCTGATCAGTCAGCACGGCTGCGACTCACACCGGCACGATCCGCTGGCCGATCTGCGGCTGAGCGTTGACGGCCAGCGGGCGTCGTACCTGGAGATCGCGCGACTGGCCGACGAACTGACCGACGGGCGCTGGGTGGCAGCCGGGGGCGGCGGCTACGCCCTCGTCGACGTCGTACCGCGGGCCTGGGCGCACCTGTTGGGCATCATTTCCGGTCGGCCGATCCCGCCCCAGACGCAGATCCCACAGAGCTGGCGCGATCAGCAGGGCGCGGACGCACCGGAGAGCATGACCGACGGCAGTCCGATCGACTTCGCTCCGATGAGCGAGGGCTTCGATCCCGCGAGCCGGTTGGATCAGGCGATCCTGGCCACCCGGCGGGCCGTGTTCCCCGAGCTCGGCCTGGATCCCGAATTCTGACCGGATCCCGAACTCTGACCGGATCCCGAATTCTGCCCGGATCCTGAACTCTGCGCGGCTGGTTCAGCGGGCGCTGAAGGTGAGGCAGTCGGCGACGTCACCGGCAGGACCGATCTCGACGCTTTCGGCCGAACACTCCAACGAGGAGTTGTGGACGCAGTCAGTGCGGTGACAGGCGCCGACGTGGCCGGTCTCGGCGCCGCCGCCCTTGTGGCCGTCGGCGAAGTAGGTGCCGCAGGCCGAGGTCTCCTCGATCACGGTGATCGCGCCGGCGTGGCAGTCGTGGTCGTGGTTGTAGGAGCAGCCCTCGACGCTGCAGGTATTGACGATCGGCAGGCTCATCGTGGTCATCGTCGCCTCCAGTTGGGTTCCTCGGATGTGGCCCCAGTGATCCTTCGATGTGGCGCAGGTCACTCAGTCACTGTCCACGATGCACCCGGAACCCGTCGCCGTCCAGCCAGGTGAGGCTGGCCTTAACGTCCGATCAGGGTGCTCGTCACCCCCGGCGCAGGGAAAGTGTCAGGCATTGGTCAAGCTCTGTTCGCGGCGTGTCGGCGGAATTTCGACGCCGCGGCTTTCCCAATTGCCCCGTTTGCCACTAGTCTCACAGCAGATGCGCGCACGACGCTGGAGGGGAAGCCAGCCACGACGCGGATCGGAAACGGTGTGCTCTGATGACCAATCAGCCTGACTCGCCGGGCGTGACCCCGATCGACGGGACGCTCTCCGGCGTGAAGTTCCTGACCGTCGCCGAGGTGGCGTCGGTGATGCGCGTGTCGAAGATGTCGGTTTACCGGATGATCCACTCCGGGGAACTCGAGGCGGCCAGGTTCGGCCGAAGCTTCCGAGTGCCCGAGAAGGCCGTCCACGACTATCTCCGCGGCTCCTACTTCGAGACCGGGTAGGCCTCAACGGCTTCCCAGCTCTGACAGCACACCTCGGCTGACGACCGCAAACGTGCCAGGCCCGCCCTCGCGCGAGATAGCTCCGCGCGCGCTGGAGATCGTCCTGACGCCACCGCAACGTGCGCGGCTGCGTACGGTGCTCGATCTGCCGGACCTGTCCGCGGTCGAACTGACCGGGGAGGGCTGGCATCGCTTCGCGATCCTGGCACCGGATTGCGTCGTGTTGTTGCCGCGCAGCCACCGGTGGGTGCCCGGGCTCGAGCGGGAGGCGGCGGCCCTGCCGCTGTTGGAGCAGTACGGCATTGCCGCCCCGCGGCTGATCGCCCGGCTCGACGACGAGGAACTCTGGCCCTACCCGGTCAGCGTCATCTCCCGCGGTCCTTGGCGGACCTGGGCAGCAGTCCAGGATCGTGCCGACCGCGAACGCTGGCAGCAGATGTTGGCCGAACTCGCCGAACTGATCGCCGGCTGTCACCGCATTGACGTCGCCGCCGTGCCGGAGACACTGCGGTCGTCACCACCGGCCAGCCCCGATCCGCTGGAACGCACGCTGTGGCATGTGGAGGACTACCTCCGCCCTGGGGTGTTGGAGGAACTCTGCAGGTCGCTGGCGGATGCGGCACTGCTTTCAGCCCACCGGGCAGGGGTCTGGATGAAGATCATGTCGCCGTGCCTGGACATGCCCTCGACCTTTGCGCATCGGGATCTGAACGAGGGCCAGATCATGATCAACTCCGACGGTGCCGTGGCCGGCCTGATCGACTGGGAGAGTGCCGGTGTCCAGCATCCGCTGAGCGACCTCGACTTCGGTGGCTGGGGTCCGGGCGTCTGGCAGCACGAACCGGAGATGTCCGTGCTGCGCAAGGGATTCTGGCGCCACTACGTTCGTGCGCGCGGAGGTGATCTTCCCGACTGGCTGCCGGTCCAGCTCTTCATGACGATCATCGGTGCGCCACCACCGGAGGGCCACACCACAGCCTGGACCGAGCAGCGCCGGGACCGTACGATCGCCAACCTGCGGGCCGTCGACGCGATGATCTGAGCTGCCGACCCGCTCGGCGGTGGAAGGATGGCCAGGTGGACGATCACGAATCGGCCGCGGACGGCGAGCCGGTCACACCGCCGCTGGCAGACGCTCTGCGTGTGATCATCGCGCTGCGGGAGCATGGCCTCGAACCGGCGGTCGGTGGCTCGGGACTGCTGCTCGGCCTGGGCCTCGTCCATGTCGCCCACGACTGGGATATCACCGTCGACGCTCCGGTCGCTCACGTGTTGGACGCGTTGACGATCGGTGGACTGGCCTATCGGGACGAGACCCTGACCGGCGGCGTCTACGCCTCCGATCGCAGACTCGTCCTCGACGGTCCGGTCGATCTGCTGGTGAACTTCGCCCTGCACGGACCGAACGGAGTGGAGCCGATGCCGTCGCGCGTGACGGCCCACTGGCGTGGGCTTCCGCTGGCCGACCCGACCGTCTGGGCCCGTGCCTACCGGATCATGGGGAGGATCGACAAGGCGATCCTGCTTGATGGGCACCGGTGACGGCGATCGGCCGATGGTCCGCTGCGGACCCGTCGCAGACACCTGTGTGGGCGGGTGCCACCCTGCTGCGAGAACCCACACCTCGGATCGCCACCGACATGATCATCTGCACTGTTGCCGCGGTGCAGGTCGCGGCGAGCTTCGCAAGCAAAGTTGCGATCAGCTTCGGCCCGGACGCGCCGCATTGGGGATGCTTTGACGAATCGGATCCGACGGTAGCGTCGGCTCCCGTGTCAGAACAGTGGAAGGTCACCAAGAACAAGCTGACGGGGGAGTCCCGTGCCTGGCATGCCGATCTGCTGGCCGAGGACGAGTACGGCACCTGGTTGTACGCACCCGCCGGCACGACGAACCGTGATCGGGCGGGGAGACCCGTCAGTCGGCTGGCCATGGACGGTGTCCAGCTCATTACCCGTGCTGCGTGGTGGACTGCCTGGTGGTGGCAGGACGGTGGCATCACAGTCGACATCGCTACTCCTGCGGAGCGTGCGGCGAACTCCGCTGACTATGTCGATCTTGAGCTCGATCTGTGGTCCAGGGGCAACGACTTCGGGTTGGTCGACCAGGACGAGTACGACGCCGCTCGGGATGCCGCGATGATCACCGACGAGCAAGATCACCACGCGCGGGCTGCGGCAACGGTCGTGTGTCGAATGCTGGCCGGGCACGACGAGCCGTTCGCCACCCTCGGTACGCAGTGGCTGCGATGGGCGCAGGCCACTGCCCGATAGGCGGTCGGCGATGCCGCGGTCCCGAAGGGCGGGATCCGCGCTCGCGAGGTGCTGCGTGTGTTGCCGAGTGTGATCAACTTCTCGAATGGATAACCAACGCTTCCGGGCTGCCGAACGCGCCGGCGCGGACTCGACGATGCGGTCCGACGACCTGGCCTATCTGCTGCACCGACCGGACGGCGGGTCCGAGCCGCTGCCGCTGGTGATCTTCCTGCATGGCGCCGGTGAACGCGGCGACGACCTTGAGCTGGTGGCGGTGCACGGCCCACCGCGGCAGGTCAGCCAGGGCCAGGAGCTGCCGTTCGTGATGGCGGCGCCGCAGTGCCCGGCCGACACCAGGTGGGAGGATCACCAGGAGTCGCTGTTCGGGCTGATCGACGAACTCGTCGCGACCCTGCCGATCGATCCCGACCGGGTCTGTCTGACCGGGCTCAGCATGGGCGGGAGCGGCACCTGGAGTCTTGCTGCTCGACAGCCCGGCAGGTTCGCCGCCATCGCGCCGATCTGCGGTCGGGGCGATCCTGCGACGGCCGATCGCCTGACCGGGCTGCCGATCTGGGCGTTCCACAACACCGACGATCCGATCGTGCCGATAGCCGGAACCACCGGCATCGTCGAGGCGATCGAGGCGGCCGGGGGTGACATCCGGGCGACGATCAACCCGGTCGGTGGCCACGATGCCTGGACCGCCGCCTATGACGATCGCTCGCTGTACGACTGGCTGCTCGATCATCGTCGTGCAGCTGTGGATGACGGCATCAACGCGGGCTGATCGCGTTCTCGCCTAGGCATGTCTTCCCTCGACCGCCGACCGGGGCAGCCGTGAGGCGGGACGACGATGCCATGATCATGTCGACTGCCCGGTATCGCGATCTTCGTCGGGACGATCATTTCTCGATGGGCTCAGAGCCTCCGACGACGGCTGCCGATCCGTCTTTTCCTCCTCGACACACCGGGGAAAGTCGGGAGGAATCGACGGGTCGGCGGGTTGGGGGTGGCTCAGGGGTGGGCCTGCAGGGCCTGCTGGTAGGTCGGCTCGCGACGCTTCAGGGCGGCGGTCACCCGGTAGGTGATCGGCATCACCAGGATCTCCACCAGGGTCTTCCAGGCGAATCCGATCACCGTGTAGTTGACGAAGTCCTGCCAGGTCGAGATGCCCAGCGCGCCGGCGGCGATGGCGCAGAAGATCAGCGTGTCGGCGAATTCGCCGACCACGGTGCTGCCGAGCAGCCGGGCCCAGAGCCGGCGTTCACCGGACCGGGCCTTCATCTTCACCAGCACCAACGAGTTCAGGAATTCGCCGACCAGATAGCCGGCCAGTCCGGCGGCCAGGAAGCGCGGTACGACGCCGGCGACGGCCTCGAAGGCCTGCTGACCCTCGTAGAAGTCGGCGGCCGGTAACTGGACGGTGATCCAGAAACACAGCGAGGCCAGCAGCAGCACGCCGAAGCCGGACAGGATCACCCTGCGCATCGCCTTGAAGCCGTACACCTCGCTGATCACGTCACCCAGCACGTAGGCGGCGGGGAAGAGGTAGAAGGCCCCGTCGGTGACCAGGCCGTGCATCGAGAACGGGCCGGCGGAAAAGTTCAGGAAGGGGAAGAGGACGACACCCTTGGTGCCGGTGATGTTGCTGATCAACATGACGCCGACGAAGCCGGCGACCAGGATCGGGAAATAGGGGCTGGAGAGCTGGGCGAAGGCCGGCGCAGCGGGACCGGTGGTCCGTCGATCGGATGCGGAGTCGTCCCGCTCGATCTGCTGCGTCGGCCGCCCAGAGAGGACAGGCTCGGTCATAGCCAGCAAGGGTAGGGAGCGAAGCCGTGCCGAGGCGAATCGCGAACTGTTCCGACGGCCCGATCCTGGCGGTACCGTGACGCCATGAGTTCACCTGCCGCAGAAGTCAGGGCCGAACCGTCGTACGCTGCCGGGCCGAGCGAGCCGGCCCTGCTGGACGAGACGATCGGCGCCAACCTGGAACGGACCGTCGCCCGGTTCGGCGACAACGACGCACTGGTGGAGTGTGCGACCGGACGCCGGTGGACCTACGCCGAGTTCGATGCCGCGGTCAACGAGGTGGCCCGCGGCCTGCTCGGTCTCGGCGTCGCCAAGGGCGACCGGCTCGGGATCTGGGCGCCGAACAGGGCCGAATGGACGCTGGTGCAATACGCCACCGCAAAGATCGGCGTGATCCTGGTCAACATCAACCCGTCCTACCGCAGCCACGAGCTCCGTTACGCGCTCAACCAGTCCGGCTGCTCGACGGTGATCAGTGCAGCCGGCTTCAAGGATGCCGACTATCGCGCGATGCTGACCGAGGTCGGCCCGGACTGCCCGGCGCTGTCCCGGATCATCTACCTCGGCGAGCAGACCTGGCAGGACCTGATCGCGGCAGGTGCCGACCAGCCGGAGACAGCGATCGCCGAAGCGCTGGCCGGGCTGACACCGGACGAACCGATCAACATCCAGTACACCTCCGGCACCACCGGCTACCCCAAGGGCGCCACGCTGAGCCATCGCAACATCCTGAACAACGGCTACCAGGTCACCGAGACCATCGGTTTCACCGACGCCGACCGACTGGTCATCCCGGTGCCCTTCTATCACTGCTTCGGCATGGTGATGGGCAACCTCGGCTGCACCACCCACGGCGCGACCATGATCATCCCGAGCGAGGGATTCGCGCCGGACGCGGCACTGTCGGCGGTCCAGGCCGAGCGGGCAACGGCGCTCTACGGCGTCCCGACGATGTTCATCGCCGAGCTTGATCATCCCGACTTCGCCGACTACGACCTGAGCACGCTGCGGACCGGGATCATGGCCGGCTCGAACTGCCCGATCGAGGTGATGAAGCGGTGCATGAACGACATGAGCATGCGGGAGGTGTCGATCGCGTACGGGATGACCGAGACCTCGCCGGTCTCGCTGCAGACGTTACGCGATGACGACGTCGAACGCCGCACCGCGACCGTCGGCCGGGTGCATTCCCATGTCGAGGTCAAGATCACCGACGCGACCGGCGCCACTGCACCCCGTGGCGAGCCGGGAGAGCTGTGCACCAAGGGTTATTCGGTGATGCTCGGCTACTGGAACGAACCGGAGAAGACGACCGCGGCGATCGACGCGGACGGCTGGATGCACACCGGTGATCTTGGTGTTATGCGTGCTGACGGCTACGTCAACATCGTCGGCCGGATCAAGGACATGGTGATCCGTGGCGGCGAGAACGTCTATCCGCGGGAGGTCGAGGAGTTCCTCTACACCCACCCCGACATCTCCGACGCCCAGGTCGTCGGCGTCCCCGATCCCAAGTACGGTGAAGAACTCTGCGTCTGGATCAAACTGCGCGCAGGTGCCGAGCCGATCGACGCCGACGCGCTGAAGTCCTTCTGCAGTGGCCAGCTCGCGCGGTACAAGATCCCCCGCTACGTGATCATCACCGATGACTTCCCGATGACGGTGACCGGCAAGATCAGGAAGGTGCAGATGCGCGAGGAGTCGATCAGTCGACTCGGCCTCCAGCCGGCGCCGGAGACAGCATGAACGGCGAGTCGCTCGATCCGGACGTCGCCGACTATCTCGATGATCATCGCGCGGCCGCCATGATCACCACCCGGCCGGACGGATCATCACACGCCGTCCGCTGCGGGATCGCGCTGGTCGACGGACGGCTGTGGTCGTCGGGAACCCGGCACCGCCGCCGGACGGCCCATCTTCGGCGGGATCCCCGGTGCACATTGTTCGTCTTCGGCGCTTCGGCCGACGATCAGTACAGCTACCTGACACTGGACACCACCGTCACCGTGCTGGACGGCGACGACGCCGCGGAGCAGAACTGGCAACTCTTCTCGATCATGCAAGCCGCGATGGATCCGCCGGCCGGCATGCTGTTCTGGAACGGGGCGCCGCTGGGACACGACGAGTTCCTGCAGGCGATGGTCCAGGAGCAGCGGCTGATCTACCAGTTCGACGTCGAACGCAGCTACGGCCTGTTCGGCAACGCGTTGAGGTAACGCTGCCGCAGTCGATCCTGGTAGGCCGGCGTGACCCAGCTCGCGGTCAGGTCGACCAACTGCACTGCGGCTGCCCAGGCGCGCACGACGGCCGGGACCTGTGGCTCGGCTGCGGCTGCTGCGTACCCGGCGACAAGGCCGTCGCCGAAGGTGATCATCGCGATCTGCTGCGCAGCGCCGATGTCGGGGTGTCCGCCGTCGCGGATCAGGTCGATGATCGACGCGGTCCGGGCCAGATCAGCCGACGCCGGGCCGAGTCGGGTGTTCGCCCAGTCCAGGACGACGATGTCGTCTCCGGCGAGCACCAGGTTCTCCGGATGGAAGTCCAGATGCAACAACCGATGATCATCCAGCCCGGCGAGCACCGGACGAAGGTCGGCGGCCCGCGGGCCGGACCAGTCGATCCAGTCCCGTTCGACCAGCACGTTCGGGAGGTTCGCGATCCGCAGCGTCCGGTCCACTTCCGCGGCCGTGATCCGATGCAGGGTGGCCAGGAGTTCTCCGCATCGGCGGCCCAGTCGTTCAGGGTCGGAGCCGGTCCACAACGCCTCGCTGACCAGCGGACCGCGCACCCACTCCATCGCCAGCACGGGGCGGTCGTCGAGCCGGTCCTGACCCACGATCCGCGGCGTCGGGACCCCGTGCGCCGCAGCCACCGCGTGGGCCGCCGACTCACGGTCGGCGAGCGCATCGTCTGCGCCGACCGGAAACAGCCGCAACACCAGATCACCGGCACCGGATCGGTCACGCCGCAGCCGCCAGAGTTCATTGCCGCCGAGCCCGGGCTTCAACGGGACCGGTCTACCGACATCGCCGATCCCCAACCGACGTGCGTGCCCGGTGACCTGTGCGGCTTCCATGACAGGATTGCAGCCGCTGCGCCGTCCCGGGTCAAGGGCGGCCGTGTATCTCGTACCGTCGACCGGCGGCCCGACGGGAGAGCGGACACCGACGATTCGCGCCCGAACCGCGCTGGCGGGTAACATCAGGGTCTTGTCCGGATAACGACGTCTCCTGATGACGTCCGGTTGCCCGGCGACACAGCTGCAAAATGCCAACAGAGCGTTGGTCCTGGGCCTGGGTCCGGGGGTATCGAGAGGTCCACACGTGGGTTCGGTCATCAAGAAGCGCCGCAAGCGGATGGCGAAGAAGAAGCATCGCAAGCTGCTGAAGCGCACGCGCATCCAGCGCCGCCGCGCCGGCAAGTAGTCGCCGGCAACCGGCCTGCTGCGCCGACGGCCATCGCGTCGTCCGGAGGGCAAGGTCCGGTGGGCTTCTCTCGGGTGATCGGCCTCGGGCCTGCTGTTCCACAGCTCGGCCGCGGTCTTGGCGCACCCGCTGTCGGCTGGAACGCTGCCGGGTAGCGCCCTCATCGCGCAGGTCTTTCGTCGATTCCCGTTCGCCGAGCGGACCATCGGTCGAATCGCTCCGAACCGTCCCGACGCGCTACCGTCGGGGCATGTCGCGGGTCGTGTTGGTGACCGGGGTCTCCCGGGATCTCGGTGCGCGCTTCGCCCGTACGCTGGCGGCGTCGCCCGACGTGGTCGTGATCGGGGTGGACGTCGTACCACCGCGTTTCGACATCGGCGAGGCCCGCTACGTCCGGGCCGACATCCGCAACGCCGCGATCAGTCGGGTGATCACCGCCGAGCAGGTCGACACCGTGGTCCATCTCGGGATGATCGCCACACCCAACGGTCCGGGCGGCCGCTCGGTGATGAAAGAGATCAACGTCATCGGCACCATGCAGTTGCTGGCCGCCTGCCAACGTGCCCCCTCGGTGCACCGACTGGTGGTGCAGTCCTCCGCCGCCGTGTACGGCGCCTCACCCCGTGACCCGGCCCGCTTCACCGAGGACATGAACGCCCGGGTCCAGCCACGATCGGGATTCGCCAAGGACGCCATCGAGATCGAGAGCTATGTCCGCGGCCTGGCCCGGCGTCGTTCCGACCTGGTCGTCAGCACCCTGCGACTGGCCAGTCGGCTTGGCGCCGGCGTCGATTCCTGGCTGACCCGCTACCTCACCCTGCCGGTGGTGCCGCGACCGATGGGCTACGACGCCAGGCTGCAGTTCCTGCACCCCACCGACGCCGTACGGGCTCTGCTCGCCGCAACCGAACGGGATCTGCCCGGCACCTTCAACGTCGCCGCCGACGACGTCGTCACACTCGGCCTGGTGCTGGCTGCCGTCGGCAATCCGGCGATGCCGCTGCCGGCCGGATGGGCGCCGAGTCTGAGCGGCATCGCTCGGCAGGCCCGGGCGGTCGACCTGACCGCCGATCAGATTGCTGCACTCACCTATGGTCGGGTGATGGACACGTCACGATTCCGCGCGGTCGGCTTCGAGCCGGAGATCAGCTCGCGGGCCGCACTGGACGAGTTCGCCGCTGCCGCGCGACCGGGGCCGCTGCATCGGACCCGGGTGTCGACGGTCCTGGATCGGGCCGCGGCCCTGGCCGGCCGGACCGTCGATCGGGTCGCGGCGTTGGCGGGGGAGCGGGGCAGTCGTGGGTAAGGCCGACGTGATCGCGCTGGATGATCATCGTCCCGACGACGAGGGCGGTCGCAACCAGCGGGCGGTGCCGCGCCGGGTCCGTGCTCGCACCACGTCGCAGCGACAGGACGGTCCGAGTGAGGAACAAGTGGCCGCCGAGAACGGTCGTCAGCGGGCAGCGTCCGTACCCGACGACTCGACCGTCGGCCAGGGCGGTCAAGGTCGTGGTCGGGGCTCCCAAGATCATCCCGATCATGATCGACGGGTTCATGATCATCCCGAAGATGATCAAGGAACCACGGCAGCGCCACCGAGTGATCAGCCGCCGGGAGCCGAACTGGGGCGGCTGCTGACCGAGCTGGCGACGGCCGGCCAACGGCTGCTGGCCGGGCTCGGTGAACTGCCCAACACCAGACTCCGCGAGCTGGCCGACGACCCACTGCGTACGGCGATCGACCTGGCTGGTCGGCTGGGCGTGGACTGGACGGCCAGCAGCGAGGAACTGACCGAATTCGTCCGGTCCCGGATGGCCGGTGACTACGCCGTCGACGAGTTCGGATTCGATCCCGAATTCACCACCACCGCCTGGCTGCCGGTGCTGCGGCAGCTGTCCCGTCGTTGGTTCCGGATCGAGGTCCGTGGCGCGGAGAACATTCCGGCCGACGGTGCCGCCCTGTTGGTGTCCAACCATGCCGGCGTGCTGCCGATCGACGCGATGATGCTGCAGTCGGTGATCTTCGACGAGTCCGAACGACACGCCCGCTGCCTGGGCGCGGATCTGATCTTCGGTACGCCGTACTCGGCGGATCTGGCACGCAAGATCGGCGCCACCCTGGCCTGTCAGGAGGATGCCGAACGGCTGCTCGAACGCGGCGATCTGGTGACCGTCTTCCCCGAAGGTTTCAAGGGGCTGGGCAAGCTCTACACCGAGCGTTACCAGCTGCAGCGATTCGGCCGGGGTGGATTCGTGTCGGCCGCGGTGCGGGCGCAGGTGCCGATCGTCCCGGTGTCGATCGTCGGTTCGGAGGAGATCTATCCGCAGGTCGCCCAGTTGCCGGCGCTGGCCAGGATGCTCGGGGTCCCGTACTTTCCGGTGACTCCGTTGTTCCCGTTGTTGGGGCTGATCGGGATGATTCCGTTGCCGTCGAAGTGGATCATCCAGTTCGGCGAGCAGATCGCCACCGACGAGTTGCCGACCGGTGCCGCCGATGATCCGATGGTCGTCTTCAACGTCACCGATCAGGTCCGGGAGACCATCCAGCAGTCGCTGTACGAGTTGCTCACCGACCGCGGCGGCATCTTCGGCTGAGGTCCGGCGGCGGGTGCAGGACGACGGCAGGTCAGCAGGTCAGACGCCGGCGTCGGTCAGCCCGTCGGACAGTAGATCGAAGGCGTGCTCGGCTGCGCGTCGGGCCTTCGGATACTGCGCGGTCGCGGTGCGGCCGGCGCTGAGTTGACGCCAGTTCTCCTCGGCCAGGGTCAGATAGCTGCCGATGATCTGGGTCGCCGCCAACCGGGCATCCAACTCCTCGACGCCGGCCTCGATCAGCGCATCCGACAGCTCCCGTTCACTGATCCGGGCGAACCGCAGCATATGCGCACCGAGACTCGGGGTACTGAAGATCATCTCTCGCAACCGCAGCGAGTCGGCATCGTCGTTCAGGCCGCTGAAGGGTTCCCGGATCTCGAGCTGATGCAGGGTGTGCCGGCGCAGCGCCGCCAACGGGGTCTCGTCGGCTGACCGGCCGCGGACGGCCCGGGCGAATTCGTCCAGATGGTCGGAGATCCGGTCGATCAGCAGATCTTCCTTGGACGGGAAGTACTTGAACAGCGTCGGCTTGGACACCTCGGCGGCCGCGGCGATGTCGGCGACCGAGACGGCCGCGAACCCGCGCTCGATGAAGAGCCGGATCGCGGCGTCGGAGATCGCCTGGCGGGTCCGTTGCTTCTTCAGCTCTCTCAGCCCGGTCGAAGTGTCCACCAGCTCATCCTAGACAAGTGTTGACTCAGGCAGTACGTTTACTGAGTAAAGTTTCTTAATCGGTTAGGAATTGATGTGGACGTGGCAATCATCGGTGCCGGCCCCACCGGGTTGGCGCTGGCCCTCGAGCTCGGTCGTGCAGGTGCCTCGGTGCTGGTCGTCGAAGCTGCAGCGGAACGGAATCGGCAGTCGCGAGCCAGCGGCATCCAGCCCCGTACAACGGAGGTCCTGCAGATGCGCGGACTGCTGTCGGCGATGCAGCCCTACGTCCGCAGTCGCGAGCAGATCGGTGGTCACTTCGCCGGGCTCCCCGTTCCGCTGGACACGACGCCGTTCGGCTCCCGTTTCCCGGTCCCGGTGAGCATCGGTCAGTACGACCTGGAGTGCGTTCTGGAGGCCGAGTTGGCCGCCTTCCCGCAGGTCGAGCTCTGGCGCGGTGCGGCGCTGACCGACCTGCAGCAACTCGACGACGGCGTGACCGGCGTCGTGCGAAGCACGGCGGAGACGCGGCAGATCCGGGCCGACTACCTGATCGGCGCCGACGGTGCGCACAGTCGGGTCCGGCGGCTCGCCGAGATCGGGTTTCCCGGTCGGGCCGGGCTGGTCGCGATGGCTGCCTGCGACATCAGGCTCAGCGGTGTCGAGGACGAGACGCCCGGACACTTCAGCCGCTACCTGCACCCTCATGCCGACGGCCTGGCCATCCTGAGCCCGCTCGGCAACGGCGTCCACCGGTTGCTGTTCGGCGGCAGTGAACAGCAGGGGCTGGACCGCAACACCCCGGTGGGCCGCGACGAGGTGCAACGCGCCCTGACCGCAGCTTGTGGACCCGACGTCGGTCTGGTCGAGATCCTCCACGCGTCCCGGTTCAGCGACGCGAGTCGGCAGGCCGAGACCTACCGGAAGGGTCGGGTGCTGCTGGCCGGCGATGCCGCGCACATCCATCTGCCGGCCGGCGGTCAGGGCATCAACCTCGGCATCCAGGACGCCATGAATCTCGGCTGGAAACTCGGTGCCGTGGTCGCCGGTCGGCTGCCGCAATCGGTGCTGGACAGCTACCACACCGAACGGCATCCGGTCGCCGAACGGGTGCTGGTCAACACCCGTGCCCAGGGCCTGCTGATGGGCGCCGACCATCCCGACCTCGGCGCGCTGCGGTCGGTGTTCACCGATCTGCTCCGGCTGCCCGACGCCAACCGCTACCTGTCCGGGATGGTCTCCGGTCTGGATACCCGCTACCCGATGCCGGGGACGGCGCATCCACTGCTCGGGCTGCGGATGCCGGATCTGCCGATCGCCGATGAGACCGCCGACGCCGGCCATCGGTCCGGCGCCGGTCGGCGGCACCTGTCGGATCTGCAGCATCGGGGCGACGGACTGCTGGTCGATCTGGGGGCGGGGCTGCCCGGTTGGGCAACCGAGGCGGTCCGGGACGTCCCCGGGGTGACGATCGCCACCGTGGCCGGCCCGGTGGACGACGACCTTCCCGGCCTGGCGCTGGTCCGCCCGGACGGACACGTCTGCGCGACCGACGCCGGCGGGCCGGACGAACTGGCTGCCGCCTTGCAACTCTGGTTCGGTGCGTCGATGCCGACCGACACCCGGCCTCGCTCCGCCTGCAACGAGCTCGTCCGGTGAGCCGCCCAGGGCCGGCGCACTCTGCGTCCGATCGAGTCAGCCGAGACCGGCCATCATCTGTTCGGCGCGGCGCTCGCCCGGGAGATGGCCGCTCAACCGGTGCAGCGTGACAGCGCGGCGGGCACTGTTCCGTGCGCGGTCCCGGCGCCCCAGCCGGAGCTGGATCTCGGCGAGCACCGCCTCGGCATCACCGGCCTGGATCCGATAGCCGAACCGGTCGGCGACCGCGGCCGCCCGGGTTGCCGCGTCGGCTGCCGGCCCGCACCGGCCCAGCACCAGCAACGATCGGGCGACGGTGACCAGGCAGTGCGCGTGCTCGAACTCCGAGCTCGAGGTCGCGGCGAGCTGTTCCGCCGTGCTGGCATCATCGAGCGCTGCGGCGCCGTCACCGGCAGCCAGCCTGACTTCGGCCCGAGCGTCCAGAGCTGCGGCGATCAGCCGATCACTCTGCTGCGCGTTCGCCAGCTTCAGTGCCTGCTCGGCGGCGTCGTAGGCGGCCTCCAGTCGACCGCAGTCGACCTCGAGCGCGGAGCGGCTGGCCCAGGAACTCGCCAGCCCGAGCTGCTGCCGGGTCTCGCACAGCTCGGCCTGGGCCTGATCGAGCTCGGTCCGGGCGATCTCCGGTCGGCCCATCAGCCGGTGGATCTCGCCCAGCGAGCCATGGATCAGGCCCCTGATCACACTCGCCTCGGCCGGCAGCAGGTCGATCGCCCGGCCGAACTGTTCGGCGGCCGTGGCGAGATCGCCCAACTGTCGGGCCGCCTGGCCGAGATTCGTACGCAGGCTGGCCTCGGCTGATGTGTCGCCGAGGCCGCGGTAGATGTCGATCGCGCGCAGCAGCAGTTCCGGTGCGGCACGGAAGTTCCCGCGTTCCATCTGCAACACGGCGAGTTCGTTCCAGGTGGCGCCGGCCACCGCCGGCCAATCGGCCGTCTCGGCCAGGGCGAGCGCGCGATCGGCATGCCGGCCCGCTTCGTCGTAACGGGAGATGCCGCGGTAGGCCTGGGTGCTGCTCAACTCGGCGGCCGCCTCGGCCCGGAGCCGGCCGGCCTGTCGGGCCGAGCGGGCGCCGGCCTCGGCGACGGCGATCCAGTCGTCGGGGTGGCGTTGGTGGAAGAAGTAGGCCCGGAGTGTGTCGGCCAACAGCCAGACCGGGCGATCCGGGTCGAGTACGGCATCGGCAGCGAGCGCTCGTAACTCCGCCCGTTCGACGTCCAACCACTGCAGAGCCGTCGCCGCGCTGTCGAAGCCGGTCTCCGGGTGGGCCGGTGGAACCGTGTCCGGGAGTCGGACCATGGCCGGGACGGCCTGCTCGACGGCACCGGCAGCCGTTGCCAGATACCAGCAGAACAAGGCGTTCCGGGCCGCTGTCGACTCGCTGCGCTCGATCTCCGACGTCCGTCGTTCGGAGGCGTAGCTGCGCAGCAGGTCGTGCAGCCCGTAGCGGAGCCGGCCGGTGCTGGTGAGCATGCCGCGAGCGCACAGTTGATCAAGACGGTTGCGGGCGATGTCGGGCTCGTATCCGGTCAGTGCCGCTGCTGCCGACGGTCCGAAGGTGTCGCCGGGAATCAACGAGAGTAGGCAGAACAGCCGGCGAAGCTCCGGGGCCAGCCGACGCAGTGACAGCTCGAACGCTGCCCGTACCGATACCTCCGGATCGTCGCGGTCCAGATCGAGTGCGGTCAGCCGCGGCGGTCCATGATCATCCCCGAGCAGCTCGGCGACCTGGTCGGCAACCGTGAGATCGGGATGGCCGACCAGTTGGGCGGCCGCGATCCGCGTTGCCAGGGGCAGTCCGGCGCAGAGCCGGACCAACTGATCGACCGCATCGGGCTCGGCGGCGGCGCGTTCCTGGCCGATGATCATCGCGACCAGCCGACGGCCCTCCGCCGGTTCGAGTGCGTTCATCCGGTGGGTGCCGGCCCGGCCGCGGGCCTGCAGTCGGGGCAGAGCGTCCCGGCTGGTGATCATCGTCCGGCTGCCGCCGCTGCCGGGCAGCAACGGGATCAGTTGATCACTGTCAGCGGCGTTGTCCAGCATGATCAACATCCGGCGATCCGCCAACCGGGTCCGGAGCAGCGCCGCGGCCTCATCGACATCGTTCGGCACCTGATCGGCGGGCACCTGCAGAGCGTGCAGCAGGGAGGCCAGTGCGTGATCGACCGACAGCGCCGGAGTGCCGGAGAAGCCGCGCAGGTTGAGATAGAGCTGGCCGTCGGGGAATCGACCGGCGACGCGATGCGCCCAGTGCAGGGCGAGCGCCGTCTTGCCGAATCCGCCGCCGGCGATCAATGCGATCGCCGCCGGTGCGCGGCCATGATCAGCAGACTCCAGCCAATCGTCCAGGGCCGCAAGATCGGACCCCCGGCCGGTGAAGTCGGCGACGTCGGCCGGCAGTTGGCGGGGGACCGCGGGCTCGCTGCCGACTGTCGACTCCGGCGCCGTGGATGAGGATCGTGCCGGCGCCGATCCTGGGGTGCTCGGAGTCAGATCGGGGTCGGAGGCCAGGATCTGCTGCTGCAGCCGATTCAGCGGATCGCCCGGTCGGACCCCCAACTCGTCGTCCAGCCGGTCGTACACCGAGCGGTACACCGCAAGCGCGTCGGCCTGCCGTCCGCTCCGGTAGAGGGAGAGCATCAGCTGTTCGTGCAGGTGCTCGCGGAACGGGTGTGTCCGGACAGCGGCTTCCAGTTCGACGACCAGTTCCACCGCCGGTCGCCCCAGCGCCAGGTCGGCGTCGATCCGGGATTCCTGGACGGCGAGCTGTCGCTCGGTCAGCCGGTCGGCCTCACGGCGTACGGCCTCGCCCGTTGCCGCATCGGTGTAGGCCGCCCCGCGCCACAGGCCGAGTGCGCGGTAGTAGTGGTCGGCGGCCGCTCGGTGATCGGCTCGGCGCATCGCGCCGTCACCCCGTGTCGCCCAGTGCTCGAAGGACAGCCGGTCCAGATCGTCGGTGTCCACCGCCAGCTCATAGCCCGGCGACCGAGTGGCCAGCACGCTACGTCCCCGGTCACCGAAGAGTGACCGGATCCGGGACACGTACCCGTGGATCTGGTTGACCGCGCCGGGCGGTGGCCGGTCGCCCCACAGTTCATCGATCAGCGCATCCACCGAGACCGGGCTGTGGGCGTCGAGGGACAGCCGGGCCAGCAGCGCACGCCATTTCGGCGCACCGATCCGACGCCAGCCGTCGGGTGTCTGTACCTCCAGCGGGCCGAGCACGCGTATCAGCACGGTGTGGTCACTTTCGTGATGTTCCGGGCCGCCTCGCACCGGAGGGTCCGGTCCGAGTGGGGTCTGCGACGCGACTTCAGGTTAACCACAGAACGGGTTCAGCGACTCGTCCGAGGCTGATGCCAACGCGATCGTCGCGTACTGCGGTCGGCAGCCGAATGCCGGCTGCAGGAGAACGAAGGGGTTGATCATGAAGATCGCACGAGCCGCTGCAACAGCAGCGATGGGACTCGCGCTGGCGGCCGGGTCGGTGGCAACGGCGACCGCCGCACCGAGCGCTGACCGGGGAGCGGCACCGACCGAGGCGACCCGAAGCGTGCAGCCGTACGCGTCCTGTCACGTCTATTGGCGCAACACGGCGCACTACGGCGGCTGGACCGCAGGCTACAGCTGGGCCTGGAACAAGATCGTCGGGCCGGGCGCCACCGGGAACCGGGTCAAGGAGATCCAGTGCCTGTTGAAGAAGAACGGCTTCAACCCGGGTTCGGTCGATGGCATCTACGGCAGCAAGACCAAGAAGGCGGTCTGGAATCTGCAGCACTACTGCTCCTGGACCGCGCGCGACGGGATCGTCGGACCCGACACCTGGCGCTGCCTGCGGCTCCGCCCGGTCTGATCACCGGTCGGGCCGGTCCGACCACCGGTCGACGACCATGATCAACAGGGGCGGAGCCCCGTCGGTCAGTGCCGGAACATCCGCCGGACGCCCATCCCGGCGGCCAGCGCGCCGGCGGCAACACCAGTCGCTCCGGCGCCCAGCAGGCCGAGCCGGACGGCCCGCCGATGGGTGCGGAACTCGCGGACCTGCCAGTCCAGTTCCTGGGCGTGCTGGGCCAGCCGTCGATCGGGGTTGACCGCGCACGGATGGCCGACCAGGGACAGCATCGGCAGGTCGTTGTAGGAATCGGAGTAGGCGAAGCAGCGCGCCAGGTCCAGGCCGTGGTCCTCGGCCAGTCGGCGGACCGCATCGGCCTTGGCCGGACCGTGCAGCAACTCGCCGTTGAGGCGTCCGGTGTAGACGCCGTTGATGCTCTCCGGGATCGTCGCCACCGCGCCGGTCAGTCCGAGCCGCTTGGCGATGATCCCGGCCAACTCGATCGGGGCGGCCGTCACCACCCAGACCTGTTGGCCGACGTCGAGGTGGGTCTGGACCAGTGCGCGGGTGCCGGGCCAGATCTTCTGCAGGATCGATTCCTCGTAGATCTCCTCACCCGCAGCGGCCATCTCCTCCACGGTGTGACCGGCGATGAAGGACAACGCGGAATCGCGGGCCTGCTGCATGTGCTGCATGTTCTCCCGGCCGACGATCCGGAAGTAGGTCTGCAACCACAGACCTTTGAGGATCGCACGGGTCGGGAAGAAGCCCCGTTTGTACAGACCGCGGGCAAGGTGGAACATCGACGCACCCTGGATGACGGTGTTGTCCAGGTCGAAGAACGCGGCCGCCCGCGGATCGGGCTTGATCAGCGGCGCCGGAGCGGCTGGCTGGACCCCTGCTTCTTCGGGAGTGGGCGCTTCTTCGGGAGCGTGGGCGGCGTCCGGTGCGGTGGCTGCTTCGGGTGTGGGGGCAGCGGCCGGTGTGGGGGCAGCGGCCGGTGCGGGGGCAGCGGCCGATGCGGGGGGTGCGTCTCGTCGGGGAGTTGCATCCCTGGCGCGGGTCGCGTCCGCTACGGATGGCGCGCCCTGATCAGGGGTCGCACCCTGATCAGGGTCGGGCGTCGTCATGGCGACAACCTTAGTGTGCCGTCGGTCAGCGGCGGACCCTGCCCGGCGACGAGCTCCGCCGGCTCGATCGCCGCTCGTGTTGCGATATCGCCGTTCGGTTTGCGGTCCGGGACGGATGGCGACATGTCTTGCGATATCGCCCTGGGGTGTCGGGCCCGCAGGAACGGATGGCGACATGTGTTGCGATATCGGCGTTCGGCCCGCCGGCTGGCGTCGTCAGGCCTGGGGTGGTCTCAACTGACAGCGGCCGGCATCGCGGATGGTGCGGGCAGGATGCCCGGTGGGCGATGACCACCGCGCGACCCCGGTGGTGTCGGCTGTGGGAGACTCGGGTCATGACCTCCGGTCCTGCGATCGTCGGCGAATCCTCGGCCCGAGTGGTGGTCCTGTCCCGCGACGGCTGCCACCTGTGCGCCGATGCGCTCACGGTGGTGGCCCGGGTCTGCGCCGAGACCGGCGACAGTTACACCGAGGTCGATGTGGACGCCGACCCCGAACTGCGCCGGCAGTACAACGACCAGGTGCCGGTGACCTTCGTGGACGGCCGGCAGCACGACTTCTGGCGGGTCGACGAGACCCGCCTCCGATCGGCACTGGCCGCACCCGGCTGACCCGACCCGACCGCCGGTTCCCGCGCAGATCCGCTGTTCCCGCGCAGGATGGAGCCGCGGCGGGAACGCCAGAACTGCGCGGGAACGCCATCAGGGGTGAGGAGAGGTATGCAGCGCGTCGCGCAGATCATCCGGTTGAAGCCGGAGGCGATCGAGGAGTACAAGAAGATCCACGCCGAGGTCTGGCCAGGGGTGCTGGCCCAGATCGCCGACTCCGGGATCAGGAACTATTCGATCTTTCTGCGTGAGCCGGAACATCTGCTGTTCGCCTACTTCGAATACCACGGCACCGACCTTGCAGCCGACATGGCACGGATGGCTGAGGACCCGACGACCCGGAAGTGGTGGGAGATCACCGATCCGATGCAAGAGCGCCTGGATACCGTCACCGACGACGGTTGGTGGGCGCCCGCCGAGGAGGTCTTCCACACTGATTGACCGGCGGCGGAGCAGTTCGCCGGGAGTTTGTTCTCTCGTTCACAAGCTCCTAGAGTGTGGAGGCGGAGCACACCTGAACTCATCGGAGGCATAACGCACGTGACGCCCTCAGCGCCTCGCTCCGACGACGAGGCATTCGGCCCGCAGGACGTGCAGGCACCGGACGTGCAGCTACGCCCCGACAGGCCGGCATCGGACAAGGGCATTCCCGACGCCACCATCGCGCGGCTGCCGGTGTATCTGCGTACGCTCAGTGTGATCGCCGATGACGGCATCGCCACCATCAGCAGTGGTGAACTGGCCGACGCGGCAGGGGTCAATTCCGCCCAGCTCCGCAAGGATCTTTCCTACCTCGGCACGTACGGGACGCGTGGGGTCGGTTACGACGTGGAGTATCTCCGCTTCCAGATCGGCCGCGAGATCGGGTCGGCTCAGGAGTGGCCGGTGGTGATCGTCGGTCTGGGCAATCTCGGTACGGCGCTGGCCAACTACTCCGGCTTCGGATCGCGCGGATTCAAGATCGCTGCGCTGCTGGACCCGAAGCGGGAACTGATCGGCCGGAAGGTGGTCGGGGTGCCGATCTCCGATCTGGCCGACCTGGAGACGATCGTGCCGAAGACCGCTGCCCGGATCGCGATCATCGCCACCCCGGCGGCCGGCGCCCAACAGGTCTGTGACCGGCTGGTCGCGACCGGTATCCGCAGCATCCTGAATTTTGCGCCGACCGCGTTGGCGGTGCCGCCGGGCGTCAACCTGCGTAAGGTCGATCTTGGCCAGGAGCTGCAGATCCTGGCCTATCACGAGCAGCAGCAGGAGCACCATCTCCCGCCGCCGCGAGGTCAACAGCACCCGTCAGCGAAACAACCACACCCGTCAGAGAAACAACAGGCGACTCCGACCGATGCGGCCGGGTCCGTCACAGCGACATCGCAGAAGGCAACGGCATCGTGAGCATCCTGGTCGTCAGCGTCTCCCACAAGACCACCTCGGTCGAGCAACTGGGGCGGCTGGCGATGGACATCGACACCTCAAGCAAGCTGGCGGTCTCCTTGGCCCGCAGCGAACACATCGACGAAGCCGTCGTGCTGTCGACCTGCAACCGGACCGAGATCTACGCCGAGGTCGGTCGGTTCCACGCCGGGCTGGACGAGATCACCGCACAGCTGGCGAACAGTTGCGGTGTCGAGGTCGCCACCCTGCGGGGGATCTGCTCGGTCTACTTCGACGAGGGTGCCGTCGCGCACGCGTTCAACGTGTCCGGCGGCCTGGACTCGATGGTGATCGGTGAGAGCCAGATCCTCGGCCAGGTGCGGTCCGCGCTCACCTCCTGCCAGCAGGCAGGAACGGTCGGGACGGTGCTGAATTCCCTGTTCCAGCAGGGAATCCGGGTCGGCAAGCGGGTGCAGACCGAGACCGCGATCGGCACCGCCGGCCGTTCCATGATCACCGCCGCGCTGGAGCATTACCAAGATCAACTCGGATCGGTCGCGGGTCGTCGCGCACTGGTCGTCGGCGCCGGATCGATGGCCGGCCTGGCTGCCCGTACGGTGGCCGCCGAGGGCGCCGTCGTGACCACGGTGAACCGGACCTTCGAACGGGCCCAACGGCTGGCCGAGACGATCGCCGGCACGGCCCGGCCGATCAGCGAGCTGAACACCGCCGTCGCCGAAGCCGACCTGGTGATCACCTGCACCGGCGCCAAGGGCGAGGTGCTGTCGGTCGACATGGTGCGCGACACCGAGATCGGAGCAGTGATCGACCTGGCGCTGCCCGCCGACGCCGACCCGGCGATCGCGGAGCTGATGCCATTGATCAATCTCGATCTGCTGTTGCGTTCCGGCGGTGAGCGAGCGACCACCCGCGAGGTGGACGCTGCCCGGGAACTGGTCCGGCTCGAGGTCGCCGACTTCCTGGCCCGTCGGCGGGCCGCCCAGGTCACGCCGACCGTGGTGGCGCTGCGGTCGATGGCCGCCGACGTCACCGCCGCCGAGCTCCGCCGGCTGGACGGTCGGCTTCCCGAACTGGGGCCGAAGGAACGCGACGAGATCGCCCGGACCGTGCACCGGGTCGCGGACAAGTTGCTGCACCACCCGACTGTCCGGGTCCGCGAATTCGCTGCCAACCAAGGCCAGGTCGACTACGCCGCGGCGCTGCGCGAACTGTTCGCACTCGACCCGCAGGCCGTTGCGGCGGTGATGTCCGCCGAGGCCGCGACCGGGATCGAGCCCGGCGCAGAGGATCAACCTGGACTCGATCAACCAGGATTCGATCAACCGGGTCAGCGAGAGCCGGTATGAATGCGGCTGCGGCCACCAACGGCAGGGTGAGGATCGGCGCCCGACGGTCGCCGTTGGCCCGCGCCCAGGTCGATCTGGTCGCGAACGCGTTGGCCGAGCAGGGTGTCGAGGTCGAGTTCGTACCGATCCGGACCCAGGGCGACATCGACCGCCGGCAGTTGACGCAGATCGGCGGCACCGGGGTGTTCACCGCGGCGGTCCGTGATGCGCTGTTGGACGGATCGATCGATGTCGCGGTGCACTCCTGCAAGGACCTGCCGACCGCGTCGGTCGACGGGCTGCAGGTGATCGCCTACCCGGCGCGGGAGGACACCCGTGACGTTCTGGTCGTCAATGATCCGAGCATTCTCGGCCTGCTCACGGGGTCGGCGGCGGCCGGTGACGGTCGCCGAGTGCTGATCGGCACCGGTGCGCCACGACGGGAGGTCCAGTTGCAGCAATTGGCGGCCGAGCATGGCCTGGTGCTGGACATCGAGCCGATCCGCGGCAACGTCGACACCCGGCTGGAGCAGGTCCGCAGCGGTCGCTTCGACGGCACCGTACTGGCTGCTGCCGGTCTCAGCCGGCTCGGTCGTTTCGACCCGGGCAGTGAATCGTCTGCGGCCGCCGCGACGGGCGGAGGGCTGACGATCGGCGGGCTGCCGGCGACCGTGCTGCCTCATGATCGACTTCTGCCCGCGCCGGGGCAGGGTGCACTCGCCGTCGAGACGACGACGGATCTCGATTCGCAGATTGAGCGCGTTTTGACTAGGCTCGACGACGCTGCCACCAGGGCGGAAGTCCTTGCCGAACGGCGATTCCTCGCGGTTCTCGAGGCCGGTTGTACTGCCCCGGTGGGGGCGCGTGCCGAGGTCAGCTCAGCACCCGCCGACGGCCACGATGGACGGGCCGTCCGGTATCCGGGCGCCGATTTGACTCTCGTCGCGGTTATTGGGAAAACGAGAGGGGACGATCAGGCAGAGCGTTCCGCGGAGGGGATCGCGGACCTGGCCGGAGCCGACATCTCGGAGGGTGGATCCGACCCGAAGGATCCATCGCGTGAACGGGATCGATTGAGCAATCGGGGACGACTGGTCATGGTGAGCGGTCGAGGTTCGACAGCCGATCCGGCCGAGCTCGGAGGCCGGCTGGCAGAGCTGGCGCTCAGCCAGGTGGATCGTTCCGAGTTCGGATTGCCTGACAGCACGACGTAACAACGCAGAGCCGTACCGACAACCGAAGAGTAGAGCAGCAGAGCCAGGAAGCTTCGCCGACCGCGACCACACCGGCTGCGGACACATGCGGGGCACCGGCAGGAACAGAACGCGAGAAATGCCAGTGAGCACATCGTCGGCCCGCAAGCCTCGGACGTCCTTGTCGACGTCCGGCATCGCCAATTCAAGCACTGCTGCCCCGGCCGCCCGGGGGCGGGTGATCTTCGTCGGTACCGGTCCGGGCGACCCCGATCTGTTGACCCTCGGTGCGATCGCCGCACTGGGTGAGGCCAATGCCGTCATCCTGGACACCGAGCGGCAGCGCGAGATCCTCAAGCATCCGTCGATCAAGCTCGCCGACGGCGCCGCCGTGTCGATCCTCGGTCTGTCCGAGGCAGGCAAGCCGCTGCCGCCGTCGGCGCGGGCCAAGACCGTGATCAAGCACGCCGGTGCCGGATCCCGAGTGGTCCGGCTGGTCAGCGGTGATCCGTTCCTGGACAACGCGGTCTCCGATGAGGCCGCGGCCTGCGTCCGCGGCGGTGTCGACTTCGAGGTCGTCCCCGGTGTCAGCAGCCTGACAGCCGTCCCCGAATACGCCGGCGTCGCGCTGAACAATGCCGGCGGCGTGCACTTCGTGTCCGCCACCGAGGGCCGCTTCGCCAAGACCGCGGCCGCCGAATGGGTGAGCGCGGCGACCCTGGTGGTCAGCACCCGGGTCGGGATGGTCAACGACTTCGTCGACGTCGCCACCTCGGTCGGCCGGGAGGCCGCCGAACCGGCACTGATCACACTGCACGGTGGCAGTACCGAGCAGATCAGCATTGCCACCACGCTCGGCAATGTGGCGGCCGAGGTCGACTCCGCGGCGGGGGAGCCGAGCGACCTGATCCACATCACGCTCGGAGCCGCGGTGCAGGACCGGGACGCGCTGAGCTGGTATGAGACCAAGCCGCTGTTCGGCTGGCGGGTGCTGGTGCCCCGCACCAAGGACCAGGCCGTCGCGATGACCGCCCGGCTGCGGACCTACGGCGCGCACAGCGAGGAGGTTCCGACGATCTCGGTCGAGCCGCCGCGCAGCCCGCAACAGATGGACAAGGCCGTACGGGGCCTGGTCGAGGGCCGCTACGAGTGGGTCGCCTTCACCTCGGTGAACGCGGTCCGCGCCGTGCGGGAGAAGTTCGAGCAGTACGGGCTGGACGCCCGGGCCTTCTCCGGGCTCAAGGTCGCCGCGGTCGGGGAGACCACCTCGGCAGCCCTGCAGGCGTGGGGGATCGAGGCCGACCTGGTGCCGAGCGAGGAACAGTCCTCGGCCGGTCTGGCTGCCGAGTGGCCGCCGTACGACGAGGTGCTGGATCCGATCAATCGGGTCTTCCTGCCGCGTGCCGACATCGCCACCGAGACGCTGTCCGCCGCGCTGACCGAGCTCGGCTGGGAGGTCGAGGACGTCACCGCCTACCGGACCGTCCGAGCCGCACCGCCGGCCGCCCCGGTGCGCGAGGCGATCAAGACCGGCAAGTTCGACGCGGTCGTCTTCACCTCCTCCTCGACGGTCCGCAACCTGGTGGGGATCGCCGGCAAGCCGCACACCACGACGATCATCGCCGCGATCGGCCCGGCAACCGCCAAGACCTGCGAGGAACACGGCCTCCGCGTCGACGTGGTGGCCAGCAAGCCGTCGGCCCTGGAACTGGCCGACGCCCTGGCCGGCTTCGCCGCAAACCGGCGGGACACCCTGGTAGCCGAAGGCCAACCGGTCACCAAGCCCTCCCAACGCAAGACGTCCCGCCGCCGCTCCTCCTGACCCAGGCCCGCAGGGGCCCAGGGGAGGTGCGTGCGCATGATGTATCAAGGTTGCGCACGTTCCCGCGGTGATTTGTGGTGTCTAACCTCGACGGGTCCTGGCTCAAGGCCGGGAGCTGCCACCGGGACGCAGCCGGTCAGGGTTGGACGCGCTCGATGCGGACGACCTCGGTGGTCGAGTTTCCGTCGGTGTAGCGGACGGGCATGCCCGGGTGATCGAGGGCGAACCAGAACCTCATCGGCGGCTCCCCGGCAATCTCGTACCGCAGACAATCGAGTGTGCCGAGCGGGGAAGCGATCGTGTCCTGGACCCGGGTCGTGAAATCGGACGGGAACGCCGCATGGGCTTGCAGGTCCCGCCAACTGACGCGCGAGGTCAAGGAATCGCCGTCGAACTGCCGGGTCAGGGTGACGCCGTCGGCGTCCCCGGCATCGAACCGCTGAACCGACTCGCTGACCTCACCGGCTTCGGTGGTGCGGATGAACACCGTGTGCCCGTCGGGGCAGCCGGCACGTATCTGCTCGGCGGTGAACGGGGTCGGCGCCAGCCCCGGGCCGAGCACGTACGGGTCGTCCATGCCAGCAGGATATGGCCAGGAGGATATGGCCAGGAGGATATGGCCAGCAGTCGGATGGCGCCCGGAATGTTGTGTTCCGGGGCTCGCAGATGTCACCACGGCAGTTGGCGGGGATCGGGCCAGCAGTGAGCAGCCGTGAAGTCGCGAAGAACGGCTGCCAAGCCGACCGGGAAGACCATCTCGTCGGTGTCGGCCAACGCGGCCAGCGGCCACCAGCGATGCCGGTCCAGGGCGCGACGTTCGTGCTCCTCCATGCCAGCCGTCGAGACCGCCGTCGACGGGGCCCTGGTGACGAACACGTCGTCGCGCATCGGGCCGGTCAGCTCACCGACGGTTCCGTCGCCCTCGGTGTGGGCCAGTGCGGTGAGTGACGTCTGATCGACCGCAATGCCGGTCTCCTCGGCCAGTTCACGCACCGCGGCGGCCGTGAGGTCCTCGTTGTGCTCGACTCCGCCACCGGGCAGGAACCACGCCAGGTCGACACCCGGCACCGACCGCCGGAACCGGGCGTGCAACAACAGCACCCGATCCTCGGCGTCGAGCACCGCGACCCGAGCTGATCGGCGGACGTACATCACCGTCATTGTGCCCGCCGCGAGCAACTCGAGGTACGGGGACCTGTGCCGAGAGTGTTCGGGCTCGGGCGAAGAGGGTTGTCGCCGCGGCACCGCAGATCGAAGGATCGGGACGGACGCCCCGAGCGAACTCAGGGAGATCGCATGCCGACCGAGCATGACACATCGTTCTCGCGGCGAGCCATCGCACTGGCCGTCGCCACACTCACCGTGGGCGTTCGGTCTTCTGACGGCCGTGAGCGTCCCAGCATCAGCCGATGAGGGTCGCGCGCGCAAGGGCGGACGACGCGCGGCAGTACTGCGTCCTCGTCGTCGGAAAGGCCGCGGCGGGCGAGATCACGACCATCTACGGCGACGCCGGCCCCTGCGATTTCGAGGGCTACAGCATCCGGATCACGGACAGCGACTGGCGCAACACGATCTCCAGCTTCAGCACCCGCGCCGGCTGTAACGCGGTCATCGGCCGGGATACCCAGTCGTTCAGTGGCCTGTCCTGGTCCTGGGGGACCCGAACGCCGACACCCTCGACATCGACTACGTCGGGTCGACCATGAACGACCGGATCGAGTCGTTCTCGATCTGGCAGAACTGAACTCCTTGTCGCAGGTCAGCCGTCCGTAGCCGACTGCTCCTGCAGCTCGGCCAACAGATGGACGTCGTCGCGGGTGGTGGAGTAGAGCCGGCCGTAGGCGTCGAAGAGTTGGTCGTAGACCTCGCGGGTCTGCGGGTTCGGCCGGATGGTCTGCTGCACCCGGGCCCAGTCGGTGTCGGCCGCAACCAGGCCGGTACCGATCGCGGCCATCAGCGCGTCGCCGTACGCCGCGCCGATCGTCTCGGCGGGAACATCCTGCGGCAGCCTGGTGACGTCGGAGACGATCTGGGTCCACAGGCCACCCTGGGTGCCGCCGCCGACGGCGACCAGTCGCCGTTCGGTCGTGCCCTGCTCGACCTCGCCGAGGAAGCCGACGATCTGCCGGATGCCGTACGCGATGCCCTCGTAGGCGGCCCGGAACAGGTGACCGCGGCCGTGTCGCAGGGACAGTCCGGCGACCACACCACGGGCCCGCGGGTCGAAGATCGGTGTCCGCTCGCCGGCGAAGTAGGGCAACATCAGCAGCCCGTCCGATCCCGGCGGCACCTCGCGGGCTTCGGCCACCAGGGTGGAGAAATCGACGTCACCGGTCAGCTGCTGCAGCCACTGGGTGAGGCTGCCCGAGGTCGCCATCCCGGCCGCCAGTGTGTACTGATCGCGGTCCACGCCGTTGGTCGTCCACAGCATGTCGTGGCCGGCGTAGTCGCCGAGCACCTGGACGAAGAACATCGTCGAGCCGTACATCAGCATCAGGTCGCCGGGACGACGGACGCCGGCGCCGAAGGCTTCCGACCAGGCGTCGATGGTGCCCGCACTGACCGGCGTGCCTTCGGCCAATCCGGTCTCGGCTGCTGCGGCCGCGGAGATCGTGCCGATCACCTCGGTCGGCCATACCAGCCGCGGCAGCTCGACGTCGGGAGCAAGATCACCGGCCCAGTCGTCGATCCAGCTCCGGCGGTGCATGTCGTACAGCGGATCGGATTGACTGGCGGTCTGGTGATCGGCGACGTACTCGCCGGTCAGCCGGAAGGCCAGCCACGAGTTGGAGTTGAAGATCTTCCTGGTGTCGGCCCAGACCTCGGGTTCGTTCTTCGCCAGCCAGGCCAGCTTCGGCCCGACCGACTGGGTGGACAGCACCTTGCCGCAGCGTCGGAAGATCTGCTCCGAGCCGTAGCGGTCGGACAGCTCCTCGATCTCGCTGGTCGCGCGCATGTCGATGCCGTACATGATCGCCGGCCGCAGCGGCCGCCCGTCGGCGTCGGTGGCCAGCACGCAGGGCCCGATGCCGCTGACGCAGACGCCGACGATGCGGCTGCCCTGCTGGTCGGCGGCCTCGGCGAGTTCCCGGCTGATGTCGACGATGTCCGACCACCAGATCTGGTCCGCATCCATCTCCGCCCACCCCGGCCGGGGCAGCGACAGCGCATGCTCGCGCACCGTCTTCGCCACGATCTGCCCGGTCGGGGTGGCCAGCAGGCCCTTCGTGCTGGCGGTCCCGACATCGATGCCCAGGAGGACCTCGGTCACCTTCGACTCCTTCTGTGTGCCCTCATCGTGGATTGTTCCAGGTGTCCTGCAGTGTTCCAGGCTGATGATCAGTGCTGCCGGGCACCCTTCTCGTCCTGCGGCACCTTGAGGAACCCGACCAGCACGAACGCGACCGCATAGAGCCCGACGAAGGCCCAGACCACGGCGGCATTGCTGTCGGTGAACAGCTGCACCAGCTTGACCACGCCGGCACCGGAGAACGCGGCGCCGCCGGCTGCGGTGGTGTACATGGCCATCGCCGCGCCCTTGTGGTCGGGTGTCAGGTTGGGCATGATCGCGCCCATCGGCACGAACCCGGCGAGCATGATGCCGAACAGCACGCCGGCGATCACCGACAACACGAAGCTGACATCGCTGTGCGGCAACAGATTCGGCACATACCACCACAGCAACAGTCCGGCGGCGGAGCCGAAGACACCGAACCAGCGGACCGTACGCACCCAGCCGAACTTGTCGCCGATGTTGCCGAAGACCGCATTCAACAAGATGTTGCCGGCGTAGACGCAGACTGTCATGGCCAACCAGCGGGATTGCCCGTAGCCGAGTTGAGTGGCGATCACGGCCGGCATGATCACGAACATCCCGAACTCGGGTGAGGTGTTGATCAAGCGGACCAGGAAGCCCATGAAGATCTTCGGATTCGATGCGGCCAGCCGGACGCCGCTCAGCACAACCCTGTTGGCCGACTCGTCGGCCGGGGCCAGTCGCCGGCGGCCGGTGCGTTCCTGGACGCCGATCATGACGATCATGAAGCCCAGCACGACCAGGCCGGAGCCGCTGATCATGGCACCGATCTCGCCGGTGTTGCCGCCACCGAAGATCGGGATGAAGATCAAGGCGTACAGCGATCCCAGCGTCGGCAGACCGCCGGTGAACATCACGTAGAACCAGCCGACCGCGGCGCCGTTGCGCTTCACGTCGGCGACGGCGTTCACCCAGACCAGGAACGAGAAGGCGAAGAGGGGATAGCCGAAGCCGCGCAGGAAGTAGGTGATCAGCGACAGCGGCTCGGAGTGCAGCACGGCCAGTGAGACCACGAACAAGGCTTCGAAGACGACCCAGATCGCAAAGCCCAGCATCATGATCTTGCGCGGCCCGAACAGATCGGACAGTGCTCCGGACAGATAGGAGCCGATGATCACCGAGATGCCGTACATCGCGATGATCGTCGATGCAGCGCCGATGTTGTCGGTGCCGTTGCCGAGTTCGGTGGCGATCAACGGCGAGATGAAGTTGGACTCGACGCCGTGGCCGGTCATGAAGATCAGGACGCCGAGGAACCCCCAGCGCAGCACGTGCGGGATGCCGAGCCGGCCGAGAAAACCTCGGTAGTCCGCGCCCGCGGACTCGTTGACGGTGGTGGGTGTCGGAGACGTCATTGTCGGTCCTCTCTCAGGGCAGTAGTGAGACCTTGATCGATTTCGCTCCGTCGGAGACGAGGTCGAGTCCTTCTTGGAACTTGTCCAGCGGGAGTTGGTGGGTGCAGATCTTGTCCAGGGGCAGCACACCGGACTCGAGCATCTTGATCGCTGCCGGCCAGGTATGCGGGCCGAGGTGAGCACCGAGAACGTTCAACTCCTTGTCATCGGAGATGATCGACCAGTCCACCGTCACATCGGAACCGAACACGCTGTACTCCACATAGGTGCCCAGCTTCCGCAACAGATTCAGCCCCTGCGGCACCGCCGACGGATGACCGGTGCCCTCGATGTAGACATCGGCGCCGTACCCATCGGTCAGGTCCTTGACCGCCTGCACCGCATCGGTCTCGGCGATGTTGAACGTCAGATCGGCCCCACACTGTTTGGCCAACTCCAGCTTGTTCGGCGCAACATCCAACGCGATCACCCGCAACGGATTCTTCGCCTTCGCCCCCGCGATCATCCCCAACCCGATCGGCCCGGCACCGGCCACCACCACCGTGTCGTCGAAAGTGATGTTGGCCCGTTCCACCGCATGCAACGAACACGACAACGGCTCCACGAACGCCGCATGCGCCGGCGGCAGATCCTTGCTGATCTTGTGCACCAACGCCGCAGTCGAATACACCATGTACTCCGCCATCGCCCCCGGATTGGCCCGCTTGAACCCATGCATGTCATGCGGCCCACACATCCAGTACTGCCCCCGCACGCAGTACCGACACTCCCAACACGGCACGATCTGCTCCGCCGTCACCCGATCACCGATCTCGACCCCCCGAGCCTGCAGCGCCTGCTCATCGCCCTGCACCACAATGCCGACGAACTCATGACCCGGCACCACCTCGGTCTCGGCCCACGCCGGACGATTCGCATCACCCCAGAACTTCGCCGCCCCGTGATAACACTTCAAATCACTGGCACAGATCCCGACCGCCTCGACCCTGACCAACAACTCACCCGGCCCCGGCTTCGGCACATCGATCTCTTCCAGGGTGTAATTCTCCGGGCCATGACAGATGACCGCTTTCATCCGCTCCGGGATGTCGACCATGACAATCTCCTCACCGGCCGGTCGTCGACGACCGGCTCATCCGACACCGAATCAGGGTTTGACTCGTGTCAATAGCGTTCTCTGGACGGTAGTGTCATGATTGACTCGTGTCAAGGGAGACCTCGAACCAACCGCAGCCACTGGACCCGGGTCGCACTCGGCCCGGCGGCAAGCAGCCGGCTCCGAACAATCGACGGGTCAGCCGCGGTGATGTCGCGGCCCGGGCCGGCGTCTCGCACGGCACCGTCTCCCACGTCCTCAATCACCCCGATCGGGTGCGCCCCGAGACGCGACAGCGGGTCGAGGCGGCGATCGCCGAGCTGGGATTCGTCCGGGACGAGGCGGCGCGCCACCTGCGCGCCGGCTACTCCACGACGATCGGCTTGATGCTGCTGGACGCGTTCAATCCGAGCTTCATGGACGTCGCGCGTGGTGTCGACGAGCGGACCGCCGGCGAACGGTGGACCGTCCTGATGTCCAACAGTGCACGGGACAGCGAACGCGAGGCCCGCTATCTGCAGGAGTACGCGTCCCGCCGGGTCGCCGGTCTGATCGTGATCCCCAACGACCGGGTGGATTCCGAAGATCATCGGCTACCGGATCTCGACACCCCGATGGTCGTCGTCGATCGCGCGGGACAGGGCGCGCAGGGGCTGTCGGTCGCCATCGACGACATCACCGGCGGCGGTCTGATCGCCGATCATCTGGCCGGACTCGGACATCGCCGGATCGCCTTCGTCGGGCATCCGGATGCGGCGCTCCCGGTCCGCACCCGCTACGCCGGATTTCGGCAGCGGTTGATCGCCATCGATCCCGATCTCGAGCCCGAACTGATCTCGGCCCCACTGTCCTTCGACGCCGGCGTCGAGATCGGCCGGGAGCTGGCGCTGCGACCGGTGTCCCGACGGCCGACCGCGGTCGCCACGGCGGTCGACGTGCTGGCCTTCGGCGTCCTGAAGGGTGTCCAGTCGGCCGGCCTGGAGGTGCCCGCCGATCTCTCGATCGCCGGCTACGACGACATCCCGTTCACTGCCCAGCTGTCGGCGCCGCTGACCTCGGTGCGCCGCCCGCATCACAGGATGGGGCAGGCAGCCGCCGATCTGCTGCTCCAGGTGCTCGACGGCCGGACGCCGCCGCAGCGCCACCTGATGCTCGAGCCCGAGCTCATCATCCGCGCCTCGACCGCGGCTCCACCCGGTGTCTGATCGGGGCGCGGCCGACGGCGGATTCCGTCATCACCGGAATAGCTACTACTGTCGGTCGTAGGAAGTGAGGTGCAGCGTGCCGAATCTGCCCGATCGCCCGCGCCGACTGCGGTCCACCCCGGTGATCCGCCGGATGGTCGCCGAGACCACCGTCGCGCCACGGCAACTGATCCTGCCCGCGTTCGTCGCCGAGGGGTTGACCGAGCCGCGGCCGATCTCCTCGATGCCCGGCGTCGACCAACACAGCCTGGACTCGATCCGCAAGCTTGCCGCCGACAGCGCCGCCGCCGGGCTGGCCGGCATCATGCTCTTCGGGGTCCCGCTGACCGCCAAGAAGGACGCCACCGGATCTCAGGCGCTGGCCGACGACGGCATCCTCAACGTGGCGATCGAAGCCGTACGGGCCGAGGTCGGTGACGACCTGCTGGTGATGACCGACGTCTGTCTCGACGAATTCACCGACCACGGGCACTGCGGTGTGCTGACCGCCGACGGTGTGGTGGACAACGACACCACTCTTGACCTCTATGCCCGGATGGCGGTCCTGCACGCCCAGGCCGGCGCGCACGTCGTCGGTCCGAGCGGCATGATGGACGGACAGGTCGGCGCGCTCCGTACGGCGCTGGACGCGGCCGGGCACACCGACACCACGATCCTGGCCTACTCCGCCAAATACTCCTCGGCCTACTACGGACCGTTCCGGGAGGCCGTCGGGTCCTCCTTGCAGGGCGACCGGAAGACCTATCAACAGGATCTCGGCAACAGCCGCGAAGCACTGCGCGAGGTCCGGCTGGATCTGGAGCAGGGTGCCGACATCGTGATGATCAAGCCGGCCCTGTCCTACCTCGACGTGATCGCCCGGGTCGCCGACAGCGTCGACGTGCCGGTGGCGGCGTACAACATCTCCGGCGAGTACGCGATGATCGAGGCCAGCGCCGAACGCGGCTGGATCGACCGCGACGCCGCCATCACCGAGACCCTGACCTCGATCCGCCGGGCCGGAGCCGACATCATCCTCAGCTACTGGGCCCTGGAGTACGCCACCCGACCGGAGCTGCAGCGATGAATTCCCGACCAATGTCCGTGCCGAAGTCCGCCGCCGCGTTCGAGCACGCCAAGACCGTCACGCCGGGTGGGGTGAACTCACCGGTCCGCGCCTTCCTCGCGGTCGGCGGCACACCCCGCTTCATCCAGCAGGCGAAGGGCCCCTACCTGACCGACGTCGACGGCAACCGCTACGTCGATCTGGTCTCGTCCTGGGGGCCGATGCTGCTCGGCCACGCCCACCCCGAGGTGCTCGCCGCGGTCGCCGACGCGGCCCAGCACGGCACCAGCTTCGGCGCACCGACCCAGGCCGAGGTCGACCTGGCCGAAGCGATCATCGACCGCACCCCGATCGACCAGGTCCGGCTGGTCAACTCCGGCACCGAGGCGACCCTGAGCGCGATCCGATTGGCCCGCGGTTTCACCGGCCGGGACAAGATCATCAAGTTCGTCGGCTGCTACCACGGACACGTCGACTCGCTGCTGGCCGCGGCCGGCTCCGGCGTTGCCACGTTGGGGATTCCGGGTACGCCGGGGGTCACCGCCGCGACCACCGCCGACACCATCGTGCTGCCCTACAACGATCGCGCCGCGGTCCGTGCGGCGTTCGCCGAGTACGGCGACCAGGTCGCCTGCCTGATCACCGAAGCCGCGCCGGGCAACATGGGCGTGATCGAGCCGGGCGTCGAGGACGGAGTCGGCTTCAATCGCTTCCTCGCCGACCTCTGCCACCAGCACGGTGCGCTGTTCATCTCCGACGAGGTGATGACCGGCTTCCGGGTCAGCCGATCCGGCCAGTACGGGCTGGACGGTGTGCCCGGTGACCTGATGACCTTCGGCAAGGTGATGGGTGGCGGCTTCCCGGCGGCGGCGTTCGGTGGCCGGGCCGACATCATGGCGCAGCTGGCCCCGGTCGGCTCGGTCTATCAAGCCGGCACCCTGTCGGGCAATCCGGTCGCCACCGCCGCGGGTCTGGCCACGCTGCGGCTGGCCACCGACGAGGTCTACGAAACCGTCGACAAGAACTCCGAGCAGTTGCGGTCCGAGGTACACGACGCGCTGAGCACGGCCGGTGTGCCGCATGTCATCAACCACGCCGGGAACTTGTTCAGTGTCTTCTTCGTGGCCGACGGTGTGGACTCCGTGACCGACTACGCCGGCGCCTCCGCGCAGCACACGGCGGCGTACACCGGCTTCTTCCACAGCATGCTGGAGCAGGGCGTCTACCTGCCGCCGAGTGCGTTCGAGGGCTGGTTCCTGTCCGCGGCTCACGATTCGGAGGCGATGGACCGTATCGTTGCGGCGTTGCCGCAGGCCGCCCGGGCTGCGGCGCAGAACTGACCTGCACAAGGCAGGGCTGACGGCACGAGTCGATGACCGACGACAAGGCGGATTGATGAGCGAGAACCCGACCCGGACCCTGGTGCATCTGGTCCGGCACGGCCAGGTGGAGAACCCGACCGGGGTGCTGTACGGCCGGCTGCCCGACTTCCACCTGTCCGCACTCGGGCGGCAGATGGCCGACACCGTCGCCGAGCATGTCGCCGGCTGGGACGTGACGCACCTGCGCTGCTCGCCGCTGGAGCGGGCTCAGGAGACCATGCAGCCGATTGCGGCGACACTGGAGTTGCCGGTCACCATCGACGGCCGGGTGATCGAGGCGGAGAACTATCTGGAGGGCAAGCGGTTCGACGGATCCCGGAACTCCGCCTTCACCGACATCCGGAACTGGTGGTACTTCCGCAATCCGTTGAAGCCGACCTGGGGTGAGCCGTACACCGAGATCGCGACCCGGATGCGGGCCGCGCTGCAGGACGCCGCCGACGCAGCCGCAGGCCATCAGGCGATCATCGTCGCCCATCAGCTGCCGATCTGGATCGCCCGCTGTGACGTCGAGGGTCGCCGGTTCGCCCACGATCCGCGCAAACGCGAATGCACGCTGGCCAGCATCACCTCCTTCACCTTCCTGGACGGCCGGATCGCCGGCGTCTCCTACTCCGAGCCGGCGGCGGCGCTGCTGCCCGGCAAACAGACCAAGAAGTTCGTCGCCGGCGCCTGATGACTGCTGACCGAAGAACCCCGTATCGGACACCCGGAGCCTTGTCGACAGCCTCAGGACCCCGGGTGGCCGTGGTCGCGGTGCTGTTGATCTTGGTCGGTCTGGCCGGCTGCAGCACCAACAGTGCCGGGCAGAATTCCCAGACCGGCAGCGAGAACGGGTACGTAGCCGGCGACAACCAGCTGACCCGGGTGCCGGTGAAGGACCGGAAGCAGGCACCGGTGATCAGCGGGCCGTCGGTGGCCGACACCGACAAGACGATCAGTAGCGCCGACCACGCCGGCACGGTGATCGTGGTCAACGTCTGGGGTTCGTGGTGCGGCCCGTGCCGCAAGGAAGCGCCGGATCTGCAGGAAGCCAGTGCCGAGACCGCCGGCACGGCCCAGTTCATCGGCATCGACAGCCGGGACTCCGGCGTCGCTCAGCCGCGCGCTTTTCAACGAGCAAACAAGATCGACTACCCGAGCATCTACGATCCCGATGGTTCGCAGGTGGTGAAATTCGAGAATCTGCCACCGAGCGCGATCCCGTCGACCATGGTGATCGACAAGCAAGGGCGGGTCGCCGTCCGCATCCTCGGGCCGATCAGCAAGGCCACCCTGGTGGACATCATCAGCGACGTGGCAGCCGGTAAATGATCATGGACTCGGGACTGATCATGATCACGCCGATGATCGCGCCACTCGACATCGGCGGCTGGGCCGCCTCGGCGGTCGGCGGCACCATGCTGCTGGCCATTCCGGTCGCCCTGCTGGCCGGGCTGGTGTCGTTCTTCTCGCCCTGCGTGCTGCCGTTGCTTCCCGGCTATCTCGCCTACGCCAGCGGTCTCGGGGCAGCCCAGGTGATCGAAGGGCCGCGGGGCAGGCAGCGCTGGCGGATGCTGGCCGGCACCAGCCTGTTCGTGGTCGGGATCGCCGTTGTCTTCGTCAGCAGCGGAGCGCTGGCCGGCGGCCTGGGCAGCCTGCTCTACCAATACCGTCAGCAGATCAGCTGGGTCCTCGGTGCGTTGATCATCGTGCTCGGCCTGATCTTCGTCGGCGTGATCAGGATCGGCCAGACCGACCTGCGGATCCACCGGATCCCGGTGGTCGGCGTCGCTGCGGCGCCCTTGATCGGCGTCGTCTTCGCGCTCGGCTGGACGCCCTGCATCGGGCCGACCCTCGGGGTCGTGCTGAATCTTGCGTTGAACGAGGGGACCGCGGTCCGTGGCGGTGTGCTGGCCGCCGTGTTCGCGCTGGGTCTGGGGATCCCGTTCGTCGTCGCCGGCGTCGCCTACGGCCGGATGGCGGGAGCGATCGGATTCCTGCGGCGGCACCAACAGACGGTGCTGCGGGTCGGCGGGATCGGGATGATCATCGTCGGGCTGCTGCTGATCACCGGGATCTGGAACCGACTGATGCTGCAGCTGACCAGCTGGGCCGGCAACTTCGTACCGGGAATCTGAGGGATGACTGACTCCACCACCGAGAAGGACCGGACCGACCAGCGGGACGGGGCAGCGAACCAACCTGCGCAGGGACCGAAGGGGCGTGGTGACGCTCCGGCGCTCGGCCTGCTCGGCGGTCTGCGGTTCGTCTGGACCCAGCTGACGACGATGCGGACCGCGCTCGGGCTGCTGTTCCTGTTGGCGCTGGCCGCAATTCCGGGGACCCTGGTGCCGCAGGAGAGCATCTCGCCGGTGCAGGTGTCGACCTTCAAGGAACAGCACACCACGCTCGGACCGATCTATGACAAGGTCGGCCTCTTCCACGTCTACACCTCGCCGTGGTTCTCGGCGATCTACCTGCTGCTGTTCGTCAGCCTGATCGGTTGCATCATCCCGCGGGTCGCGGTCTACGCCCGTGCCCTGAGATCCCGACCACCCCGCACCCCACGCCATCTGCACCGCCTCCCCGCCTATCGCTCCACACCGTTGTCAGAACGGCGTGCTGCCAGAGCCCAATCGCCGTCCGGCAACTCCGGAGACGGGGCGGGGGAGGACGGTGCGGAGGTTGTTGCGCGGGCGGCCGAGGGGCTGCGGGCGCGGCGGTATCGGGTCGCGGTCAACGACGACGGGTCGGTTTCTGCCGAGCGTGGCTACCTCCGGGAGGCCGGCAACCTGCTGTTCCACATCAGCATGGTCTTCGTGCTGATCGGGGTCGCTGTGGTGTGGCTGACCAACTTCCGTGGCACCTCCTCGGTGGTGGTCGGCAACGGCTTCGCCAACAATCTCGCGCAGTACGACGACTTCAAGGCCGGGCCGCTGTTCGACAACGCGACACTGAGCCCGTTCAGTATCACGGTGGACAGCTTCGACGTTGCCTTCGAACGAGGGGAGGTGCAGCGCGGCGCGGCCCGTGAGTTCAAGGCCCGGGTCACGGTCACCGACAAGCCGGGATCCACACCACATCAGGAGACCCTGCAGGTCAACCACCCGCTGAACATCGACGGCAACCGGGTCCATCTGGTCGCCTGGGGCTACGCGCCGGTGGTCACGGTCAAGGACGGCAACGGCGACGTCGCCTACTCCGGCCCGGTGATCTTCCTGCCGCAGGACGGCAATTTCACCTCCGCCGGTGCGATCAAGGCCCCGGACGGCCGTCCGCTCCGGCTCGGCTTCGAAGGGCTGTTCCTGCCCAGTGCGGTGCTGGACAAGGCCGGGCCACGGTCGGTCTTCCCCGACCTGCTCAACCCGGAGCTGTTCCTGAACGCGTGGTCCGGCAAGCCGGCCAAGGAGACCGGGCAGCCGGAGAGCGTCTACTCGCTGAACACCAAGGGCCTCAACCAGATCAAGAATCCGAAGGACCCGAGTCAGCCGATGCGATTCATCCTCCGGCCCGGCTACGTCCAGAAGCTGCCCGACGGTCAGGGATCGATCCAGCTCGACGGCGTCCAGCGGTGGGTCAAGCTCCAGGTCGGCGACACACCCGGCGTCTACATCGCGATCACCGCGATCGGGCTGGCCGTGCTCGGGCTGTGCTTCTCGTTGTTCATCAGACCGCGTCGGGTGTGGGCTCGCGTTCGTACTACAGGAGGTAGTACGGTGTTCGAGATCGCCGGGCTCGATCGAGCCGACGCTCGGACCGGGCTGGAGGAGGATCTGGCCGACCTGGTCGACGAGCTCGGACTGACCGCACCCGACGATGTACGTGATCCGGACGTCCCGCCGGCCGAGGCGACGACGCCATCAGGTGACGACTCGAGCGGGCAGGAGACGACATGAGGGCGCAGGAGACGACATGACGGCGCAGTACTTCTCCAGTCTGGCGATGGTCACCGCGGTGGTGCTGTATCTGCTGGCGCTGATCATGCATTGCGTGGAATGGGCCGCCGCCAGGAGCACCGACGCCGTCGCCAAGGCGACGCCCACTCGCGAGCTTGTCGGCGCCGGAGTCGGCGGCGGTGCTGAGGCCGGTTCCGGCAACGGTCCTGAGCTCGTCGACGGGCCGGTGACCTCTGCACCGGGAGCTTCCCGCGGTCTGACCTCGCGTCAGCGCTCGGAGTTGTTCGGTCGGCTCGGCGTGATGTTCACCATCTTTGCGCTGGCCTGTTCGGTGGCCGGCGTCGCCGCCCGCGGGATCGCCGCCCAGCGCTGGCCGCTGGGCAACATGTACGAATTCACCACGATGGCGATGGTGATCATCGTCGCGGCCTACCTGGTGCTGGCCCGGATGGGGATGCGCTGGCTGGGGCTGCCGGTGACGCTGCTGGCAGCGATCGGCAACGGCCTGGCGATCACCGTCTTCTACGTCGCCGTCGCGCCGCTGGTGCCGTCGCTGCACTCGGTCTGGTTCGTCATCCACATCACCGCAGCCTCGATCAGTGGTGCCGCCTTCAACATCGGCGGACTCGTCTCGGTGCTCTATCTGATCAAGAGTCGCGTCGAGCGGCGAGGCACCGTGAAGGGCTATCTGGCCAAGCTTCCCGACGCCCGCCGGATGGATGTGGTCGCCTACCGGGTGCTCGCCTTCGGCTTCCCGCTGTGGACCTTCACCATCGCCGCCGGTGCGATCTGGGCCGAGTACGCCTGGGGCCGCTACTGGGGTTGGGATCCCAAGGAGGTCTGGGCCCTGGTCACCTGGGTGATCTTCGCCTGCTACCTGCACGCCCGTTCGACCGCCGGCTGGAAGGGCACCCGGGCAACGGTGATCGCGATCATCGGACTGGCCTCCTTCTGGTTCAACTTCATCGGCGTGAACCTGCTCTTCTCCGGCCTGCATTCCTACGCCGGCATCTGAGTCTCACGTTCGCGCGGTGATCTCCGCGACCTGGTAGGACGTCGCGCGACGGCTCATGGAGCAGAAGACGGCCAGCGTCACCAGGGCAGTCGACACGCCGATCAGGAGGCCGGCCGGGCCCATGACGGCAACCAGTGGGCCGACGGTGGCCAAGGACAGCGGTCGCAGTGCCGACGACCCCAACCAGTCGTAGGCCGAGACTCGGGACAAGCGGTCGGGCGGAACAGCGGTCTGGATGACCGTTTCCCAGAGCACACCTCCGAAGGCGAGAGTCCAACCAGCCGCGGCCTGCGCGATCAGTTGCGCCCACAGCGGCCAGGTCAGCCCCAATGCAATGGGCGCGGCCGCAGATGGGAGCAGCGACAAGTAGAACCAGCGGAGTGGATCCCTGAGCTGAACCTTCGACACAACCCACGAGCCGATGACAGCGCCGAGGCCGTTCGCCGCGGTCATGAATCCCCAGATCGATGCGCCGCCGAGTTCGTCCTGAGCAACGACCGGGCCGAGGACGGCCACCGGGCCGAGGACTCCGAGCTGAAAGATTGCGGCCATCGCCACTCCTCGCCAGAGCCAGGGGAAGCTGATGAAGGCGCGCCAACCGTCCTTGAGATCGGTGAGGATTCCGGTGCCACCGTTCCGGCGGGCGGGGACGGGCAGTGTCGCGTACAGCAGTGCGGCTACACCGTAGGACACGGCGTCGATCGCCAGCCCCCAGAACGGAATCAGCACAGCCAACATCGCTCCCGCAGCGACCGGCGCGCCGGTGGTCGTCACATTTCTGATCATGGTGATCCGGCTGTTGGCCCGAAGCACACCGCTCGGGCCGGCAAGATCACGGACCAGGCCGGTCGTTGCCGGCAGGGTGACCGAGGATGCGATGCCGTGCAGCGCCTGCAGCGCGACGAAGCCTGCGGTGCTGTACATCCCGGGGAGGCAGAGCACGGCCATCACTGCCATCACCAGCCCTCGCCCGAGCGCTGCCATGATCAAGATGTTCTTGCGCGGAAAGCGATCGCCGATGACGCCGCCGAACAGCAGGAACACGACGGCGGTCGTGGCCCGGGCAGCGAGCACGAAGCCGATGTCGCCGGCGGTCCCGCCGCCGGCCAGGATGGCGAACGGCAAGGCAATGACGGTGAAAGCGTCGCCGGTCAGCGACACTGCCGTGGCAGCACAGAACCGCCGTACCGCCGATTGGTCAGACATCGGCGATCTCCGAGATCTGTTCACGGACAGCGGGCGGCAGCGCCCAAGGGAACGATCCGGAAAGCTCGGCCGCTTCGGCGAGGTGTCGAGCGCCTCGGCTCCGTGCCGCCGCCCGCGGCCAGGGACAATCGAGACGGACCGCAAATCTCGGCTCGAGGTGGGCGCCGCGCAGGACCTTTGCCTGCAAGGCGGTCACGCCGAGTTGCAGACGTCGCAGCCTGCGGGCGATCGCGATCTCGAGCGGGCCGTAGAACATGACGTTGAAGTAGCCGAACGCACGGCGCGCCTCCTCGGTGAGCCCGACCATCCGGACGTGGACGGCGTGCGAATCGACATAGAGCACCGATCCCGCGACCATCGCTCCCGTTCGGTCCCGGGCAGCCAGCACGAGGACTGCTCCAGGCATCGCCTCCGACTGGGCGACGAGGTTGGCAGCGACAGTCGAAGTGTTCAGCGTCCGGCCGTACCGTGCCTCGTGTTCAACGACCAGCGGCGCGAACTCGTCGGCGACAGCCGATGCGCTCTCGGCCGTGATGGAGTCGGCGAACCTGGAGAACGTCGACCGTTCCGTCCGAACCGTCTGGCGACGGCCCTTCGGTAGTGCCGTCAGGTATTGATCGAATGATGTGGGGACATCGACAGCAGTGTCGAAGTCATGCAGCGCGGTGTGCGACGGGTCGTTGGACAGGGCGACCGAACTCGCTGCATCCAAGTAGAGGCCGATGGCCGACGCCGTCCCCTGGTCTGTCGCCCATCGGGCGACTCCGGGACCGAGCTTGCAGTCCGAGATCCGTTCCGCTCCGAGGATCTGTCCAGCGAATGCGCGCGGTGATCCCAGCAGCAGATGACTGCCGGGCCGTACGCCGAGATCTTCGAACAGGTTCACCGGATCGAGGTAGGGATGGCCGCCACCGGACCACAACCAGCCGGGCAGAGCAGCCCGGAGTCCTTGATCGGACCACTCCTCGAACCGCAGACATCGGTCGGGACTGACACTGGCCACATATCCGAGGAAGTCCGGACGGAGGTAGAAACCTGTTGTCGCGGCCTTCGTGTGCCACTCGTCGGGGAGATCATGAAGTCCCTCGAAAACGCTGATGATCATGACTGACTCTCCTCATCGTCGGGTGCGCGCCAGAACTGCCGGAAACTCAGACCGGCCAGTCCATCGGCGCGGCTCGGTCGACTGGTTCGACGGGCGTACAGCAGCGGCACGCCCTGTCCGGCGAACGCCTGTTCCCAGGCGAGCCGTTGGAACCGCGACCAATCGCGATCGAGGCCGATGCCGATACCCGCCGTCGTGCTCACCGATCGCGCCCACTCGCGGTAGAAGCCGAACTCGTAGATGGCCCGCCCCAGCGGCGTCATCTCAGTGCGACCGGCGAACCACTCGACGGCCTGCCGAGCGTCGGGAGAGTGCTCTCGGCTGCTGGGAACCGCGAAGGCCAACTCACCGATCTCCGGCATCAGCCGACGGACATGCGGAAGGGCGTCCGAAAGCGCATTGTCGACCACGGCGTCGCCGGCCCATGGCGACGGAATTGTGCGTGCACGACTCCAGGTCGGGCCGAGTTCGCGATCAAGTGCTGCGTCCGCCGCCGTCGAGAGCGGGTCCAGATCGCTGCTGGTGATTGCCAACCCCGGCCTGCAGTACTCCTGCGCAACCGTGGCCAGGAATTCCTGATGCCGGCGCAAGGTGTGCAACAGCACGTCGACCTCGCCGGCGTCGGCGTAGCGGGCGAACACCTGCGGGCGCAAGCAGGATGACGCACGCTCGGTCGGTGGCTGTTGCAGCAGCCGTACCTGTGCCGTGCTGCAGCGGCTGTTGCCAGCCAAGCTGGCCAGCAGAGCCAGCGCCCGTCGGGCCGCCGGGAGGAAGGGCACATCTGCCAGCCGGGCCTTGGCGATCGAGGCACTTTCGCGGTGCGCACACAGTGGTGAGACGACCGTGACCGGATCCTCGTCCAACAGCCGACCGAAGACGGTCGCACCTTCCAGGTGCCGATTCGCTCCGTCGACGAAGTCGGCTTCACGACTGAAGCGGAAGCCACACAGCAGCGGTGCGAGGATCCCCAGGACGTCTTCTCGTTCGAGATCGCGACGGCGGTCGCGAGGTAGCCGATCGATCAGCTCGCGACCGTGGCGGATCTCCTGATGCGACGGCCAGGTGCCGCTGAAGGCTGTGCAGGCCACCCCGACAGCGGCTTGCCATCGGGCTGGTTTGTGCGTTGCCGTCGGATGAAAGCTGGCGAGCCAATCGGTGGTCCACTGTGCCGGCCATTGCCGCTCCGACCCCCGGGCCACGCGCGCACGGGCGATATCGATCAAGTCGGCGACGTCGACCTGCCGACCGTTCAAGGACCGGAGGTGCTGCCCGGCAGAGCAATCCCAGAATCTCATCATCACCGACCGCCTGGTTTGACCAGAAGCCGGCGAAGTTCTCGCAGTCTGCGGACACCATCGCCTGTCAGAGAAACTGATCCGCTGTTGCGGCGGTAGTAGTCAGCGATCCGTTCGATCTTGTCCATCGCGTAGTCGAGCAATCGACGTTCACGATCTTGATCCGGGTCGAGCCCGTACCAGCCGCGGACCTTTTCGAAGTCATCGGGGCCGCCGAAGTTGACGACCAGCTGCGCAAGATCACGTTCCGGCAGGTCCCAGGTGGATAGATCGAAGTCCACGAAGGCGGTGCCGTTGTCGGCGGCCAGCAGATTGCCCGGATGAAGATCACCGTGACAACGCACGCGGTTGAGCTGTCCGTTACTTCCCCAGATCTCGTGCAGTCTCCGCACGCGATCAACTGCAGTACGCAGACTCAGATCGCCAGATGACAACCGGGGCCAAGGCATCCATCGGGTCAGCAGTGCGGCATGCCGCGGACCGACATGCACCTGGAGCACCTCGGGCGCGGTGACATCGGGATCGTCCGCGGACCAGATCGTCGAGAAAAGCTCCGCGGACTGCTCCGCCAGCTCCGTCGCGGGTCGCCCGGGCAGGTCGGTATAGCACTTGACCGCGACGGCGCCGACCTGCCAGACCGCAGCAACCGGGGCAGCTCGGCGGACGTGCCCGTCGCCGGCTGCCGCGATACAGCATCGACCGACCGTGCCGCGATAGCTACCGGCGGGCGCGCCGATCATGGTTGACTCGCTAGTTCGGTGAGCGCGCGCGACATATCGTCTGCCGTCATCCGGTGGTGGCCGAGGAGCTCCTCGACGGTGCCCGATGTCCCACGGACAAACCCGAACGAACGCATTCGGCGAATACCTCGCCCGGCCGCGATGAGCGCTTCGCAGACTCGTGAACGCAACGGCTGCGGATTTCCGTTGTAGGCGAACACGACGTCGGCGCCTTCGGGGATGACGTCGGCGATTGACGGATCGATCGACTCCTGGTCTATGACGGTGACGACGCGTGTCGGGACGGTGGACCGGCGAGCCGCGTCAAGCGCGATCCCGACGCTCATCCCGGACGCGATGACGGTCACCTCGGGTGCCGCTGTGTCGTGGGAGACGTACCACCGCAGGGAACGCTCGGTAGCAGGGACGAAGCTCTGATGATCGACGTGAGAGCTGTGGATCCGGATGTAGGTCGCGCCGGCGTTTTCGGACAGGCCACGATTCAGACAGGCGAAGAGGTCCGTCACATCCGCCGGCTCCAGCAACGACAGGCCCGGAATGCCAAGCAGGGCAGCGGTTTGGCCCGAACTCTGGTGGCTCGCCCCGTTGCGGCCGTTCGTGACTCCGGCCACGTCGCCGAGAATCAGCGCCCGTCCGCCGCCGTACACCAGCGAGTTCAACTGATCCAAGTATCGATAGCTGAACGCGTCGATGGTGTTCAGGATCACCGTGCACCGTGGATCGGTGAGTGTCAGGCCATGGGTCATTCCCGCGAGGTGTTGCTCGCGAATGCCGACGTTGTGGTAGCGGGCGAAGTCGCGGAGTTGCAGCTTGTCGACAAATGGTGCCGGTGTTGTGTCACCACTCATGAAGTAGAGGTGCCCGTGGATCCGGTCGTCCCATCTCGCCCGCAGTTCGGAGAAGTACTCGAACTGTGCCTGATCGAGGTGTGCAGGAGTCTCCTGCGACGGTGTGATCGAGATCGACCGGCGCAGCGGTTCGGGGGAGTCGCTGGGCCGAACCACGCGGTGAGTAGGAACCATCGTTTCGCCGTCCTCGGTCAGGAATTCGTCGACGACCTCGGATGGCGTGACGCCGATGGTGTGATAGCCCGAGTAGTGCGCGCGATTTCCTTCCAGGCCGTGTCCCTTGTGGGTGTCGGCGATCACGATCACCGGCCCTGAGTCCGATCTGTCCTGCGCAGTGCGGAACGCCGCTTTGATCTGCGCGACATCGTGGCCGTCGCGGAGGCTGACGACCTGCCAGCCGTAGGCGGTCCACAATTCCTCCATGTTGGTGCTGTCGACCTGACCGACGGGGTCGGACAGCTGTGCACCGTTTCGGTCCAGAACGGCGATCAGTCCGGGGAGACGCAACGTCGCGGCGTGTCTGGCCGCTTCACTGACATTGCCTTCCTGTTCCTCGCCGTCGCCGATGAAGACCCAGGTGTGGAAGCTGTGTCCGTTGTCGCGGGCAGCCAGTGCCGATCCCGTCCCGTAGGACAGCAGCATCCCCAGTGAGCCACTCGGTGTGATGTCGACACCGGGGAGCAGCGCGTGCTCCTCGTGCCCCTGCAATCGCGAGCCGAGCCGACGGTAGCCGGAGAACTCGGACGGGTCGACCCAGCCGAGGTGAGCGAAGAGCGGGTAGCGCAGTGGTCCCAAGTGACCGCGCACCAGGACACGGTCGCGCAGCGGATGCCGCGGGTCGGTGCCCGAATAGCGCAGTACACCGCCGAAGTACAGGACGGTGAAGAGTTCCGCCGCGCCGGTGGAGGCGCCGATGTGACCGCTGGCTGCATCGCGGCAGATCCTGACTGCGGTCCGCCGTAGCTGGTTTGCGCGGTCGACGAGTATCTCTGGCGGGAGCGATTCCCCGGCGACGGGCTGGTCTCCGGCTGCCGCTGCGGCCGGCGGATTCAGGACGGTGTTGGACATGAGGATTTCCTTGTGAAGTCGAGAAAGATGTAGTCATCCACCTGCTGGTGGTTCAGGAGCCGGTAGCGGCTGAGGTCTTCGCGATGGGTACAGATCACGCGTTCGGCCTTGCCGCCGATGAGGTACGGCGCGATCGTGAGGTGAAGATCATTGATCGGCACTGCCGAGGCGACCCCGGACAAGGTCGTCGGACCGCCTTCCAGCAGTACGTTTCGGTAGCCGAGCTCCTGCATCCTCGCCAGCGCTGTGGGCCAATCCACGATGGCGCCACCTGCCTTGATCACCAACTCGGCGTTCGCGTCGACGTTCGTCGTGGTCGTGATGAGGGTGTGCGGGACGTCTTCGCCGGCGATCCAGCGACTCGTGCTGACGACACCGATACGTGGCAGTCCGGCGGCGTTGTGCCGGCGGAGGAAGTCGTCGCGCCAGTACCGCCCGCTGGTTGCCGTTCGGCTTCCGACGATCACCAGATCGGCGTCCCGCCGCAGTCGATGCATCCGGTCGCGATCGACATCGCAACTGAGGTTGCTTCCGCGATTGTGATAGCTGATGGCGCCGTCCAGGCTGGTGATCATGTTCAGGGACAGACGGATACTCTCCGCGGCAGTCATCGGCGGATGTCCATCATGCTGAGCATGGTGGAACGTGCCGACTCGTCGGTGGCGAACATCCCTCGAAAGGCCGTCGTCACCGTTCTCGAACCAGGCTTTCGGACCCCGCGCATCGTCATGCAGAAGTGCTCGGCCTCGATCACACAGGCCACGCCTTTGGGTGCCAGGACAGCTTCTAGCGTGTCAGTCACCGTTGCTGTGATGCGCTCCTGCAGGGTTGGTCTCCGGGAGACGACGTCGACGAGTCTGGCGAGCTTGGACAGACCGACCACCTCTCCGGCGGGTCCTGGGTGATAGCCGATGTGGGCGTGGCCGAGGAACGGGACCAGGTGGTGTTCACAGATCGAGGTGAAGCTGATGTCGCGGACGATCACCGGCTCGGTATAACCCTCGGGAAAGGCGACGCCGAGGACGTCGCGTGGATCTTGATGCAAGCCGCCGAAGATCTCTCGGCACATGCGTGCGTATCGGGACGGGGTATCCCGGAGCCCGGGCGATGTCGTGTCCAGTCCGAGTCCGTCAAGTAGTTGGCTCACCGCGTTGATGATCTTGGTCTCGTCGATGCCTCGAGCGGACGACGACGTACCGTTCCCGAGGGGATGCGGAGTCATCCCGAGGACGTCCTCGTCCGTGGGCTCGGTGATCGAGGTCATGCGATTCTCCTTCCGTCGGAAGTTGCGAACGTCGCGGGCGACGGCGTCAGCGGAATCGGTTTCCGATGCGTCATGAATTCGGTCTGCCGTCTTTGACGGTCGGTCATCGTTGAGCCTCCGGTTCGGGAGATGTGGACATGGTGTTCTGGATATGGAGAGTTGCCGACGGAGCGTTTTGTTGCCCCCCAGATCGAAGAATCTTGAATTCAGGGGCGCCCAGCTGCCGATCCGTCCTGCAGAACGTGAGTCATCGTGTTCGCGCAGAGGCCGATGCCCGTACCTGCTTCGAGCAGGTTCGAAGCAAATGAATCGTTGGGTGTAGAGCCGTCCGACCCGAGGATGGGATGGCTGCCGGAACCGTGGTCCCGCGGGCGTACGGACGAGTGTGACCTCGACCCGAAGGTGAACGGAGCGGCTTGGCCTCCGCGTCAGGACGCTCGCTGATGCGGTTGGCCCGGTAGTTTCGAAACCTGATCAAACACGTTGATCGATGCGTTCCGGGCCGCAGAGAATGGCACAGTGCAGAACGATCCCGCCGCCCTGTTGCGTGCCTACGACGAACAACTCCGGACCGATGCCGAGACCCCGAGTGCGATCGCGGTGGAACGGCTCGGTCCGCTCCGGCTGGTCAATTTCGGATCCGGTCGCGGATTCATCACCTACGCCGATCTGGGCGGAGCCGACGCGGCGACGATCCGCGGCTGGGTCGAGCAGGCGGTTCGGCACTTCGACGAGCAGCCGGAGATCAACCGGGTGGAGTGGAAGACCCGCGGCCATGACCATGCGCCGGGCCTGCACGAGGCGTTGATCGACAACGGCTTCGTCGCAGAGGAACCGGAGTCGATCATGATCGGCCCGGCCGCCGCACTGGCCGCGGACGTGCCGCTCCCGGACGGTGTGACGTTGCGCCGGATCACCGAGGAGCACGACGTCCGGGCGATGAGCGCGTTGGCCGATCACATCTTCGGTGACCCGGTCTCGAAGCACCGGGCCGATTCCATCCTGCGCAGGCTTGCGCGCGATGACGGCATGGAGCTGTGGGTCGCCGAGGCCGACGGAGCGATGATCAGCTCTGGTCGGTTGGAGCCGATCGCTGGCACCGATTTCGCGGGGCTCTGGGGTGGTTCGACGTTGGCGGAATGGCGTGGCAAGGGGATCTATCGTGCGCTGACCGCCGTACGAGCTCGATCGGCGCTGGACAAGGGCAAGACGCTGCTGCACAGCGACTCCACCGAATACTCCCGACCGATCCTCGAACGGTCCGGGTTGATCAAGGTCTCCAGCACCACGCCGTACCAGTGGACCCGGCCCTGACGCTCCGGTCGGTCAGCTGAAGCGGAACCTCGTCACATCGGCCGGGAACTGCTGCCAGGCCAGCACCGTCCTTGGTTTGATCATGAACATGCCGTCGGCGGCCTCGGGCTGGTAGTCGGCGTACCGGGACAGATAGCTGGCCTGCACCCGCCGGAACGCCTCGGGTGTCAGGTCGGTCTGGCGGGAGAAGACCCCGTCCACGATCACCACCTCGGTGGCGCTCTCCAGATGCACCTGCACCCGAGGATTGGCCAGCAGGTCACGACCCCACCGCGTCACCTCGACCCCACCGTCGGCATACACCGTGTTATCCACCCAGGATGCCCAGATCGGCCGGGCGTGCGGAGCGCCGTCGGCATCGGCAGTGCTGAACCAGAAGTGCTTGGACTGCTCGAGTCGTTGCCGGACGACCGCCCACTCCAGCGACTCCTGCCGGCCGGAGTCGTTGTAGCCGTCCGGCAGGTGTCCCGGCTCGGCCGTCGGATCCTTCGTCGCATCATCAGCCATGCGCGCGACGCTACCGACGACCACCGACATCGCGACCCGTCCAGCCCGTCCGCCCGGTGCGGAGGGTTTGGTTCCCGCCGCCGACCACCCTCCCGCACCCTTTGCGACTTCCCGCACCCTGTGCACGGGGTGCGGGATGCTGCAAAGGGTGCGGAAAGCGGGTCCAAGGGCTCTCCCATGATCAATTTGAAGGGCTCTCCGTGGGTCTTTCGTCCCCTCTTTTCTGTGTGGGTAGTGATGCTGGTCGGGCGTTGCTACGCTCCGTGCAGTTCGAGTCGGTCGCGACATGTCGCAGCATGTCCAGTGAGCGACAGTGATCGGACTCTCGTCGGCCAATCGGCCGCCCCCACGATCGGAGAATCAGTCGAACCATGTCCAAAATCCGTACCGCCGCTCTCGGCGTCGTTTCCGCCCTGGCGATCGGCACCTGCGCCGTCGTCAACGCCGATCAAGCGGCGGCCGCGTCCTGCCACATCAGTGTCAGCGGCCTGCCGACCAAGGTCAGCATCGACGGCAACACCAGGGTGTACAGCTTCAGGGGATCGAAGTCCGGTTGTAGCAGTCTGGACTCCGAATACAGCTATGTGACGGCCAGCATCGTCGGGCCGAACAGCAGCACGCGTGTTCAGGACTCCTACGTCATGGCGGGGTTTGATTCCAACGAGAAGTACTACCTCTTCAGCGACGAATGGCGAGCCGGCTCCTACAAGGTCGTCGACGGAGGTTCGACCGTCGTGAACGACGACTACGACGACCTTTCCTACACCTGGAATGTCAAGTCGATGGCCGCGAAGTACGACGCCAACATCAGCTTGTCCGCATCCCGGAGCGGATCGAAGGTCAAGATCAGCGGGGCGGTGAAGCGCTACAGCCCGGCGGCCTGGGATTACGTCAATCAGAACCGTTATGTGTATATCCAGCGCTATTCCGGCGGAACCTGGAAGAATCTCAAGGTCGTGAAGTCGCCGAGCGGTCGTTACTCCTACACCTACTCGACCAAGTCCTCCTACAAGTATCGGGCGAAGCTTGCCGAGAAGAGCGACACCTGGGCATCGACCTCGCGCACCGTCACCAAGTAGCGGGCACCACCTAGCTGAGCCTGCGACGATGGTGAGGCTGTGGTTGCCGTCAGTCCGATCTGCCGACCACAGCCTCACGATCGCCCAGCGACAGAACAGCGACCGGGCCGTTGCCGCCACTAGGTTGATCGGATGGATGAGCCGATAGCGGTGACCGCGGATGGGGAGCGGCTGACCGGGTTCGAGGTTGTCGCCGAGCCGCGGCTCGAGGACAGCGACGGGTTCCCGCTGACGGCGTCGTTGGTGATCGTCGAACGGGACGACGCGGTGCTGCTGGTCCATGATCGCTGGAAGGATCGATGGGAGTTGCCCGGCGGCGGACGCGAGCCGGGCGAGACCGTACGGCAGACCGCGGTCCGGGAGTTGGTCGAGGAGACCGGGGTGCGTTCGGATGCGCTTGTGCTGGCGGGCGTCGCCCGCTACGTCCTGCAACCCGACGAGCGCCGGGAACGACTGGCCGTCTACCGGACGACGATCGCCGACGACCCGGTGCCCGGCTTCGCACCCAACGAGGAGATCGCAGCCGTACGGTGGTGGCGGCCCGGCGATCAGCTCGACCGGCTCGACACCCTGGACGCCGCACTGGTCCGGCACATCCTCGCCAGGGCCGAGGGCGACGTCACGATCGCCACCTACCAACAGCTCGCCGACCGCTACGCCGAGCGGACGACGCCCACCTCGCCGGAAACCCGGGCGCCGTTCCTGGACCGGCTGATATCGCTGCTGCCACAGGGAAAACTGCTGGAGTTGGGGAGTGGGCCGGGCTGGGACGCCGACTACCTCCAGGACCAGGGTCTGCAGGTGCAGCGCAGCGATGCGACGCCGGCGTTCGTGGAGATGATGCGGTCCGCCGGCGCCGCGGCAGAGCTGATCGACGTCCGCACTGATGATCTTGGTGGGCCGTGGGACGCGGTGCTGGCCAACGCGGTCCTGCTGCACCTGTCCCGCGACGAGTTCGCGACCGCGACCGGCCGGATCCGGGACGCCGTACGGCCGGGTGGGCTCTTCGCCTTCACCCTCAAGGAAGGCGACGGCGAGTCCTGGAGCGCGGCCAAGCTCGACCTGCCGCGCTGGTTCGTCTACTGGCGCGAACCCGAGCTGCGGTCGGTCCTGCAACGTCAGGGCTGGCAGATCGAGTCGCTGGAACACCGGGCCGGGCGGCGCGAGGACTGGATCCAGGTGATCGCCCGATCCGGCCCAGGCTGACACCGGATCCCTGACCGTCCTGGATCGACCGGAACACAGCGAACGGGGACGGTGAACTTCCTGCCGATCTCAACGTTTTCGGTCGCCCGGCCGTCTGTGGTGCAGAGGGGAGGTGGGCGGGTGTCGCTGCCGGATCACGGTTTCGATGTGTTCGTCGAGCGGTCCGCCGGTGCGCTGCTGGGCTACGGCCGGGCGCTGACCGGCTCCGATCACGACGCGTGGGACCTGGTGCAGGAGGCGCTGACCAGGATCGGCGAACGCTGGTCGCGGGAGACTCTCGTCGATCCGGAAGCCTATGCCCGCACCGTGATGATCCGACTGAACATCGATCGGCTGCGGCGGATCCGCCGCGACACCCAGCTCGCCCGACGCGGCGGGACTCCGGAGAGTTATCGGATGCCGGAGGTCGAGCCGCTCGACGATTGGTTGATCGCCGCCCTGCGCACCCTGACACCACATCAGCGGACGGCGCTCGCGCTGCGCTACGTCGACGATTGCGATGTCGCCGAGATCGCCCGTCGGATGGGATGTCGATCTGGGACGGTACGGAGTCACCTGTCGCGTGGTCTCGCCCGGCTCAAGGACGCCTCGCCGGCGATCAGGTCGATGGACGGGCGGGCCGAACGATGAACGATCAGCAGCCCGGCCTGGACGACCGCATCCTCACTGACGCCTATCGCAGACTGACCGCCGACCGCCCGGTACCGACCGACACGGTCGCCGGACTCCGGGAGCGCATCCGGGCTCGGCATCGGGCCGTACGGTTCCGGCGCGGCCTGGGGGTCGCTGCCGCAGTGATCGCCGCGGTTGCGCTCGTCGTGTGGCCGCTGGCGCCCGGCCCCGCCCCCGAGGCCCCGAACGCAAGCTCGCCCGATCAGACAACCTCCACCTCACCGCCGCCGCGACTCGGCCCGATCGACACCGCAGCAGCGGCCTCCTGCGCTTTCGGCTACAGCCGCCGCACACTGGGCGAGCGGGACTGGGCGGCCGACGCGACGGTGTCCGAGCTGTCGATCCACGGTGATCAGGCCCGCGTCACGCTGCGGGTCGGGACCTGGTACCGCGGCGGTAGCGGTGCCGAGATCACGGCGCGGATGCCGGCGCCGGTGGAGCAGGAGGACGCACCACCGGGGTACGGGGTCGGCACCCGGCTGCTGGTCAGCGGTGATCTCGACGGCTCGACGTACTGGGGCTGGGCGTGCGGCTTCACCCGCTACTACGACCAGCGGACCGCCACGACCTGGAAGCGGGTGTTCGGCTGAGCCACCCGCGGCACCGCCAGGACACCCGTTCGCACCGGTTGCGTACCTTCGCACCACGTACACCTGGTGCGAAGGTACGCAACTGGTGCGGATGGGCCAGTCGGCGCGGGTGGGGGTGAGGCGGCGAGGGTGCCGGAGTCACGGAGGACGGTCCGTGCGACGATTCCGGCATGCGGCATTTCGACCTGTGCATCATCGGCTCCGGCTCGGGCAACACGATCGTCGACGAGCAGTTCGCCGATCAGCAGGTGGCATTGGTCGATCAAGGGGTCGGACCGGACCACGTCTTCGGTGGCACCTGTCTCAATCTCGGATGCATCCCGACCAAGATGTTCGTGCTGCCGGCGGACCTGGCCGGCAGCCCCGCGGAGGCGGCACGGCTCGGTGTCGACCTGGAGTTCGTCCGCGCCGACTGGCCGGCGATCAGGGACCGCATCTTCGGCCGGATCGACCCGATCTCAGCAGGCGGTGAGGAATATCGGGCCGGCGCGGACAACGTCACCCTCTACCGGGAGCATGCCCGGTTCGTCGGTGAGCGCCGGCTGCAGGTCGGCGACGAGACGATCACCGCCGACCGCTTCGTGATCGCCGCCGGCAGTCGCGCGATCATTCCCGACATCCCCGGCATCTCCGACGTCACGGTGCACACCTCCGACACCGTGATGCGGATCGACAAGCTGCCGGCGTCCATGATCATCATCGGTGGTGGCTTCATCTCCGCCGAGTTCGCCCACGTCTTCGCCGCCTTCGGTGTCGATGTCACCGTGCTGCTGCGATCGGACCGGATGCTCCGTGGTGAGGACGAGGACGTCTCCGCCCGCTTCACCGAGCTGATGGCCGAGAAGGTCACGATCCGCAAGGACACCACGATCACCGGAGTACGCCGCACCGCCGGCGGAGTGCAGCTGCAGACCGACGGAGGTGATGATCTTGAGGCCGACCTGTTGCTGGTGGCGACCGGGCGGCAGCCCAACGGCGACCTGCTGGACGTCGCAGCGGCCGGTGTCGACCTTGATGATCAAGGTCGAGTCGTCGTCGACGACTACCAGCGGACGGCCGCCGAGGGTGTGTTCGCGCTCGGCGACGTCAGCTCGCCCTACCAGCTCAAACATGTCGCCAACCTCGAGGCCCGGGTGGTCCAGCACAACCTGCTGCACCCGGACGCCATGATCACCGCCGACCATCGCTTCGTACCGCATGCGGTCTTCTCCGACCCCCAGGTCGCCTCGGTCGGGCTGACCGAGGCCGAAGCGATCGAGCAGGGCGTCGACTACACCGCGGCGATCCAGGACTACGGCTCGGTCGCCTACGGCTGGGCGCTGGAGGACACCCGACACTTCGCCAAGCTGATCGCCGACCGGCAGACCCGCCGGTTGATCGGTGCGCACATCATCGGGCCGCAGGCATCGTCACTGATCCAGCCGCTGATCCAGGCGATGAGCTTCGGCCTGACGGCGCCGGAGATGGCTCGTGGTCAGTACTGGATCCATCCGGCATTGCCCGAACTGGTCGAAAACGCCCTGCTGGCATTGAAGTTCGCCGACTGAGCGGCGGACATGGCAGAGTCTGACCGGTGAGGAACCGAAGGCTCGCCCCAGCCCTGTCCGTGATCGCGGTCGTCTCGCTCGGATTGGTCGCCGGTTGCACCGGGACCGACGGCCCCGGCGCGGCACCGCAGGCTCCCGGTTCCAGTGCTGCCGCACCGTCCGGCGGGGCGTCCGGCACCGCCGGATCGTCCTCGGAGCCAGCTAGCCCGGACGGGTCGGCTCCGTCGGAGTCCTCGTCGTCGGCAGCCGAACCGCCGGCGGGCGGCAAGCAGACCTGCACGAAGCTGGCCGGTGAACTCTCGTTGAACGAGCAGGTCGGCCAGCTGTTCATGATCGGCACCGACTCCTCCGGGATGCCCGATGCGCAGGCACAGCAACTGGCCGATCTGAAGGTCGGATCGGTGCTGTTGCTCGGCAACTCGACGGCGGGGCAGAACGCGATCCGCAACGCCACCGACACGATCCGCGACCGGGTCGGCGACAGTCACGGCGTCAAGCTGATCCTGGCCGCCGATCAGGAGGGCGGCCAGGTGCAGCGGCTGGCCGGTCCCGGCTTCGACACCATCCCCAGCGCCGTCGAGCAGGCCGAGATGAGCCCCGACGAGCTGACCACCGAGGCACACACCTGGGGTAAGCAGCTGGCGGACGCGGGGATCGATGTTGATCTTGCTCCGGTGGCCGACGTGGTGCCGAGCTCGATGGAGGGCGCCAACGAGCCGATCGGGCAGCTGGATCGAGGCTACGGCCCCAACCCCAAGAAGGTGCAGCAGCACGATCTCGCGTTCATCGCTGGGATGCAGAAGGCGAAGATCGGCACCAGCGTGAAGCATTTCCCCAACCTCGGCCGGGTCCGCGGCAATACCGACTTCCAGACCGACGTGCAGGACACCGAGACCACTCGGGACGACAAGGCGATCAAGCCGTATCGGGCAGCGATCAAGGCCGGTGTCGACATGGTGATGGTGTCCTCGGCGACCTACACCCAGATCGATCCGGACCACCCGGCGCCGTTCTCCTCGACCATCGTCACCGACATGGTGCGTGGCGATCTCGGCTTCGACCGGGTGATCATCTCCGACGACCTGCAGGGCAAGGCGCTGGGCAGTGTGCCGAGCAGTCAACGCGCGCTGAAGTTCGTCGAGGCCGGGGGAGACCTGGCGATCGTCGGTGATCCGGGCCAGGCCGAGCCGATGATCCGCAAGTTGCGCAGCGCAGCCGCCGATGATCAAGAGCTGCGGGATAAGGTCAAGCAGTCGACCGCCCGGGTGCTGGCGATGAAGGCCACGTACGGGCTGGCCGACTGCCGATCATGAGCCGACTGCCGATCATGAGCCGACTGTCGATCATGATCGGCGGTCCGACTACTTGTCGACGGTGAGCTCGGCCAGACTCTTTTCGGCGTCGGGCATGTACTGCTTGGCGGTGTCCGGGATCGAGGCGTAGAACAGCCCGGAGGTCTGGCCGGCGGCGACGATCACGATGATCGCGGTCTCGCCCTTGGTCTTCAGACCGTCGATGTCGAAGGTGAGATGGGTCTTGAGGTACCAGGCGTCGTGGCCGTCGACCTTCATCGCCTTGCTCTTCTCGTCGTGCCGCTGCACCGGGTTGTCGCCGTAGAACGCGCCGACCACGCATTTGGCCACGATCTCCGACCCCTGCTGCGGGGTGAAGAAGCCGTCACCGGCGAGCAGTTGGGCGACCAGGATCGACGCCACCCAGCTGGAACCGCCGCCGTCGTAATTGCTCTCGATGGTGATCGACTGCTGCAGCACGTCGCTACCGAACGGCACCCGGTCGTCGGTGTAGGGCGCCTTCCACGGAGCCGGCAACTGCGGATAGGAGACCGGGCCGCCGTGCACCCGACCGTCGGGAGAGGTCGTGTTCGGTGCCGCGGTCGGCGTGGTCGTCGGGCAGGCATCTTCGGAGCCGCCGCCACTCGGGTCGGTGGGGTCGAGCCCCGAACCGCCACCCAGGTTGCGGATCAGCAACACCACGACGACGATCAGCGCCACCACGACGACGCCGCCACCGATCCACCAGCCGACCCCGCTCTTCTTCTTGCCGGCCTGCTGCTGATAGTTCGCGTACGCCGACTGCTGGCCCCCGTACGGCTGCTGGCCCCCGTACGACTGCTGCCCGTACGGCTGTTGGCCGTACTGCTGTTGCCCGTACGGCTGCTGGCCCTGACCCGGTTGTCCGCTACCGAAGGGCTGCTGCCCGGCACCCTGCCCCGAACTGCCGGGCTGGCCGGTCCCGATGCCCTGATTGGGCGGCGGGGCGGACGGGGTCGACGAGGTTGCCGCCGACCAGGCATGCCCGTCCCAGTAGCGGTACATGCCTTGCTGACCGCCCGGATCCGGATACCATCCTGCGTTCGCCACGAGGCGAGTTTAGGTGGTCGCCGGGGCGGGCACACAGCTCGCCCTCACCGAGCGGGCCCGAACGCTTCGGTTGCCTGCCGGTTCCCGACGGCGTCGACGGACAGGACCGTGATCAGTACGGGGCGGCGACGACGAGCGCGGCCAGCGCGAACGCCTGCTGTTCGGCGGCCGGATGCTGTCCGGCGGCCAGTTGTTGGATCAGTCCTTCGTGCACGATCCCGAGCTGGGTCGCCCGTTCCTCGACCCGGTCCAGTCCGGCCTCGGTGAGCAGCTGCGCATACAACTCGCGGATCGCTCGCTTCTCCTCCACGATCACCGGCAGCCCGGCATGTCCGGTGCCGGCCAGCTCGGCGTAGGCGTTGACGAATCCGCAGCCGCGGTCGTTCTTGGCCATCCAGGACAGCAGCGCCCGCAACGGTTCGAGCACCCGGTCGGTGCCGGTCGAGTCGGCCCGCTGCAGCCAGTCCGCGACGTACTCCCGCCAGATCCGGCAGCGCTGCTGCAGGTAGGCGGTGACCAGCCCCTCCTTGGATCCGAACCGGTCGTAGATCGTCTTCTTGGTGGTCTCGGCGGTCAGCGCGATCTCCTCGACGCCGACGGCGCCGATGCCACGCTGGTAGAACAGCTCGGCCGACGCGGCCAGGATCCGCCGACCCGCCTTGGGCAACCGGTCCAGGTCGATCTGTCCGGGGACCAATCGAGACTGTGGGGTGCTGCGAACTCGTGCCGAAACCATACTGAAAGTATACCGACCGGTATGGTTACATCAACGACGTGACCACAACGTCCCCCAGCCCCGACCCGACCACCCGGCCTCCCCGCACCAGTTCCGTACCTTCGCACCCCGTGCACACGGTGCGAAGGTACGCAGCCGGTGCGGGAAGGTCGGGGGGAGCGGTCAGGGTCCTCGCCGGCCTGGCCCTGGTCGTGCTGTGGAGCTCCGGCTTCGTCGGGGCACAACTGGGCGCTCGGCAGGCATCGGCGATCACGCTGCTGGCCTGGCGCTACCTGATCACCTCGGCGATCCTGCTGGTCGGCTGCCTGATCGTCCGACCGTGCTTCACCCGGGCCGAGGTGGTACGGCAGATCGTCCTCGGTCTGGTCTGTCAGCTCGGCTACCTGGTGCCGGTCTACCTCGGTGTCCAGTACGGCGTGCACGCCGGCACGGTGTCGTTGATCGCCGCGATCCAGCCACTGTTCGTCGCGGTGCTGGCCGGCCCGCTGCTGGGGGAGCGCGGTAACGCCCTACAGCGGATCGGGCTGCTGGTCGGCTTCGCCGGCGTGCTGGTCGTGGTGTCCGGCGACATCCGGCTCGGACAGGCGCCGTGGTGGGCCTACCTGCTGCCGGTGGCCGGTGTGCTCAGCCTCGGGTCTGGCACGCTGCTCGGTCGGCGCTGGCGGGCGTCATCGTTCCTGATGTCGCTGACCGTGCAGACCGGCACGGCAGCCGTCGGGATGCTGGTGATCGCCACCCTGACCGGTCAACTCGCGCCGCCGGTCACCCCCGGATTCGCGGTCGCGGCCGGCTGGGTCGCGATCCTGTCCGGGCTCGGCGGCTACGGCGCCTATCTGCTGGTGCTCCGCAGCCAGGGCGCGACCGCGGCCAGCAGCTGGCTCTACCTCAGCCCTCCGGTGACGATGCTGTGGACCTGGTTGATGTTCGGCGACCGGATCGCCCCGCTCGGCATCCTGGGCCTGTTCATCACTGCCGCCGGTGTCCTTCTCAGCACCGGAGATCTCCGGAACCTTCGGGGGAGGATCAGCCGAAGCGGCCGGTGATGTAGTCCTCGGTCGCCTTTTCCTCGGGATTGGAGAAGATCTTCTCGGTCGAACCGATCTCGACCAATCGGCCCGGCTTGCCCTGGGCAGCCAGATTGAAGAAGGCGGTGCGGTCACTGACCCGGGCGGCCTGCTGCATGTTGTGGGTGACGATCACCACCGTGTAGTGCTCCTTGAGCTGGCCGATCAGGTCCTCGATGGCCAGAGTGGAGATCGGATCCAACGCCGAGCACGGCTCGTCCATCAGCAGCACCTGCGGCTCGACCGCGATCGCGCGGGCGATGCAGAGCCGCTGTTGCTGACCGCCGGACAGTCCGCTGCCGGCCTTGCCGAGCCGGTCCTTGACCTCGTTCCACAGATTGGCCGCCCGCAGCGACTTCTCGACCGCCTCGGCCAATCGTCCGCGGTTGCGTTCGCCGTTCAGCTTCAACCCGGCCGCGACGTTGTCGAAGATCGACATCGCCGGGAACGGATTGGGCCGCTGGAAGACCATCCCGACGACCCGACGGACCGCGACCGGGTCGACGCCCGGTCCGTAGAGGTCGGTGCCGTCGAGGGCGACCTTGCCCTTCACGTACGCACCCGGGATCACCTCGTGCATCCGGTTCAAGGTGCGCAGGAAGGTGGACTTGCCACAACCCGACGGGCCGATGAAGGCGGTCACGGTCCGCGGCTGGACGGTCAGCGATACGTCTTGTACGGCGTGGAAGTTGCCGTAGAAGATGTCGACATCGGTGACATCGATGCGTTTTGCCATGGGGTGTGTCCTGTCAGGTTGAGCTGGTGCGAATAGTCGGCGGCTGAAGTGGTGAGCTGCAAGGCGGAGGAGGTGCGCATGCCGGGGCAGGTAATCCTTTCGACTTCGCAGCAGACGCCGCTTCAGTCGTCGCATATCGCGCCGGATCAACCTGGCAGGGCACGGTGTCCTACTTCTCTTTGAGTTTGCTGAAGCGGCTGATGCCGCGGCCGATCAGGTTGAGCGACATCACGATCAGGATCAGGGTCAACGCCGCACCCCAGGCACGATCGAAGGCCGGCAGTCCCGGCGGCTGATCACGCATGGTGTTGATCATGGTCGGTAGCGACGCCATCACCGAGGAGTCGGGGTTGAAGTTGATGCCCTGACCGTAGGAGACCAGGATCAGCAACGGTGCGGTCTCGCCCATCACCCTCGCCAGCCCGAGCAGTACGCCGGTGACCATGCCGGACAGCGAGGTCGGGACGACGACCTTGACGATCGTCTTCCACTTCGGCACTCCGAGCGCGTACGACGCCTCCCGCAGTGCGTCCGGCACCAGCTTGAGCATCTCCTCGGTCGACCGCAGCACGGTCGGCAGCATCAGCAGCACCAGCGCGAACGACGCGGCGATCGCCGACCGGCCGAAGCCCAGGATGGTGATCACGAAGGCGTAGATGAACAGCGCGGCGACGATCGACGGGATGCCGGTCAGGATGTCGACGGCAAAGCTGATCACCCGCGCGAACCGGGTGCCGCGAGCGTATTCGACCAGGTAGATCGCGCCGAGCACGCCGATCGGCACCGCGATCACCGCACAGATCAGCGCGATCTCCACGGTGCCGACGATCGCTGCGTACGCGCCACCGCCGTCCATCAGCGCGGTGATGTTGCGCTGACTCAGATTCCACCAGCCGGGCTTGATGACCACGCCGATCCCACGCATGATCACCGACGCCAGGATCCAGACCAGCGGAGCGATCGCGAGCAGCGTCGCAAGCGTGACCAGGACGGTGGCGAACAGGTTGCGAGCGGTCCGGGAGCCGCGCGGACGGGACAGGTCGAGCCGGTCGGAGACCGGCGGTTGGCTGTCGGTTGCGGTGCTCACGCCTTCACCGTCCCTTGGCTCGAGATCAGCCGGGCGACCGCGTTCACCGCAAAGGTGACCACGAACAGCACCATGCCGGCGGCGATGAAGGCACCGGTCTTCTCCGGCGAGTCGAACTCGGCGGCCGCGTTGGCGATCTTGCTGGCAAATGTCTCGCCACCGGCCAACAGCGACGGGTTGAACGACTCACCCTTGGCGGGTACGGACAGGATGATCATCACGGCGATCGTCTCGCCCAGCGCCCGGCCCAGGCCGAGCATCGAGGCGCTGACCACGCCGGAGCGGCCGTACGGCAGCACCGTCATCCGGATCTTCTCCCAACGGGTCGCGCCGAGCGCCAGTGCGGCTTCCATGTGCTCGGCAGGGGTCTGGGCGAAGACGTCGCGGGAGATCGCGGTGACGATCGGCACGATCATGATCGCCAGCACCACCGACGCGGTCAGCACCGTGCTGCCACCCGATACGCCGGGGGCGAAGATCGGGATGAAGCCGAGGTTGTCCTCCAGGAAGTCGCTGATCGGTGTCATCTTCGGCGCGAGTTCGATCATGCCCCACAGGCCGAAGACGATCGACGGCACCGCAGCCAGCAGGTCGACGACGAACGCCAACGGACCGGACACCTTCTTGGGGGCGTACTGGGTGATGAACAGCGCGACACCGACCGAGATCGGCACCGCGATCACCATCGCCACCACCGACGACAGCACGGTCGTCCAGAGCAGATCGACGATACCGAAGCGCAGGTTGGTCGGATCGTTGACCGACCACTCCCGTGATGTCAGGAAGCTGACTTTATCCGCTGCCAGGCTCGGCGCGGCCAACGCGATCAGGAAGATGCCGACGAAGACCACGATCGCGATGATCAACAGGCTGGCGCCGAGCGAGGCGCCGCGGAAGATCCGGTCCCCGGATCGGCCGATCTTGGCAAACCGCACCGGACGGTCGGCGTCAGCGATCGGCGGCGGGCTCGGGTCGGTGTGGGTGTGGTCGGCGTGCAGCGGCGTGATCCGGCGGAGGGTGACACTGGCGTCGGGACCGCGGTCATGGCCGATCGTGTCGACGGGCGATTCGAGTGCCTCGTCGGCGGTGTCGGTGGCGGAATCGGCAGACCTGGCGGCTGCCGATCCGAGGCCCTCACGGTCTCGGTCTGTCACGGACATCTGGCTCCTCACAGTCGAGGACTGGTCACCTGGCTGCTTCGGCGGGTGGTTCGGTTCAAGTATCACCGAAGCACTGGTCTGGCAGAAACGGTGACGTCGTCATGAGTGCTCCGCGGCCCGTTGTCATGACCCCCGAGCGGTTGACTCACAAACGCCCTGGGCCGCCCGGCGCGAACCTGTGCCTTGCAGGTCCTCGCCGGACGGCCGGTGGCTTTACGCTCCGCCCGGCTTTCGCCGGGGCAGAGCCGACGATCAGCTGATGGCGTCGACCGCGTCGCTGACCTTGCCCTGCAATTCCTCGGGAAGCGGTGCGTAGCCGAGCTGCTCCAACGAGGTCTGGGTCTCCGGGGAAGCCATGTAGCTGAGGAAATCCTTCTCCAGCTTGGTCTTGTCGGCGTCCAGGCCCTTGCTGCAGACGATCTCGTAGGTCACCAGCAGCAGCGGGTAGGCGCCCGCCTCGGTGTCGGAGTACTTCAACTGCAGCTTCAGGTCGTTACCCTCACCGACCACCTCGGCGCCGCCGACGGCCTTGCCGACATTCTCTGCGGTCAGCTCGACCGGGCCGTTGCCGTTGTCCAGCTGAGCCATCGAAAGCTTGCTGTTCTTGGCGTAGCTCCACTCGACGTAGGAGATCGAGTTCTTGGTCTGGCTGATGCCCTGGGCGATGCCGGAGGACTTGTTCTTGCCCTCGCCGACGCCGCCCCAGCTCTTCGACGGCTCCTTGGTCCAGGCGCCCTCGCCGGCTTCCTTCAGGAAGGTCTCGACATTCTGGGTGGTCCCGGACTCGTCGGAACGGAAGAAGACGGTGATGTCCTCGTCGGGCAGCTTGACGCCGGAGTTGAGGTCGGCGATCTGCTTGTCATTCCACTTCTTGATCTTGCCGGTGAAGATCTCCGAGGAGACCTTCGGGGTGAGCACCAGCTTGTCGACGCCGTCCAGGTTGTAGACCAGCGCGACCGGGCCGGCAACCATCGGCAGATTCCAAGCCGGGTTGCCTTCACAGCGCTTTTCGGCGGCCTTGGCCTCGTCCTCGTCCAGCGCCGCATCGGAGCCGGCGAAGTCGACCAGGCCACCGGTGAAGTTCTTGATGCCGTCACCGGAACCGGTGGCGTTGTACTCGACTGTCGCCTTGTTGCTGCAGGCCGAGCCGTAGGCCGAGATGGCCTGGGTGATGGCGTTGGCCTGAGCGGTCGAACCTTCGGCGTTGAGCTTGCCCGACGGGCAGGCCAGGGAGGCGCCCGACGCGCTTCCCGAGGTCGAACCACCCGGCTCTGCCGCGTTGCCGGATCCGCCACCCGTGGTGGGATCGGAGCCACAAGCAGTGAAGCTGAGTACGCCGGCCGCGGCGAGAGCGGCGACCTGGGCCAGCCGCTTGGCCGAGCGCTTCCTGCTCGCTCGCATTGCAACGGAAGTCGTCACGTTGAGCCCTTCATTCTTGGGTTAACCCCTTCAGACATGGGTCCGGGACGCACGTCTGGCCCCGTTGACTGCGAAGTTAGGCAGCCGACGTGACCGGTTTCGGCAGTGAAGGTGAACGCAAGATGAACAAACCGGCGAAAGTCTTGACCGACTGGATTTGTTAACGATGTTGCAGCGGATCGGACGTCCGGCTGCCACTGCGCTTGTTACCTCGGTCTGCCGACCTGATCGGCGCTGGTCGGCGTCGCCCCGCCAATCCCGGAGTCAGGCCCGTGGTCGGTGGTATTCGACCGCGTGCACCTCGGCAGTGTCGGTCAGGTGCACGACGACGCATTCGGCGGTGGCCAACGGGTGTTCGGGCAGATCGAGCGCGGCCAGCATGTGTGGCAGCACCGGACGATGTCCGCAGACGACGGTCGGGGTGTGCCCGACCACGGTCTGTTCGCGGATCGCATCCATCGCCGCGGCGACGCCGTCGGGATCGTCCGACCCCTCGTCCTCGTTGAGGATCGGCAGCTGGGTCGAGGCAGTCCTGGTGTGCAACGCGTACGGCTGCAGGGTGCCGATGCAGCGTTGCCACGGCGAGGTGAAGAGCCGGCTGATCCCGTACGCGGTCAGCAACGGCACCAGCCGCCGGGACTGCACCCGGCCGCGGGGACGGAGCGGCCGTGCGGCATCGGTGCCGTCCCAGTCCTTGCGATTGATCGCCTTGGCGTGCCGGACGATGATCAACGGCGTCGTCACCGGTTGCGCGAGGCCCTGCTCCAACAGCTCCCGGTCCTGTTGATAGCTGAGCCGATCACGCGCCTGGTCGATCGGAAGCCAGGCGATCTCGTCGACCTCCGGGGTGCCGTCATGATCATGATCGAGGGTCGCCGCGGCGAGCTCGCCGACCGCGGTACCACGCCACCACGAAACCTGCTTCTGGGTGGACTTGCCGATCTTGTACGAGGTGCGGTCCAGCGGGCTGCCCACCGTGATCGTGGTCAGTGCTTCCTCGCCGACCTCGCGGACCGCGGCCGTCGGATGGATCTCGCCCGGTTCGAGTTTTCCCTTGGGCAGCGACCAATCGTCATAGCTCGGGCGGTGCACCAGCAGTACCTCGAAGCCCTCGACAGGCTCACGGGCCTGATGCGTGGGCTCGGGCTGCCCATCGACCGGGCCGGACGGGGTCCGGGCGGCGCGGCGCAGGACGACGGCGCCGGCCGCTTCGACGATCTTCACTTGCCGCGGCGCCGGGTGGAGCGGTTGATCAACATCTCCTGGATGTCGCGCAGTGGGACGCCGTTGTCGTCCAGCACCCGCTCGTGCCAGGAGCCGTCACCGCTCAGCCACCAGGCTCCGGTGCGGTCGTTGAAGGCGACCTCGAAGAGATCCTCGATCTCCTTGATATGTGCGGCGTTGGTGATCTGGACCAGCACCTCGATCCGGCGATCGAGGTTGCGGTGCATCAGGTCGGCCGAGCCCATTCCGACCGACGGGCGGCCGCCGTTGGCGAACCAGAACAGCCGGCTGTGCTCGAGGAAGCGGCCGACGATGCTGCGGACCCGGATGTTCTCGCTGAGCCCGGGGATCTGCGGTCTCAACGTGCAGATCCCGCGCACCCAGAGGTCAACACTGACTCCGGCCATCGACGCCCGGTAGAGAGCGTCGGAGATCGCTTCGTCGACCAGCGAGTTGACCTTGATCTTGATCCCCGACGGCCGGCCGGCACGGTGATGTTCGACCTCGGTCTCGATCCGCTCGATCAGGCCGCTGCGGATGCCGTGCGGTGCGACCAGCAGCCGGCGGTACTCCCGTTCCTGGCTCATCCCGGACAGGTGGTTGAAGAGTCGGCCGATGTCCTCGGTGACGATGGGATTCGCCGTCAGCAGCCCCATGTCCTCGTACTGCCGGGCCGTCTTCGGGTTGTAGTTGCCGGTGCCGATGTGGGCATAGCGGCGAAGCCCGTCGGGCTCGTCGCGGACCACCATCGCCAGCTTGCAGTGCGTCTTCAGACCCATCAGTCCGTAGACGACGTGGCAGCCGTGTTCCTCCAGTCGCCTGGCCCAGGCGATGTTGGCCTGCTCGTCGAAGCGGGCCTTGATCTCGACCACCGCGAGCACCTGCTTGCCGGCCTCGGATGCCTCGATCAGCGCGTCGACGATCGGGGAGTCGCCGGAGGTGCGATACAGGGTCTGCTTGATCGCCAGCACCTGCGGATCGTCGGCGGCCTGTTCGATGAAGCGCTGCACGCTGGTGGCGAAGGAATCGTACGGATGATGCAGCAACACGTCACGCTGCTTGAGGGCGGCGAACATGTCCGCCGGTTTGGCGGTCTCCACCTCGGCCAGGTGCGGGTGGGTCTTGGGCAGGAACGCCGGATACTTCAGCTCGGCCCGGTCAAGATCGGCGATCGCACCCAGCCCGCCCAGATCGAGCGGCGTCGGGAGCCGGAAGACCTCGTGCTCGCTGATGTCGAGCTCGCTCATCAACAGCTCGAGCATCTTCGGGTCCATCGTGTCGGTGACCTCGAGCCGGACCGGAGGGCGGCCGACCTTGCGCCGCAACAGCTCCTTCTCCAACGCCACCAGGAGATTTTCGGCGTCATCCTCCTCGACCTCGACGTCCTCGTTGCGGGTGACCCGGAAGACGTGATGATCGACAACCTGCATCCCGCCGAAGAGTTGATCAAGGTGTCGGGCGATGATGTCCTCGAGGGCGACGAAGCGACCCTCGGACAGCGAGATGAAGCGGGACAGCACATCCGGCACCTTCACCCGGGCGAACTGCCGGGAGCCGGTGTCGGGGTTCTTGACCATCACGGCCAGGTTCAGCGACAACCCGGAGATGTAGGGGAACGGATGGGACGGGTCGACCGCCAGCGGTGTCAGCACCGGGAAGATCCGCTCGGCGAAGAGCTGCCGCATCCGGTCCTTCTCTTCGGCGGTCAGTTGGTCCCAACGCAGGATCTCGATGCCCTGCTCGGCAAGCTCGGGACGCACCTCGTCGGCGAAGATCCTGGCCTGTTCGGTGACCAGCTCCCGGGTCCGGTGCAGGGTCGCCTCGTGGATGTCGCGAGGCATCAGACCACTGACGCTGGGCACCGCGACGCCGGCAGCGATCCGCCGCTTCAGGCCGGCAACCCGGACCATGTAGTGCTCGTCCAGGTTGGTGGAGAAGATCGACAGGAACCTGACCCGCTCCAACAGCGGGATCCGGATCTTGTCCTTGGCCAGGGCGAGCACCCGGTTGTTGAAGGCCAGCCAGCTCAGCTCGCGATCCAGATAGCGATTGGCCGGCAGGTCGGCGTCGACGATCTCCTCGTCGTCGGCCAGTGTCCTGCTGACCTGGCTGCTCCGGCCACCGGTGGAGTGGGTGTCCAACAACCGGGTCTGGCTCCCGGCCAGCAGGTCCGAGTCGGCGTCGGGGTCGATACCGGCCGGTGCGCCGGCGATCGCGTTCCTGGTGGTGATCGAGGCCGCCTTGACCGGCTGCGGAGCCTCCTCGGCGGTCGCCGCCGCTCGGCGGTCGGTGCCGGCCGCCTCGCCGTTCACCAGCTGGCTGTCGGTCGTGTCCATCCGCGCTCGCTCCTCACATCCGCAACGCGACGATCATCGCTCGAAGATCATCGCCCGTCTGACCCGCACCCTACGACGCGGTGAATTCCGCCGCCGCCGTCAATTGCCCACCTGGTCGTGCTGCTGGGCGTACAGCACGTCGGTGTTGATCGTGTCGAACCCGTTCAGCAGATACAGCCCGACCGCAGGCTCATTGTCTCCCTCGACGTAGAGGATCACCTCGGTCAGTCCGAGATCGTCACGGAGATGCTGCAGACCCGCGCGGAGCAACGCCTTGCCCAGCCCACGGCCGCCGGCCGCCGGATCGACGCCGAGGACGTACACCTCGCCGCGGGTGTCGGAGTGCTGCTTCAGCCAGTGGAAGCCCAGCATGGTCCCGTCGCTGTCCTCGGCGATCAGGAAATCGCCGGTCTCGAACCACGATTCGGCCATCGTGGCCCGCAGGCCGTCGGCGGTGACGCCACCCTGTTCGGGATGGTGGGCGAAGGCCCTCGAATTGACCGCCAGCCACGGATCGATGTCCCGGGCCGGGTCGAACGCCCGGATCGACACACCGGCCGGCGGCTCCGGATCCAGGATCGGGGTGTCCAACGGCCGGGACATGATCAACAACGTTCGGACCGGCGAGAAATGAGCGCTGGCCGCCAACGTCTGGGCGGCCACCGAATTGCCCGGCGCCCAGATCTTGACCGACGACTCGGCTGCCTCGATGGTGGCGGCCAGCAGCCGACGACCCGCCCCGGCGCGACGGGCCTGCGGTACGACGAACAGCGAGCCGGTCGGATCGGACAGCGCGTCACGGAGGAAGGCGTAACCGATCCACTCCAGTTGCTGCCGACCGTCCTCGTCGGTCGACGTCCGGTGCACCGTCACATGCAACGGGGTCTGCGACGGCGCCAACGCCTCCGGATGCTGGATCGCCTGCAGCGCTTCGTCGTTCAGCGGTGGTTTGCCGTCGGCGGCCTCGGTCTCGCGGGCCATCTCCAACACCGTCTCGCGATCGGCCGACGGAACGGCATCGGACGCGGTCACGGTGTAGCGGTGATGGCCACCGGGGGCAGTGTCGGAATCCACAGCCCTACGTTACCGACAGCCGGCACCGAGCCCGGCCGGCATCCACCGATGGACTCAGGCTTACGCTGGATCGGTTATGGCTGACAGTACGGACCCGACAGGGGCAGGCGAGCAGCGGTCCGATCCGCAACCTGATCCGGTCGCGCCCGGGAACGGATCGCCCCGGGGATCGCAGCGGAACGGGCGGTCGGAGAGCGGGCTGGCAGAGAGCGGCGCCTCGGGGTCGGTGGATCTGCGATGGGCACGGCGGCAGTTGCTGCTCACCGCGGCAGGCGCCGTACTCGGCGTGGTCGGACTGCTGGTCGCGATCGGCGGACTGTCCCGGCTGCCGCTGTCCGCCGCGGATGCCCGTCCGTATGCGATCACCGCCGTGGTGGCCGCCGCGGTGCTCGCGCTGGCCTGCCTGCTGATCCTCGGATGCTGGCTGATCCAGCTACGACGCTGGCGAACGGCGCCGGAGACTTCTGACGTCGGCCACCTGCTGGGCCGGGTCAGCCTGGTGGCCCATCTGGCGACCTTCCCCGCCGTCCTGGTCACGATGTACGGGGCACTGGCCGGGAGCGCGATGGCGTACTGGGACTCCCCGGCCGCGTTCGGCCTCGGCATCACGTTCATCCTGGCGATCTTCGCCCAGATCCTGGCCGGCAGTCAGCCGCTGCGCCGCTCCGGCCCGCCGGCGACCATCCCGTTCTATCTGCGCAGGCTGAACGACAAGGTGCAGTCGCTGCGTTGACGAACCGGTCAGGTCAGACCACGAGGACCCGCCTCCCACGGGTATGACCGGCGCGGCTGTCGACGTGCGCGGCAGCCGCGTCGGCGAGCGGGTATGACCGCGACACCGGGATCCGGAGCCGTCCGCGTGAGATCAGGTCGACTGCCTGAGTCAGTGCGTCCTTCATGCTGGAGGCAACCCCGGAGAACCGGACGCCGAGCCGTGGTGCGTCGAGATCGGCGATCGAGATCACTCGCTGCGGATCGCTGGTCAACTCGATCAGCTCACCGATCACGCCGGAGCCGGTCAGGTCGAGCGCGGCGTCGACGTTGCCGAGCCGTCGCACCCGCTCGACCCACCCGTCGCCGTACGTGGTGGCGATCGCGCCCAGGCTGCGCAGGTAGTCCTGGTTTGCTGCACCGGCGATGCCGATCACCGCGATGCCGCGATCGCGGGCGATCTGCAGCACCGCCGAACCGACCCCGCCGGCCGCACCGCTGACCAGCAGCGTCTGCCCGGGTCGAACGCCGACCTGGTCGATGATCCGCAGCGCCGTTTCCACCACGGACGGATAGCCGGCCGCCTCGTCGAAGGTGATGCCGTCGGGCAAGGCCGCCCAGGCACCCAGGACGGCCAGCTCGGCATAGGTGTCGGAACCCTCGCCGAACACGTGATCCCCGATCTGTACGCCGCTGACCCCGTCGCCGATCTCGTCGACAATCCCGGCGGCGTCCAGTCCGATGCCGGCGGGTAGTTCGATCGGCTGGGTCTGCTGGAACTGGCCCTCGCGGACCCGCCAGTCGCGCGGATTGACGCCGGCCGCGTGCACCCGGATGCGGACCTGTCCCGGGCCGGCATGCGGCTCATCGGCGTCCAGGAGTTGGAGGACCTCGGGACCGCCGAACTCGGCGAACATCACTTTTTTCATGTCGTCACCGTAACACTAACGGTTAGTGTTTAACAACAACTACAGATTTGTATCTGGTAGCTTTGAGGGATGATCGAGTCGATCGGACGCCGCGCACGGAAAAAGGCTGTGACCCGTCGGACGATCGCCGACGCCGCGCTGCGACTCTTCCTGGAGCGGGGCTACGACGCGGTCGGCATCCGCGAGGTGGCAGCCGAGGCCGACGTTGCGGTCACCACCCTGTTCTCCCACTTCGCCTCCAAGGAGGCGCTGGTGTTCGAGCAGGATGAGGACTTCGAGCAGCGGCTGACCCAAGCTGTCGCTGATCGGCGGCCGGATGAACCACTCATACCGGTGCTGCGCCGCGAGATCCTGGCCATGGTGCGACACTGCACCGCCGCCGGTGCCGTGCCACTCTGGGCGATGATCGACTCCTCGCCCGACTTGCGGAAGTACGAGGAGTCGATGCGGCTGCGGCACGCGGACGCGCTGGCTGCCGCGATCGTCGCCGACCTCGGTCTGCCGGCGATCACGACGACCTGCCGGACCATCGCGAAATTCACTGTCGACGCCTTTTCACTGGCTCGCGAAGCTGCTGAGCCCGAGGCTGCGGTGGACGAGATCTTCCCGATGATCGAAGCGGCCTGGGCGGTCGCCGAGTCGGCGCGCTCCAGCACTCGGTCGCCGGCTTGAGCCTCCCGGGGTCGGCTCGAGGCATCGATTTCCTCCCGGTGGAGCGGGCCGCGCGTGGAAGTCGTCGTGTGGGCTGAGCATGCCCCGACTGGCATCGGCTCCGGCGCACTCGACGGGAGACGCCGACCGTCAGGTGCGCCGATCGTGTTGTGCACCGGGGAACATCCCCGCTGGAGCGCCCCTGCCTGAAGGGGGCGATCGATACCGGACCCAGCTCTGCGCTGCTCGCGTCCTCGACGAACCTGACCGAGGAAGGTGCTGCCGAGCACGGGGCCGAGCCCTGCACCCTTCTCGGATTGCTGGGGGTCACGGGGTGCGTTCATCTCTCGAGTCACTGCCGACATGTTCGCGCAGATGCCGAGGTACTCGAGGATGGGGTTCTCTGGTCCGTGGATCGATGACTCCAAGCTCGAGCAGCTTGTCGGTCCCGGCTTGAGTGGGTGATCACAGGCGTTCGGCGGGGGCGTCCCGGGGAATCGTGTTGCTGCCAACCCAGGCTGCCCGGTCAGGGATCCCTGGTGACAGTGCCGACGGCATGGCCGCTGCTGTGCGCGACTGCTGGTTTAGGTGCTGATCGGCGGATGTCCGTAGCGACCCGAGCAAGCGCGCGGGCCGCTTCGACGTCGGACAGGCTTCTGGTCCAGATCCGAGTCGATGTCACGCCCGTTGGTCGGCGATCACGGGGCTCCCGGGGAGATCCTTGCGGCGATCGGCTCCAGGTCGGTGATCAACTGCTCCACCTCGGCTGGCTCCAGTACGTCGTAAGCCGGCGCGGCGCGCTCGTCGGTGCAGGTCTCGATTCGGTTCTTGACCTGGCGGCCGGTGTCGGTCAGCTTGCCGGCGGCGTCGACCAGGCCGCGGTCGCGGAGTCCGTCCACCACTGCCGCCAACTGCGGACCGGGAAGGTGACCTATCCGGCCGAACTCCTCGGGTGCCATGTCGGAGGACAGGGCGTGCAGCACGTGGCATTCGGTGCGGCCGATCCCGGCGCAGACCAGGGCGGCGTTGTGGCCGTCGCCGCGGTGCTCACGGAGCAGGGTTGCTGCGTGCCAGAGTCGTGCGAGCGGCTCCTCGGGGAATGGGAGTGCGCGCAGTCCGGCGTACAACGGCCGACCTTCGCATGAGGCGCTGACCGCGGCCCGGGTGGCCAACTCCGCCGCGCGGGCGATGTCGGGGGAGCCGGCCGACGTGCCGAGCATCCGGCGCAGCGACGCCACGCAGCCCCGCTCGCGGGCAGCCAGTGCTGCCTCGGGAGTGATGACGTCCCAGACCCGGGGTATGTGTCGGGCCACCTCGCCGGGAGCAAAGTTGTAGAAGACCGCGTCGACCACCTCGGCCGATGCCCGGCCCAGCGGCGCGGCACGAGAGGCGAAGTAGCCGTCCCAGTAGTTCCGCATCCCGAGCGCTCTGAGTTCCTGGTCCGCGTCATCGCCGGAATAGGCGACCTCGTGGATCGTGGCTATCAGCGGATGCAGCCGGCGGGCGGTGGACGGCGTTGTCGGTGTGCGCATGATCGCATCATCTCCTCGGTGTGGGCCGTGTGGACACGGCCTTTCACAGCACGTCGAACACAGTGGCCCCGATCCGACATCGGCGGGCAGATTTTCCGATCGCAGCCGGGATGTGGTGAAGCTCACCTCGGTTCAGTCGCTGCATTCGTGCAGTGACTGCATAGAATGGATCGTGACGCCGCACGAGAGCTCAAGGGTGAGTCGCCCGCTGGACGTCGTTCAGCCCCGGCGCAATGCCCGGGTAGCTCAGCCGAGAAAGGGTTCTCTACCGATGTCTGTGATGTCGCGATGACGATGAGTCTGCGCGAGAAGAAGCGAGAGTTGCTCAAGGCGACGATCGAACGATCCGCCGTCGACCTGGTCCTCGAGCACGGCTACAACAACGTGACCGTGGACATGATCTGCGAAGCGAGCCTGGCCTCGCAGCGGACCTTCTTCAACTACTTCGGCTCCAAGGAAGCAGTGATCCTCGGCCCGCCGCCGCCGGCACCGGATCCGTCGCTGATCGACGAGTTCGTCCATCATCGCGACGGTGACGTGCTCAGCGATCTCGCGCGGATGATGACCCGGATCCTCGGTGAGCGCGGAGATGTCGATCTTCAGCTCTGGCGGGACCGGCGGGAGATCATCCGCCAGGACCCGGACCTGATGCGCTCCCAGGCCGAGCGGATCGCGGCCAAGGACACCGAGTTGACCGAGATCGTGAAGCGTCGACTCCGCGCCCGCCGCGCCGCCGGTGATGACGCGGTCACCGGCGATCAGCCCGACGCCGACGCTGACGCCGCCAGCAGGGACGACGACCGGCAGGCACGGCTGATCGTCAACCTGTGGTGGGGCATCGCCCGCTACGCCATGAAGCTCTGGGCCGAAGAGCCCGACCAAACCCCACAGCAGATCACGGACGACCTGCTCACCGTGCTCGCCCGGATCAAGGAAGCCTGACTGTGACTACTACCGAAACCATCGCCGCACCGCGGCCGGTGCCAGCTCCGGACACCTCCCGCGAAGTGTCCGGCCGGCGCCTGGTGCCGATCTTCGCCGGCCTGCTCGTCGCCATGTTCCTGGCGGCACTGGACCAGACCATCTTCAGCACCGCACTGCCGACCATCGTCGGCGATCTGCACGGCGTCGACCAGAGGCTCTGGGTGACGACGGCGTACCTCCTGGCCTCGACGATCATGATGCCGATCTACGGCAAGCTGGGTGACCTGATCGGCAGGAAACCCTTGCTGCTCGGGGCATTGAGCATCTTCGTCGCCGGCTCGCTGATCGGCGCCGTGTCTCAGGACATGACGATGTTGATCATCGGCCGGGCGATCCAGGGGATCGGCGGCGGCGGTCTGATGCTGCTGGCGCAGGCGATCATCGCCGACGTCGTCCCGGCCCGGCAACGGGGCCGCTATATGGGTGTGATGGGCGCAGTCTTCGGGCTGTCCTCGGTCGTCGGCCCGCTGCTCGGCGGCTGGTTCACCGAGAGCCTGTCCTGGCGGGTCGGCTTCTGGCTGAACATTCCGCTGGGTGCGGTCGCGATCCTGTCGGCGCTGTTCTTCCTGAAGCTCCCCAAGCATGATCAACAACGTCCGACGATCGACGTCTGGGGCATCCTGACGATGGCGGTCGCGGTCAGCTCGCTGATCCTGGCCACCTCCTGGGGCGGCAACACCTACGACTGGGACTCGGTCCAGATCATCGGCCTGTTCGGTCTGACCGCGGTCTTCGGCGCGCTGTTCGTGCTCGCCGAGCACCGCGCGAAGGAACCGATCATCCCGCTGCACCTGTTCAAGCAGCGCAACTTCAACCTGACCACGGTCGCCGGTCTGATCATCGCGATTGCGATGTTCGGCGCCATCGGCTACATGCCGACCTACCTGCAGATGTCGACCGGTGTCAGTGCCACGGTCTCCGGGCTGATGCTGATCCCGATGGTCGCCGGACTGCTGATCACTTCGATCATCTCCGGTCAGATCGTCAGCCGTACCGGGCGCTACAAGTGGGCGCCGATCGCCAGCATGATCGTCACTGCCGGCGGCGTGCTGCTGCTCTCCACGCTGACCACCGACACCGCCACCTGGGTGCTGATGGGCTATCTGTTCGTGCTCGGCGCGGGCATCGGGGTCGGTATGCAGAATCTGATCCTGATCGTCCAGAACACCTTCCCGGCAAGGGAAGTCGGCACGGCGACCGCTGCCAACAACTTCTTCCGCCAGATCGGCGCCTCGCTCGGATCAGCGGTTGTCGGCAGCATCTTCACCAGCCGACTGACCACCCTGCTCGGGGAACGACTGCCGGCCGCGGCTACCCAGGGAGCCGGCGGCGCCGACGCCAACTCGCTGACACCGGAATTGGTCCAGCACTTGCCGCAGCAGATCCAGGACATCATCGTCGGGGCCTACAACGACGCGCTGACGCCGATCTTCCTGTACCTGGCCCCGCTGCTCGGAGTCGCCCTGATCCTGGTGCTCTTCGTCAGGGAGAAGGCACTGGCCACCAGCATCGAAGGATCCGGATCGGAACCGGACACCGCGGCGACCGCGCAACTACCGGCCCCCACTGCGTCGGAGGATGCCGATGATCGTGTCCTGACCCGGTCCGCCGTCGGCTCGGAGCCGGCGACCGGATCGATCTCCTCCGCCGATCCGGTGCTGGTCGGGACGGCAGACGACCCCGGTGAGCTGACGACGGTGGCTGCGTTGGACGTGCTGACCGCGGCTCGGCAGCAGGTCCGCGACGGTGAACAGGCCCGCGATGCGGCCAGGGCCGCCGCGGTCGCCCAGCTGGATGATCTCGGCCATCGGGTGGACGCGGTGATGGGCGGGTTCCACCGACAGTTGCAGGACATCAGGAGCAGTCTGCAGACGGAGTCTGCCGGGGCCGACAACGTACCGGTCGACCCGGAGCGCAGCGATGACCTGCGTCGCTACGAGCACGCACTGTTGGTGGACAGCCAGCAGACCGCCGATCGGGTCGCCCGTCAGGCTCAGCTCGACGCCGACCAGACCTTGGCCGACGCCGAAGCCAAGCGTCGCGAGATCGAAGCCCGGATCGAGCAGCTCCGTCGGGTCGAGAACGAGCTCAGTCAGACGGTGGCCGGCCACCTGACAGCCACCGCTGCCGCAGCGGAATCGGCGAACCCGGCCTGACCCCCGTGCGGCGATAGTTTTGTAGCGCTGGATCGCGTGGCCCCGGCGTGCTCCAGTCGTGTTATCTCGCAGGACATCGGTGACAGTTCTGTATCAGGACATCGGTGACACTCCGGGGGTTGTTGGTGGTGACACTTCTGTGGGTGGTTGGCTGGTCTGTTGGGGCCAGTGAAGAATGTTCCCGTTGATCCACGTATCCGACTTGCGATCACGCAATGGCCTGAGGATGCGCCGCGTGGCGCGGTGTCGACGTTTTGTGCCGAGCACGCCATCTCTCGGAAGGCGTTCTATGCGATCCGTGCCCGGGTGCGGCAGGACGGCGCGGCGGCCGCGTTGGAGCCTCGGAGTCGACGACCTCAGCGCAGCCTGTCTCAGCTGACCGAGGCTGTGAAGAAGCAGGCGATCGGGGTGCGGGCGGCGTTGGAGTCTTCGGGTCTGGACCACGGACCGATCAGCGTGCACGACAAGATGCAGACTCTGGGGATGGTGCCGGTCCCCTCGCCGGCATCGTTAGCGCGGATCTTCCGCGAAGCCGGCGTTGCCCGTGTCGAGCCGAAGAAGCGGCCCCGGGCGGCCTGGCGCCGGTTCGTCTACCCAGCCCCGAACGCGTGCTGGCAGATCGACGCCACCGAGTACGTCCTGACCCGCGGACGCAAGTGTGTGATCTTCCAACTCCTCGATGATCATTCCCGCTACGCGTTGACCTCACACGTGGCCTGGAGCGAGACCGGTGATGCCGCAGTCGCGGTGGTGAAGAAAGCAATCACCACGCACGGAGTTCCGCAACGCTTGCTGTCAGACAACGGATTAGCGCTCAACCCGACTCGACGCGGCTGGTCGGGGCAACTCACCACCTACCTTGCCAGTCTCGGTGTTGAAGCAATCACCGGAAAGCCCTACTCGCCGACCACCCAGGGCAAGAACGAACGATTCCATCAGACCCTGTTCCGCTGGCTCGATCACCAACCGCTGGCCGACACCCTGGACCAACTCCAAGCTCAAGTCGACGCCTTCGACATCATCTACAACACTCAACGCCCGCACCAAGGACTCCCGGGCCGGGTCACACCGCACCAAGCATGGGGAGCCACCGCGAAGGCCGAACCGCCCCGACCACAGCCACCCCAACACCCAGCCGTCACCCCCGGCGCTTCAGCTCCCGACCCGACCCCGCCAGCCCCGGCCAGCTGGCAGACCACACCCGGCAACCACCTGCTGAAGGTCCGACCCGGCGGGAAAGTCCTGGTCCACCGCATCGCCTACCAGATCGGCACCCGCCACACCGGCGAATACCTCGAAGTCATCCACGACACCGAAACCATCGGCTTCTACAACACGGAAACCGGGGAACTGATCATCGAACACGCCCTCCCCGAACCCGGAACCCGATACGTCGGCAACGGCCGACCCCGCGGACGACCACCCAAACCGTCACCGATGTCCTGACACACCAACCGTCACCGATGTCCTGACACAGAACTGTCACCGATGTCCTGAGACATCACAGGCGTGCTCCAGTCGGGGCCGGTGATTCTGGCGCTACAAAACTGTCGTTCCCGACTGCCGCTGAGAGATGCGGAGCAGTCAGAGTCCGTCGCGGTCGTGCCAGTAGTTCTGCCAGCGCCAGTCGATCGGGTCGCCGCGGCGCTGATAGCGGATGTCGGTGGACAGCCGCAGGATGCCGTCGGGATCGGCGTTGTCGAGCGAGGCATGCACCATGTAGGGCGAATGGATCATCACGTCACCGGCCCGGAAGTCGGTGCCGAGCCACCGCCGGTCCTTCTGCTGCGCCAGGGCGGGCAGGTCGGCGGTCATGCTGACCGCCGGTAGCGCCTCACCGCGTTGCTCCGCGCCGAGGTAGTCCACGTGGGTGCCTTCGAGGTAGATCAGCGGACCGCGTTCGATCGGGATGTCGCCGAGCGGAATCCAGGCCGACAGCAGCCGATCGGTGCCCTCCCGGAGATAGACCAGGTCGTAATGCGCCTGGGTCGCAGTCCCGATCCCCATCTCCCCTGGCCGGGTGTGCCGCAGGATCCGTCGCTTGTGCAGGAAGATCTCGTCGTCGAACATCCAGCCGAACCAGTCCCACAAGGCCGGCTGGGTGCAGAACGCCTCGTATTCCGGACCGGGGACCACGGTGTCGAACAGTGCAGCCCGTAGCCGGCGCCGATCGACCGGTCGGCCGCTGTCCCGGCCGATCACCGGCTCCGCGGACGGGTCGGTGACGCCGGCTTCGAGGAGTGCGGTGAAGAAGTAGCGGCGAAAGGCGAGCACCTCGTCGCGATCCAGCAGGCCAGGCAGGAACAGATAGCCGTCGCGCTGCAGGCGGCGCCAGAGCGCGCCGCGATCGGAACGCTCGGCGTCCGGGACCGGCCGCAGTTCGCCCCAGCGTTTCGGGTCGAGCCGATAGCCGTTGGACGTGAGCGCGGCCGGCCGTGTCGTGGTGGTCATGACGACAGCGTCGCCGAGACGATGGCGGTCTAGCCATGGAGAAATCGGCGCAACAACTGGACTTTTGGGAAGGTCGTTGAGCCCCCGACTGATCATCATCGCGGTCGGCTGACTGGTGCTCGAGGCGTTCCCGCGGGAGCGCCGCAGGCTGACAAGCCGGCGAATCTCGGTGCTCGGCCCGGTGATCGATCTCAGGGTCGCCAGAACTCGCGAGACTCACTCGGTCAGCGGACGGATCGCTTCGCGTGATCGCCAGCTCGTGTGGTGAGTCGTTGATCCGGCTCCTTATTCGAACGACTGAAACGGCAATCTGCTGCGTTGTCGTCGGATTGCATGCACCCGGCATGCGCACCTCCTCCGCCTTGCAGCTCACCACTTCAGCCGTCCGAATAAGGCATCACATCAACGACTCACCACACGAGGAGGGCGCTGAACAATTCGCTCTGCTGCGCGCCACGCTGCACGCACCTAGGCGGCGCCGCGCTCGCTCGACGGGCCCCGGCCCGCCTTCGCTCCCGCGACGTGCCTGTGCACGCACATCGCGGCGCTCGCGACGAGCCAATTGTTCGGCGCACTCCCAGAGCCGGCCGTGTCCAGTTTCCGACCGATGTGTTCAACGCCGGCCGAACCGTGCGACGTAGCGCCGTTGCCACGGCGTTTCGACCGCGCGTGGATGGTAGCGGTCCCGGACGTAGGTGACGGCGTCGGCAGCGGAAACGCCGTCCAGCACGGCGAGGCAGGCGAGGGCGGTTCCGGTTCGGCCGTGGCCGCCGTGGCACGCGATCTCGACGCGTTCGTGGCTTGACCGGTTCCAGACTTCGTGGAGCAGTTCGCGGGCACGGTCGGGATCGGTTGGTAGTCGGAAGTCCGGCCAGCGCAGCCATCGGGTTTCCCATGGCATGGGCGCCGCTGGTTTGCCGAGGAGGTACAGGCCGAATTCGGGCGTCGCGCCGGGAGGGTGTGGTCTCCGCAGGCCACGTCCTCGAACGAGACGACCGGAGGGCAACTGGAGGATGCCAGCCATTGACGCGTCCCAGGTCGAAGCCATGGCTGTCAGGCTACAAGCGCAAACAGCGTCTGTGAGTGCGGTTTGGACCAGCCGTGTGAAGTGTGCGGAGAACCGCAATGCCTGTGTTGGCACCAGCGTTGCCGGTGTGCAGACCGGACGAAGCGCTGGCCGGGTACCGATCATCATGGCCGTGATCATTGCTACCCGTGATGATCACGGCGACCGGATCCTGACGCCGGCCAGGGAACAGGTCACCGCCGGCCGTGGACCGATCGCGCAGGGCGGCGACGCCACGCCCCTAGCCGGGAGGCGGTGCGCGGGTCGGTCGGACCGATCACCGGGCCCTTGTCGGACGCCGATGAGACCATCGCGACATGGTCAATTCTGGGAGCGTGCTGCCGCGTACCGCGTTCAACGGTCGAGGCTCGAGCTTGAATCCGTTCGTGGTGATTGAGGACGCTGCGGGTTTTATCGATTTCGCTGTGGCGGTATTCAGCGCCCGCGAAGTCACCGCAGCCCGCACGGCGACGCCTACGGGTACCCTCATCCACGCCGAGTTGGAGTTCGGCGACTCGCTGCTGATGCTGTCCGATCCCCAGCGGGGGTGGGTAACCCGCCCGGGCCTGTTCCAGCTCTGGGTTTCCGACGTCAGCGCGATCCTCGATGCCGCCGCTGACCATGGGACGACAGTCGTGACACCGCCGACGCCCTTCTACGGAGAAGTCACGCTGGCACGCATGCGAGACCGCTGGGACAATCTGTGGTGGCTGTATCAGCCCTCACCCGGTCAGCCGGATCCCGTACCCGCATGGGACGGCGGATCCGACGTCGTCTTCCGAACCATCGACGAGTACATGCAGGAGCGGGCCCGGTAGCGGACGCCCCGCGACGCGGTCCGGAGGCCGACCACCGGCCGGAAGATCTGTCCGCTCCGGTCAACCGGCGGGCCGACTCGGCCGCACGACGGACGCGGAGCCCAAACTCCGGTCGCAGGCGACCCGGGTAATCAAATCTGCGCTGTCGACCATCATTCGTCGATCTCGACGCCGGTGCTGCCACCGACCGCGAAACGGTGATGGCAGACTCAGCGGGTGGCATCGGAGCAGACGACACGGTGGTCGGCCTATTTCGGCAGGTCTCCCGCGCTGGACGGGCTGGGGTTGCGTTGTCTCGGCGTCGGCCTGCAGGACGGGCACCCCGCCCCGGTGGTCGACCGGGTCCTCGAGCACTATGCCCTGGTTCATATCGAGAGCGGCGCCGGGACGTTGGTCTCGGCTGGCGAGCAGCATGGCGTGATGCCGGGATCGTTGTTCTGGCTGCTCCCCGGGATCCGGCACAGTTACGGCCCCGATGAACGCGGCTGGCGGGAGCGCTGGTTGCTCTTCGACGGACCGGCCGTCGACGTATTCCTGCGGGTCGGGCTGATCACCGCCGAGAGCCCGCTGCGTCGTACGGCCGGCACCCGCGCGTTGCTCGACGGATTTGCCAGGATCCGGACCCTGGCCGAGCAGCGGTCGGCGTTGTCCGAAGCAGCGATCGCAGTGACCCTGCAGGAGATGATCTTGGCGACCTCGGGTTCCGGGCCCTCACCGCAGCGGGCCGATGATCATCAACTGGTCGATCGGGCGCGGGATCTGGCGACGTCACCGCTGACGGTCGATCAGATCGCTGCGCGGCTCGGCGTGACGGGCGCCGAGTTGCGGCGCGCGATCCGCTCCGAGACCGGGTTGGCTGCCAAGCCGTACCTCCTCGGGGTCCGGATCGAGATCGCCCAGTCGATGCTGGCCGATTCCGACGCCCGGGTCTCGCAGATCGCGCACCGTTGCGGTTACGACGACCCCGGCTATTTCAGTCGTGCCTTCACCGGCTACGTCGGAATCAGCCCGACCCAGTTTCGCGAACAGCAGCAGCGATGAGACACCTGGCGCCGAAACATCCAGCCCCCAAATCCGCTGACCCGTCAGTTTCTCCCCGACACGCCGCGCGTGTCGGGGAGAAACTGACGGGTCAGCGGGATTGGGTGGTCAGATCTCGACACCCCGCTTGCGCAGCACCTTGCGGGTGAGGTCGACGGCATCGTCCCACGCCTGTTCGGGGTCCTTGCCGGCACTCTCGACGTTGATCAGCTCGTCGGTGAAATACTCCGCCTGGGTCTCGTAGGTGCTGATGAAGGCGGTCGGAACGGCTTCGGCGCACTTCTGGAAGAAACCCAACAGGTCCTGGCCGCCGAAGAAGCTGTTGTCGCTCTTGATCTTGTCGCTGGAGAAGGCATCGACCGTCGACGGGAACAGTTGCATCTCGGTGAAGCTCTGAGCCTGGTGTTCCGGCGACGTCAACCAGGTCATGAATCTGAAGGCCGCCTCGGGATTCTTGCAGGTGCGCGGGAGGCAGACGAACGAACCGCCGCTGCTGCCGGGCCGGATCGGCTGGAATGCCAGTCGCCATTTGCCCTTGGTGTCGGCGGCCGTGTCGGCCAGGATCTGGGCCCACCAGTTGCCCTCGATGTGACCGGCCGTCTTGCCGCTGGACCAGGCCGCATTCTGATCGGTCTCGATCGCCTGGTTGCCGCAGATTCCGGACTTGATCGCTCGGACGGCGACGTCCCAGGCCTTGCGGACGGTGCTGTCCGGTCGCAGATACAGCGGCTTGCCGGCCTTGTCGAAGTAGCGTTCGGAACTGGCGTTGATGTACTGCTTGAAGATCGTCGCACCCTGGACCACCATGAACGATCCGGTGTTCTTCTGCACCTTCTGCCCGAGCTCGATGAAACCGTCCCAGGTCTTGATCTGATCACTGACGCTCTCCGGATCGGCGTCAACGCCGGCCCTCGCGAAGATGTCGTTGCGGTAGAAGTATCCGCTGGGTCCGGTGTCCAACGGGTAGAAGCAGAACCGGTTCGTCGGTGTGACCCCGAGTTCCCACTTCCAGTCGAAGTACAGGTGCTTGTAGTCCTGCGCGCCGAGCTCGTTGAGGTCGAGGAACATCTCCTGATTGGGGAAGTACATCGACACATTGGAGTTGATGAAGGTGAGATCGGGGATGTAGGCGTCACCGGCCAGACTGGTGCGCAGCTTGGTGTCGAAGGTCCCGCCGACCAGGTCGGCCCGGACTCTGACGCCATCGGTTCCGGGGATCTCCTTCGCGGCCTGCCGGAGGTAGCGCGGATTGGCCGACCGATCCCAGTACCAGAGCACCAGCTCCTTGGGGTCGGAGGAGATCGAGGTCTGGGATCCGCAGCCGGTGAGTCCGACTGCGGAGAGGGCGCCCAGTCCGGTGAGACCGGCGAGTCCGGCGAGTACTGACCTGCGGGGGAGAACTGCTGCCATCATCCACTCTCGGCGTCGAGATGTCCCGTGAACGTTCACGGGCGAAAGTGGCAGGTTCGCATCCCATGCCACCGATGTCAACGCCGGCAGGCTCCGGACAGGAGCCCGATCGGAGTCAGGTGGGTACGAACGCCTTCCGACCATGAGATCACCGCAGCAGCCGACACCTGGTGTGATCAGCTGAGGTATGCGGAGGGTCAGCGTACGAAATCCGGTTGCCCGGGCGTTCGAAGGCTGCTGGAGTGTTGATCATGGTTCAGCAATGCCGCGACGCCTCGCTCGGCGGTGTGGGAGTGGGCTCGGTCTCGAGCAAACACGACGACCGGCGGGCGAGTTCGCGGCAGAAGCGTCCCTAGACCGTGCTGCGGCTGCTTCGGTTCGCCTTCTCGGTGTCGCGGTCGGCGACGCTGATCGTGTTGTCGTTGGCGGTCGGGGCTGGTCTTGCTTCCACGATGCTTGCCTACCTGGTTGGGCTGGTGGTGGGGGAAGCACAGGAGTTGGCCGGGCCGCGGTCGGCGGGCCGCTTCGTCGCGCTGGTGGCGGTGATGTTGCTGCTGTTCGTGGTGAACAGTGTGCTGCCCGTGCTGTGGATGACCGCTGTCGTCAGCCTGGAGATGCAGGTGGACCGGACGGTCGGACTCGGCCTGGGGAGGGCGCTGTTGGCGCCGTACCGGGTCGATCATCTGGATGATCCTGCCGTGCAGGACGCGTACGGCCGGTGTTGGCAGGACGCGCCCGTCGAGATCCGGCTCGGCCCGACCTTCGCGGCGCAGGTCCTTCAGGGATTGATCGGCCTGATCACCGCCGCGATCTTGATCGGAAGCCTGTTCGCCTGGTGGGTGCCGATACCGCTGGCGGTATCGACCGCGTTGACCGCTTGGTATCTGGTGCGGGCGGCTGGTGGCGAGGCAGCACGTTGGGATGACACCACACAGAGCCAACGACGAGCGGACTACGCATTTGATCTTGCCCTCGGTGGGGCGCCGAAGGAGATCCGTGTCTACGGGCTGTCCAGTTGGCTGATCAATCGATATCTGCAGGCCCGACGGGAGGCAACCGAGCCGGTCTGGCGGCGGCGATGGTCGGTCCTGGTCCGCGACCTGATCGTCCTGTTCCCGCATGTCGTGGTGTTCTCGATGATGATCGTGTACGCGACCGTCCAGGCATTCGACGGCCGGCTGTCGCTGGCGGCGGCGGTTTCGGTCATCTCGGCAATGCTCGCGATGGCGGTCGGCTTCGACCCCTGGCTGTTGGGTCAGGCACGGAGAGCCTGGGGCGGCCTGCAGTCGTTCGAGCGTCTTCCCGAGCTGATCGCCGCCAAGCCCGGATCCGTGGACGAATCGCCTACTGCGCGGCACCAGAAGCGCACGCTGGCGGCGTTGCCGACGCTCAATGGTCAACCACACCACCCTCGCGACGGCGCCTTGCCAGCGTGCACTTCTGGTGCCGCTCGCTACGGCGCCCGTCCACGGATCCGGGCCAAGCCGGATGTCGGCGGCCGCCGGATGGATCTGTCCCAGGCACCGCGCGAGGTGATCCGTTTCGAGGACGTGAGCTTTCGCTACCCCGGCACGGATCGCGACGTGCTGCGCCACCTGGATCTTGACATCCGAGCCAACGAGGCGACGGCACTGGTCGGCGTGAACGGCGCGGGCAAATCGACGCTGGCCAAACTGTTGGCAGCCTGCTACCGACCATCGCAGGGCCGGATCACCGTCGACGGAATCGATCTGGCCACCCTGGAAGCCGAATCGCTGGGTGTGTGGCAACAGAGGCTCGCCGTCATCATGCAGGATCTTCTACAACTTCCGCTGTCGATGCGGGAGAACGTGACTCTGGCAACGCGCGGTTCACCGCTGCCGGCCGGCCGCACCGCCGGGCTCGCCGAGCTCGCCGAGACGCTCCCGGACGGATGGGAAACGCCGTTGGACAAGGCATTTCCCGGTGGAGTCGATCTCTCCGGTGGGCAATGGCAACGGGTCGCACTGGGCAGGGCTCTGCACGCCGTTGCGTCGGGGCGGGCATGTTGGTGCTCGACGAACCGGCAGCGGCGTTGGACGTCCGCTCCGAGGCTGCCCTCGTCGACCGCTACCTGGCGCTGACAGCGGGAGTGCCGTCGCTGGTGATCTCACACCGGTTCTCAGTTGTCCGGCGCGCCCACCGGATCTACGTCCTCGGCCAGGGACACGTGACGGAGGCGGGCACACATCAGGAGCTGTTGGCCCGAGACGGTGTGTACGCCCGGATGTTTCGACTGCAGGCGGCCCGATATGTCGACCAGGATCGGCGATGAGCGGCGACCGCCTCAGCGGGATCCGGCTCTGGCTGACGACCGGATTCCGCGCCGCGCCGTTGCTCTCGGCTGCTGGGGTCGGGGTCGGCGCACTGGCTGCGATCCAGGCACCCGCTCAGGCGGCCGCGGCCAAGATCCTGGTGAACGGCATCATTCAGCACGATCGGAGGGCGGCCGTGTGGGCTGCAGCAGTGTCCTGCTGCGTGTTACTGGTCCGCTTCATGACGGGTCTGCTCGCCGCTGCCGTGCAGAGCACGGCGGCCGACCGCGTCCACGACTTCGTTCGCGCCGACTTGATGCGGATCACGACGCGGATCCCGGGCATCAGGCACCACGAGCAGCCCGAGGTCGCCGATCGGATCGCGCTGCTCCAGCAGGGATCCCGCGGCTTGGCCGACGCCGTCACCACCCTGTTCGCCGTGGTTGCCGCGCTGATCAACGCTGGCGCCATCGTGATCCTTCTCGCGGGCATTCACCCGCTGCTGATGCTGCTGCCTGTGATCGGGCTCGTCCGGGTCTGGACGAGCTACACCGACGCCAAGCTCCGATTCGGCGCTTTCGACCGCGTGATCGGTTACCGGCGACTCGCCGACCGGCTCACCCGGATCGCCAGATCTCCGGCGCACGCGGTGGAGGTTCGCGTCTTCGGTATCCAACAGCTTCTGCTGGATCGGATCGGCGACAATTTCGCGCGCGTCGCCGACGGCCGACTCGCTGCCACCCGCAAGGGCATGTACTACGAGCTCGCAGCTCGCGTCGTCTTCGGTTCGGCGTTCCTGGCTGCGATCGCATTCGTCGCCGTCGGCGTCCGCGGCGGTGCGCTCTCGGCCGGTGACCTCGCGTTGCTGGTCATCCTCGGTAGCCGGGTCGACGAGACTGCGGGTGGGGTCGCCGCCGCGTTGCGGAGAAGTGGTGAAACGGTCGGTCTTTTCAACCACTACAGCTGGTTCAGAAGACAGGCCGAGGAAAGCACGGGGGCAGCGGTTGCGACGTCGAATCCACCAGCCCGGCTGCGCCATGGCATCGAACTCCGACATGTGACGTTCGGCTACCCGAACAGCATCGGCCCTGCATTGACCGACATCAACCTGACGATCGGTGCCGGGGCCAGTGTTGCGCTGGTCGGCGAGAACGGTGCGGGCAAGTCGACCTTGATCAAGTTGCTGACCAAGCTCTACGAACCGTCCCAGGGCAAGATCCTGCTCGACGGCGAAGAGCTCGGCGCCATCTCTCCCGCGCTGTGGCGGCTGCGAACATCCGCGGCCTTCCAGGACTTCGCGAGGTTCGAGTTCACGGCAGCGACAACCGTCGGTCTCGGCGATCTGCCACGCATCGAGAACACCCGCACCATCCGGGCAGCACTTGACGCCGCGGACGCGGCAGCGGTGGTCGACGCACTGCCGGCGGGCATGCGAACTCAGCTCGGGACCAGCTTCATCGACGGAACCGACCTCTCCGGGGGGCAGTGGCAACGTCTCGCCCTGGCCCGCTCTTTCATGCGGACCGTCGACAACCCGACAGCCGAACCGTTGCTGCTCCTTCTCGATGAACCGACCGCTGCGCTGGATCCGGATGCGGAGCACGCGCTGTACGAGCACATCGCTGCCGCCGCTCGCGCCGGCCGAAGGACCGGCACCATCACCGTCTTGGTATCGCACCGGCTCTCCATGGTCCGGATGGCCGACCAGATCATCGTTCTGCACCGCGGACGTATCGCCGAGACCGGCACGCATCCTGAGCTGATCGCCGCCAACGGCCGTTACGCCGAACTCTTCAACCTGCAGGCTCGTGCCTATCGCCAGCAGCCTTGAGCCAGCAGAGCCAGGGCTACTCGGCTGAATCGCACGATATTGCGGCGCCCAACCCGTCCAGCGCTGCGTTGGCGCTCGCTCGAAACACGATGTACTGGTACGCGATGCCCGCACCGGACCCCGACATACCGCAGCACGAGGACTGATCAAATTCAGTTGTCACCGACCCAGGTCGCTGCGACTGTGGCTGGCATGATCAGACTTCGCACCGCAACACTCGAAGACATCCCGGCCCTGGCCAACGTGTTGGCGAACGTCAGTGCCCAGACCGATCCGACCGTCGACGTCGAAAAGGCTCGGACGAGCATGATCGAATCGATCCCTGAATACTTCGGTAAGGACGAGCCGGAAAGTCTGCTGTCGCTGATCGAACTCGACGGCGAACCGATCGGCAGGTTCCGTGTCGTCCGCTTCAAGGACCGGATCTTCCTCGGCGGCATCCAGATCCTCCCCGACTTCCAGAACAGGGGCATCGGAACCCAGTTGATCATGGAGCTGGTGGACGAGAGCCGAACGACCGGGAGACCGCTCCAACTCGATGTCGAACGCAGCAACTCCCGGGCCCGGCGACTGTACGAGCGACTGGGATTCCGGCCCTACGGCGAGTCCGAGACCGACATCCACATGCAGTTCCTTCCCTAGGAGTCCGGCACGGACGCCGCTGCGACGATTCCGATGATGGCGGAACAACGCACAGAACCCTGAGCCCGTCGAAGGGTAGACCGCTGTCCTTCGACCGGCTCAGGGTCCTTTGGTCTCAGCACCTCAGCGCGAGTCTCAGCCCTTCAGCGCGCCGGCGGCGATGTTGGCGATGAAGTGCCGGGAGCCGATGATGAAGATGCCGATCAACGGCACCACACTGATCACCGCACCGGCCATCACCATGCCGTAGTCGGTCTTGTAGATCGAGTTCAACGTGGCCAGCGCGGTCTGCAACGTCTGGTTGCCCGGGTCGACCAACACGATCAACGGCCAGACGTAGTCGTTCCACGAGCCGATGAAGGTGAAGATACCGAGGAAGGCGACACCGCCGCGCATCATCGGGATGCCGATCGACCACCAGGTCCGGAAGAAGCCGGCGCCGTCGACCCGGGCCGACTCGATCAGCTCGCCCGGGATGGAGGACTGCGCGAATTGGCGTAACAGGAAGATCCCGAACGCATTGGCCGCACCGGGAATGATCAAGGACTGGAAGCCGCCGATCCAACCCAGCTTGCTCATCAGCACGAAAGACGGCACCAGCGACAGGCTGCCCGGCACCAGGAAGGTGGCCATCAAGATCGTGAACAGCACGTTCTTGCCGGGGAAGTCGTACTTGGCAAAGGAGTAGGCGGCCAGCGAGTCGAACAACATCACCAGGATCGCGACCGTCGCCGACACCAGGAAGGTGTTCAGCAGCGCTCGGAACAGGTCGACGTTGGCGATCACGTTGCGGACGTTCTCGCCGAAGTTGGACCCGACCCACAGCTTCGGCGGATAGCCGAAGATGTCGGCGGTGGTGTGGGTCGACATCACCAGCAGCCAGTAGAACGGGAACAGCGAGAAAATCACGCCGATGATGATGCAGGCATGCGTGACGATCTGCGACACCCGCGTCTTGCGGCGGGCGGCGACATTGACGTCCTTGGTCGGGTCGCCGAGCTTGGCCGGGCCGACATCGAGGGTCGCGGTCATTTGGCCACCTCCGGGGAACGACGACGGGCAGAACGTCCGGGCTTAGTGGTGTCACGCTCCGACACCAGTCGCCAGTTGATGATGGCGAAGAGGACGGCGATGATGAACAGCGCCCAGGCGATCGCGGCACCGTAGCCGAAGTCGAACTGGGTGAAGGCCTGGTAGTACTGGTAGAGCACGATGGTCATGCCGGCCTCGCCGGAGCCACCGGAGTCACCCAACAGCACCTGCGGCTCGGTGAACAGTGACAGGCCGCCGATCGTCGAGGTGATCACGGTGAACAAGATCACCGGTCGCAGCATCGGGACGGTGATCCGGGAGAAGATCTGGAACATCGACGCGCCGTCGACCCGGGCCGATTCGTAGAGCTCGGTCGGGATCGCCTGCAGCCCGGCGAGATAGATGATCGCGTTGTAGCCGGTGTAGCGCCAGATCACCATCACCGAGATGGTCACCTTGATCGCCCACGGGTCGGACAACCAGCCGACCTCGGTGCCGCCGAGTGCGGTGATCGCGGAGTTGATCAAACCGAAGCTGTCGGAGAACACCGAGCCGAAGACGATCGCCATCGCCACCATCGAGGTGACGTTGGGGATGAAGAACGCGACCCGGTAGAAGCCCTTGAAGCGGATGTTCTGATGCAACAGGAATGCCATCACCAGAGCCAGGATCAGCATCGGGATGGTCGACATGAACCAGATGATGAACGTGTTGGAGACCGCGTTCCAGAAGCGGGTGTCGGCGACCAGGTACTGATACTGGGCCAGCCCGACGAACTTCATCTGCCCCATCCCGTCCCATTGGGTGAAGGAGAGGTAGATCGAGAAGACCAGCGGGAACAGCCCGAAGATCAGGAAGAGGATGTAGAACGGGGCGACCGACAGATACTGCGGCCAGAACTTCTTCAGCGGGTTGCGACTGCGTGGAGTGGTCGGCGTATCGGTGACCGTTACCGGTGCGATCGCCTGTTCGGTGGTCGTCATACCTCGATCCCTCGCTTCCGCAGGGTCTTGTTGGTCTGGGCGACGGCGTCGTCCCAGGCCTGGTCGGCGTCCTTGCCGCTCTCGACGTTGGTGATCTCGGTGCCGAAGTAGGCAGCCTGGGTCTCGAAGGTGCTGATGAACGCGGTCGGCACGGCCTTGGCGGCCTCCAGGAAGAAGTCCAACGGGTCCTGGTCACCGAAGAACCCGGTGTTGCTCTTCATCGTGCCGAGCTCGAAGGACTCGATCGCCGACGGGAACAGTTGCATCGTGTTGAACGATGTCGCTTGGTTCTTCGCCGAATTCAGCCAGGTCATGAACTTGAAACCGGCTTCGGGGTTCTTGCAGGTGTGCGGCAGACAGACGAACGAACCGCCGCTGTTGCCGGGCCGCACCGGCTGTGACGCCAGTCGCCACTTGCCCTTGGTGTCGGGAGCGGTGTCGGCCAGGATCTGGGCCCACCAGACGGCCTCGATGTTGGCAGCGGTCTTGCCGCTGGTCCAGGCAGCGTTCTTGTCGGTGTCGTTCTGCTGATTGCCCGTGACGCCCGCCTTGATCGCCTTGACCGCGGTGTCCCAGGCATCCCTGATCGTGTTGCTGTCATCGAGATACAGCGGCTTGCCGGCCTTGTCGAAGTAGCGTTCGGCGCTGGCGTTGATGTACTGGGCGAACAGCGTGCTGGCGCTGGACTGGATGAAGGCGCCGGCATTCTTCTTCAACTTGGACCCGAGCTCGATGTAGGCGTCCCAGGTCTTGATCTGCTCGCTGACGGCGTCCGGGTCGGGATCGATGCCCGCCTTCTGCAGGACGTCGGTGCGGTAGTACATCCCGGTGGGTCCGGTGTCGAGGGGGAAGAAGCAGAACCGGTTGGTCGGCGTGACGCCGAGCTCCCACTTCCAGTCGAAGTACTGATCCTTGAAGGTCTCTGCGCCCAACTCGTTGAGGTCGAGGAACATGCTCTCGTTGGGGAAGTACAGCGAGACGTTGGAGTTGATGAACGTGACGTCGGGAATGTAGGCGTTCCCGGCAAGACTGGTCCGCAGCTTGGTGTCCCAGGTGCCGCCGAGGACGTCGGCGCGCAGGGTGTAATCCTCGGCACCCGGGATGCCCTTGGCCATCTGGGCCAGCAGCTTCGGGTCGGCCGAACGATTCCAGTACCAGAGGACGAGTTCCCTGGGGTCGGAGGAGATCGCTGTCCGCGATCCGCAGCCGGACAGGCCACCGGCTGCGGCCAGTGCTCCCAAACCTGCGGCTCCGGCCAGCAATGATCTTCGAGTGATGGGGGCCATTGGCGCTCACTCTCGGCGTTGAGGTGATGGACATGGATCCATGATCATCGTGTGGTCACCCGAACGACGATCACGGCAAGGCTGATATGGCCGTGAACGTTCACGACTTATTGCAGGAAGGGTTGCACCCGCAGCCTGGGATGTCAACAGAAGGACCGTTGACCGACGTTCGGTGATCATCTACTGTCAGGGTGCGACGTGTCCTGATCCGTCGCGTCAGCTAACTCTCTCCCGACCTTCGATGGGATGTTCAACGATGACCGCGCTCCGCTGGGCCGTGCTCGGCCCGGGCAACATTGCTCGCCGTTTCGCCACGCAGCTCACCCATAGCCAACACGGCACCCTCGTCGGTGCCGGCAGCTCCGACATCGGCCGCGCCCGCACGTTCGCCGAGGAGTTCGGCGTCGAGAACGCGATCCTCGGCAGCTACGCCGAGATCCTGGCCTCGCCCGACGTCGACGCCGTCTACGTGTCGACGGTGCACACCACCCACGCCGAGTTGGCGATCGCGGCGCTGCGAGCCGGCAAGCAGGTGCTCTGCGAGAAGCCGTTGGCGCCGAACAACGGCCAGGTGATGACGGTCGTCGACGTCGCGCGGGACACCCAGCAGGCATTGCTGGAGGCGTACATGTATCGCTTCCATCCGCAGACCGCCGACGTGCTGAAACTGGTCGCCGACGGGGCGATCGGCGACATCGTGCACGTCGACGCCAGTTTCGCCTTCGCCAGTGGCGGGCAGAAAGGTCGGCTGTTCGACCCGGCGACCGCAGGCGGCGGCATCCTCGACGTCGGCGGCTACCCGGTCTCCTACGCACGGGCGATCGCCGGCGCGACCCAGGGCAAGCCGTTCCTGGATCCGGCGACGCTGACCGGTTCGGGGAGCATCGGACGTACGGGTGTCGACGAATGGGCGGTCGCCGAGCTCACGTTCCCCGGCGGTATCACCGCGTCGGTCCGTACCGGTGTCCGGCTCAGTGATCACAATGCGGTTGCGATCTACGGCTCGGCCGGCAAGATCGAGATCTCCGACCCGTGGACGCTGTCGGACAACCCGGAGATCACCATCACCCGGCCCGGCGGCGAACCGGAGGTCCGCAACTACGCCGGGCACTTCCCGTACGCGCTGGAGGCCGACGGGCTGGCAGCGCTGGTGGGCGACCCGGCGGCAGCCGCGGTCGGCGCACCGCAGATGAGCCTGGACGACTCCCTGGGCAACGCCAAGGCACTGGATCAGTGGCGGGCCGCTGTCGGGCTGGTCTACCCGTTCGAGACCGATCAGGCCGACATCCCGACCGTTTCCGGACAGCCGCTGGCGGTGGCGCCCTCGGGTCCGGGCTCGCACACGCCGCCGATGAAGTACGGCAGCATCCCCGGCATCGAGAAGAAGATCTCCCGACTGGTGATCGGTTGTGACAACCAGCCCGATCTGGCGCACGCCTCGGCGATCTTCGATCACTTCTACAGCCTGGGCGGCAACACCTTCGACACCGGCTACATCTACGGCGGCGGCCGGCACGAGAAGCTGCTCGGCCAGTGGATCACCAATCGCGGCATCCGGGAGGACGTGGTGGTGATCGTCAAGGGTGCGCACACGCCGCACTGCGACCCGGAGTCGATCACCTCGCAGCTGAACGAGTCACTGGAACGCCAGCAGTCCGACTACGCCGACATCTACATGATGCACCGGGACAACCTGGACATCCCGGTGGGCGAGTTCGTCGACGTGCTGGACGAGCACTACCGGGCCGGCCGGATCAAGGTTTTCGGCGGCTCGAACTGGACCCGGGAGCGTTTCGAGGAGGCGAACGCGTACGCGAAGGCCAACGGCAAGCAGGGCTTCAGCGTGCTCAGCAACCACTTCGGCCTGGCCGAGGCCTACGACGTTCCGTGGGCCGGCTGCAAGCACGTCACCGATCCCGAGTCGAAGGCGTGGCTGAACGAGGCCAAGATCCCGCTGCTGCCCTGGTCGTCGCAGGCCCGTGGCTTCTTCGCCAAGCCGGCCCGCCCCGATGACCACAGCGATCCGGAGCTGGTGCGTTGCTACTACAGCGACGACAACTTCGAACGGCTGCGGCGTGCAGAGAAGCTCGGGGCCGAGCTGGGGGTGCCGGCGACGGCGATCGCGTTGGCCTTCGTGCTCGGTCAGGAGTTCCCGACCTTCCCGTTGTTCGGTCCGCGGACGATCACCGAGTCGCGGTCCTCGATGCAGGGACTGGGAGTCGAGCTGACCGCCGATCAGCTGGCCTGGCTCGATCTGCGGCAGTGAGCCGGGCTCGTCCCTCGGGAGTCGGCCGCGGCCGACCCGCGGCCGAGAGTCGGGGGTCGGGCAGTAGGGCGCCGACCGCAGGCGGGTCGGGCGTCCGGGCGAAATCAGCGGCGCGTAGCCGGGACATCGGCAACACTGTCCGGATGACGAGTACGGCAGAAGGCTCCGCGCGCCGGGTCACGATCAATGACGTGGCGCACGTGGCGCGGGTCTCTCGGCAGACGGTGACCCGGGCGATGAACGACATGCCCGGGATCAGCGTCGCGACCAAGGATCGGGTGCTCGGGGCGGCGCGAGAGTTGGGCTACCACCCGTCCCGGTTCGGTCGCGGCCTGGTCCGTCATGATCATCACACTCTCGGGTTGGTGATCAGCAACCTGATCAATCCGTACTATCCCGAACTCGCCTCGGCGGTCGTCAATCACGCCGCCGAGCGCGGCTGGAGCGTTGTTCTGTTGGACAGCAGCGGCGCCGATCAACAACGGACCATGATCAATCAGATGGGTGATCAGGTCGACGCGTTGATCGGCTACCTTGCTCTTGATCGGCGTGAGCTGGACGTCAGCATGCCCGGGCTTCCGGTGGTTCGGATCGACGCAGGTGATGCCCGGCATGCGCCCTGTGGTGTTCGTTATGATCATGGTCCGGGAATCACAGAACTGGTCGACCATCTGATCGGCCGCGGTGTCCGGCGTCCGGTGATGATCGACTCCTCACCGGCCGGACAGTTCAGCACCCGGGCCCGCGACTTCGTCAAGATCATGGACGACCGCGGCATCGATGTCCCGGTACTGCACACCGGCGGTGATCAGCTGGAGCACGGCATCCGCACCACCGAAGAGGTGATCGCCACGATGCCGCGGACCGACGCCATCATGTGCTTCAACGACATCACGGCCTTCGGTGCCTTGAAGGCGCTGCGGCAACTGGGTCGTGATGTGCCCGGAGACGTCGCCGTGGTCGGGATGGACGGCCTCGCAGCCGGTACCTATGTGACGCCGCAGCTGACCAGCCTGGCGTTGGACATGACCGAGGTCGCCGCGCTGGCCGTCGATATTGCCCTCGGCCGGTTGAACGGCAGCATCGAGCCGGGTAGTCGGGCAGCCCGGCCGAAGGTGCGGCATCGTCTGGTGATCCGCGAGTCCGCGTGATGATCGGCGGGTACGGGTGACCTGGGCGGGCGGCTTCGGTGCGGTCGTCTTCGACCTGTTCGGCACCTTGGTCCCGGTCTTCGGTCGGCCGGCACACCAGGATGCGCTGCGCGAGGTCGCGGTCATCCTGGACATCCCGTACGACGACGTCGAACGCCTGTGGTCGCGGACCTACCGGCGACGCGTCACGGGCGGATTCGGCTCGGTGGCCGACAACCTGCGCTGGATCTGTGATCACCTCGGCACCGTCGTCGGCGATCGATCGATCGATGCCGCGGCCGGACGCTATGCGGAGTTCACCCGTCGCAGTGTGACGCCGTCGGCGGAGGTGGTCGCCGCGCTGCGGGAGATCTCCGAACCGATCGGACTGCTCACCAACTGTGCACCCGACGTCCCGGACCAACTGTCGCGGACACCCCTGGCCGAGGTCATCGATGCTGCGATCTTCAGCGGTCGGGACGGTGTGGCCAAACCGGATCCCGAGGCCTACCGTCGGCTGGCGTCCCGACTCGGAGTCGAGCCCACCGACATCGTGTATGTCGGCGACGGCAGCGACCACGAACTCTCCGGCGCGGCCGCAGTCGGCATGCACCCGTGCTGCTCCGCGCCGATCTGGCCGGCAGCTACGACCAGGTCCGGGCCGATGTCGTCGACTGGGATGGTCCGAGCATCGCCAGCATCCCGGAGATCCTCAGCTACCGGCCGGTGCAGAGTTGATCTCGGTCGCAGATGGGGCCCATTGAGGACGTCCCAGCCGGGCGGGTCAGGCGAGACTCCGCGGCGGGGAGCGAGCATCCAACGGCGGTCCGGATGCCGGGCCTTCGTTCTCGTGTCCGGGGTGCGGATCTGGCCTGGAGGCTTGGATTTTCGGACACTCGGTCGGTTATCGCTCGGCGGGCGAAGGTGGATGCTGATTGTCCGGTTGATCAGCGGGTCGTTTTCGGTTCGAACTCGAGGCCAGGATGCATCCACGACCGGCAACGTCGGTGCTCGCGAGTGCTGCCCGGTCCTGGAATCTTCTGCGGTCCGGGAACATCCTGTGCGGCGGTCAGTCCGAGGGGCGTTGGAGTAGTTGACGGGAGGACGCGAATCCCAGGCGTTCGTAGACCGGGACCGCCCTTCGTGCCGAGTGCACGGTGACACGAATCGCCCCGAGTCGTGTTGCGTGCTGGGTTGCGGTGTCGACGAGTGCCGACCCGATCCCTCTGCCTCGATGCGGTGGCATCACGAAGACGACGACGGCCGGGTGTTCGATGCCCGGCCGGTTGAGGGACCACAACGCATCGCGTTGTGGGAGAAGTACGGACCTCCGTGACCAGGCCCAAGGGTCGCGCCCGACGATCTTGTTGTCGCGGCTGATGGGGGCGCCCCCGGCGGGGTCCGGCTGAGGTCTACTGCCGTGCTCCCGGAGGTGTCGGTGCCGTTGGTCCGCTGCAACGCAGGGTCCGGCAAGGACGGCTGGTCATGACCAAGATCATTTTAGGTTCCATGATCAACAATCGGGGCCGTGCCAGGATGGGGCCGCGGCCGCATCGCTGGCGGCTGTTGCCGTCGGCCCGATCATCGTGTCGGGGTGGCGCAGGCTCGGGCGGCCCCTTGTCCTTGGGGGACAGCGATCTGCCCGAGGTGCGGAACACCTCGACGCCGGCCCCTGGTGTGACGCTGACCTCGATCCGCCGGGCGATGGGCCGGTGCAGAGTTGACCATGGCGTCCGGTCCTGGCCCCGTCAGTCGCCCAGGTCGTACTGGTCGCGGTTGGCCCGGACGGCATCCATGTGGTCCTGAGCCCACGTTCTGAGCTCGCGGGTGGTCCGGTGCAGCGAACTGCCGAGGTCGGTCAGCGCATAGTCGACGGTCACCGGAACGGTCGGCGTGACGGTCCGCGTGATGAACCCGTCCCGCTCCAGGGAGCGGAGGGTCTGGGTGAGCATCTTCTGGCTGACCCCGGCGATCTGTCGGGACAGCTCCGAATATCGCAGCGACCTCGGCGTTCCCGAGCCGTCCGGTCCGTCACCGCCGAGCGCGCAGAGAATCAGCACCACCCACTTGTCCGAGAGCCGGTCCAGGAGTTGGCGGCTCGGGCACTGCGCAAAGAAGGCGTTGTAGGCGTTCTTCTCCTGGGCTCGTCGCTGGGCTGCGGTCCTGGTCGGCACGTCGACTGCCTTTCGTAGGGGGACGTAACGCACTCCAAGATATCTACTTCCCATTGGAGAGCTGTGCTTCCAGGATGGTGCAGGCGGAGGCGAAGCGCCACTGCACCGTAGGAAAGGCAGGAAGAGATGACCACAACCCAGACAGCACTGCCCGGTGGGACCTGGAAGCTCGGGGACCGTACGATCGCCCGCTTCGGGTACGGCGCCATGCAGCTCGCCGGCCACGGGGTGATGGGACCGCCGGTCGACCACGACGGCGCGATCGCGGTGCTGCGCGAAGCCGTCGACCAGGGCATCACCCACATCGACACCAGCGACGCGTACGGTCCGCGGGTCAGCAACGAGCTGATCCGTGAGGCACTGCACCCCTATCCGGAGTCGTTGCTGATCGCGACCAAGGTCGGCGCGGACCGGGACGCCGACGGCGGCTGGCCGCCCGCGCGCACTCCCGACGACATCCGCCGGCAGGTCCGGCAGAACCTCGCATCGCTCGGCGTGCAGCGCCTGGATCTGGTGAACCTGCGGATGGGAGACGCGACCGGGCCGCAGGCCGGTTCGATCACCGAGGCGATGGAGACCCTCGTCGAGCTGCAAGAACAGGGGCTGATCCGACAGCTCGGGGTCAGCAACGTCACCGCAGACCAGGTCGCCGAAGCCCGCCGGGTCGGCTCGATCGTCTGCGTGCAGAACATGTACAACCTCGCCAACCGCTGGGACGACCCGCTGATCGACGAACTCGCCGCCGACGGCATCGCCTACGTGCCGTACTTCCCGTTGGGCGGCTTCACGCCCGTCCAGGCCGACGCGCTGTCCGATGTCGCGGCGCGACGGGATGCGACCCCGACGGCCGTCGCTCTTGCCTGGCTGTTGCGGCGTTCGGCCAACATCCTGCTGATCGCCGGCACGTCGCAGGTCACGCACCTGCGCGAGAACATCGCGGGTGCGATGCTCTCGCTGTCGGACCGGGACGTCTCCGAACTCGACGGCATCGGCCGCTGACGGAGCCGTCGAATCGGCAGAGCGTTCACGTTCTGCTCATGCAGGTTTCAGCAGCTGGGCCGGTCCCGTTGGTCCGTTGCAACGCACATCCGGCAAGGATGACTGGTCATGACCAAGATCATTTCCTGTTCCATGATCAACAATCGGGGGTCTGCCAGGACAGCTCTGACCGCCGCATCACTGGCGGCTGTTGCCGTCGGCCTGATCATCGTGCCGGGGGTGGCGCAGGCTCGGACGGACTCGTTGCCCTTGGGGGACAGCGATCTGCCCGAGGTGCGGAACACCGCGACGCTGGCCCCTGGTGTGACGCTGACCTCGATCCGCCGGGGCAACGAGCCGGCGCCCAAGGACGAGATCCTGACCACCACCCGCGGTCCCTGGAACGTCCATGTACTGACGATCGACCCGCGGCGTGCCGAGGGCAAGCTGTTCGCCGACTACGGCAAGGACCTGGCCGGGACCGAAACCGTCGGAGAGCTGGTCGACGGATCCGGTGGTCTGGCCGGCATCAACGCCGGCTTCTTCACCTTCACCGCGTCCAAGGTCTCGCCGGGCGACCCGGTCGGCGCCGGGGTCTACGGCGGCAAGCTGCTCAGTGAGCCGACCGCGACCAACCCGATCCAACGCGAGTTCGTGGTCGACGCGGACCGGACCTCTGCCCGGATCGCGGACTGGAGCTTCTCCGCGACGGTGACCGATCGGCGGACCGGTCACCGGGTGATGATCGACGAGCTCAACCACACGCCGGCGGTCCCGGTCGACTGCGCCGAGCTGACCGATCCGACGACCTGCGCCGTACCGGGGGAGACGGTCTGGATCGATCCCGAGTTCGGTGCCAGCACACCGAGCGGGCCGGGCGTCGAGATCGTTCAGGACCGGAAGGGTTGCCTGGTGCGGATGTCGGCCACCGAGCGTGGCACCACCTTGGAACCGGGCGAGCACGCGCTGCAGGCGACCGGCAGTGACGCCGCCGCCCTGGTCACCGCCGCCGGCAACGGCTGCACCAAGAACCGGACGGTGCTCACCGAGGCCGACGGTCGGCCGGTCGAGCTGACTCCGGAGACATTCGCGGTGAACGGCCAACCCCAGCTGACCCGTGCCGGCGAGGTCGTCGTCACGCCGATCGACGACGACTTCAACAACCGGAACCCACGATCGGTCGCCGGGGTCACGAAGCGCGGGGAGATCGAACTGATCGCCATCGACGGCCGCAGCGAGAACAGCGTCGGCACCAGCATCGTGGAGACCGCGAAGGTCGCCCGTTCGCTCGGGCTGGTCGATTCGCTCAACCTGGACGGCGGTGGATCGACCACGCTGTACGCCGACGGCAAGGACGTCAACACGCCGAGTGGCACCGCCGATCGCCCGGTCGGGGATGCCCTGATCTACCGGAAGTGAGGGAGCCGTTCTCCCAGGAGTAGAGGATCTGCACGCCTGCAGCAATCGGTGCGATGGGACGTGTCTCCCGATCGGTCAACCGCCGCTCTGGCCGACGGCGGTCTCGCGACGACCGATCAAGGAGACACTCCCTCGATCGCCGCCCGCACCACGGTCGACCGCTACGGGGGATTCGCGTCGACCGCGGGGACGGCAGCATCGGCATCGAACACTCGGTCGGTCTGGCCACCGCCCTGCGATCCGATGCGCTGCAACCAACGGTAGGCCGCCGCCGGAGCCGAGGGAGCCCCCAACCTTTCAGATGCTGAAACGACCTCGTCGTCAGCTGAAGGCCCGTTCGGCGCTCAACTGCAGCGACAGCGTGGCGGCGATGGCCCGGAGTTGGTCGGTCACATCGGTCAGGTCGGCGATCCGGCGGTCGTCGGCCGGCAGCGAGATGGCGAGCGCGGCGACCGTGTCGTCGGTCAGCACCGGCACCGCGAGGCAGACGCTGCCCAAGGCGTACTCCTGACGGTCGATCGCGCCGTCGGCGGCGACGCTGAGCGCCCGCAGCAAGGACCGGCGGTCGCTGATCGTGTGCTGGGTCAGCTCCGGCAGTTGATGGCGGGACAGGTAGTCCTGCAGTGCGTTGTCGTCCAGGTTGGCGAGGATCTGTTTGCCCAGCGCCGTGGCATGCGCGCTGTCCTGGATCCCGACCCACAGCGCCACCCGCGGATGGGTGGCCGCGTCGACGATGTCGACCACACTGATCTCGCCGTCGGCGTAGCGGGAGAGGTACGCGGCCGCGCCGAGCTCGTCGGAGACCTGATTGAGGGCGCTGCGGACCCGGGCCAGATAGACGCCGGACCAGTCCTGGTCGGACAGTCCGGGAAATCGGGGGCCGAGCAGCAACCCGTCGTGATCACCCCGCAGGTACCCCTCGTGGATCAGCGTCCGGACCAGGTTGTAGGTGGTGCCGAGGCTGAGGCCGGAGCGGCTGGACAGTGCCTTGACCGTGATCGGCCGGGAGGCATCGGCCACCACATCGAGCAGCCGCAGTGCGCGTTGGACCGAGCCGATCAGTGTGCCGCTCGTCCAACTCGGCATCCCTACCCCTCCTGGGCCGTCGGAACCGTGTGGTCGAGTCTATTCGTTGTCGGTGTCCTCGGCGGAGTCGCTTCCTTGTCCTCGCCGGTGGCTGGGCGGCAGTGGCTGGGCGACGGTGGCTGGGATGGCGGGTCAGGACTTCGACGCGATCCGGGACGGCGCCGGAGCCTCCTCGGCAGGCACCACGAAGCGGTAACCGACGTTGCGGACGGTCCCGATCACCGACTCGTACTCGGGTCCGAGCTTGGCTCGCAGGCGTCGTACGTGGACGTCGACGGTCCGGGTGCCGCCGTAGTAGTCATAGCCCCAGACGTCGCTGAGCAGTTGCTGCCGGCTGAACACCCGGCCGGGATGCTGGGCCAGATACTTCAGCAACTCGAATTCGGTGTAGGTGAGGTCGAGTTGCTGTCCGTTCAGTTTGGCCGAATAGCCGGCCTCGTCGATCACGATGTTGCCGGTGTGGATGAGTTGATCGTCCTCGGTCGGCCCGCTCGGTGACATCGCGAGCCGGATCCGTGCGTCGACCTCGGCCGGACCCGCACCGGACAGCAGCAGATCGTCGAATCCCCAGTCGTTGGTGAGAGCGGCCAGGCCACCGTCGTTGACGATCACGATCAGTGGCGCTTCCTTGCCGGTCGTCTGGATCAGCCGGCACAGCGACCGCGCGCCGACCAGATCGCGGCGGGCGTCGAGCAGGATGACATCGGCCTGCGGTGCGTCGAGCAGGGCGGTCGGCTCGGCAGAGGTGACCCGAACCTGATGGCTGAGGAGTTCGAGGGCAGGCAGGACATCGGTGGAGACCTGCATGTCGTTGGTCAGGAGCAGCAGGGTGGCCATAGGTCCTCCCGAGGCTGGAACGCTGCGGTGGCTGAACATCGGACGAAGTGCGTGACAACAAATCGGGGCCCGGAGTTGTCCTCCGAGCCCCGGCGCTTGGGGGAGAGAATACCCTCATGACGAATGTGGTCCTGCACTACTGGGCAGGTGCGAGGGCGGCGGCGGGCGTCGAAACAGAGGTCTTGCAGGCTCCCACCATCGCCGCTGCCGTCGCTGCGGCCGGTGCCGGGCGCGAGGACTCGCGACTGGCCGATGTGCTTGTCAGTTGCAGTTTTCTGATCGACGGCCGGGTGCTGCACGAGCAAGATCAACAGCGGCCGTTGGACAGCGATGTGACCGTTGAGGTGCTGCCGCCGTTCGCCGGCGGTCGGCGCTGACCGGCGGTCATGTCCTTGCCGAAATCTGCCGTGAAGCTTACGTACCGCTGTCGAACTCCGGCGGACCGGCACCCCCTACTGCGCGTCGTTGTCGTCGAGCGGAGGACGTTCCGGGGCGACCGCACTCGTCCAGAATGCAGACGCGCGTACCGTTATACGAGACAACCTGTTGGCGGGGCCTTCCGGGCGTTCTAGGGTGACCGATGTGATCGCGACGACTGCGTGGGCGCCCTTGCTCACCCGACGCCTGGCCACCGACTTCGGCCGGATGCGTTCGTCGTTGTGTCGTGTGAGCTGACGGACCAGCGCTGTTTTCGGCGACGGCCCGCTTCGATGCCGTCCTGCTGAGATCTGACATCTCGTTTCCGCGGTCGGCCTGAGAGGTCGGTTTCCCGTCCCGCCCGGCAGTGCCAGCCGACCGGATACCGAGCACCTCAGACCGCATCGTGAACCGAACCACAGGAGAACGCACATGAGCAGGGACCAAGCACTCGTCGACGCCGATTGGGTTGCCGAGCATCTCGACGACGACAAGATCGTCCTGATCGAGGTCGACGAGGACACCACGGCCTACGACGGTGGCCACATCAAGGGCGCCATCAAGCTGGACTGGAAGACCGACCTCCAGGATCCGGTCCGGCGTGACTTCGTCAACAAGGAGCAGTTCGAGAAGCTGCTCAGCGAGCGGGGCGTCGGCAACGACGACACCGTGGTGCTGTACGGCGGCAACAACAACTGGTTCGCCGCGTACGCCTACTGGTACTTCAAGCTCTACGGCCATGCCGACGTCAAGCTGCTCGACGGCGGCCGCAAGAAGTGGGAGCTGGATGCCCGCGAGCTCAACAAGGACGAGGTGAAGCGGGACAGCACGTCCTACACCGCCAAGGATCCGGATCTGGCGATCCGGGCGTTCCGTGACGACACCGTCGAGGCGATCGGCTCGCTCAACCTGGTCGACGTGCGCAGCCCTGACGAGTACGCCGGTCGGCTGCTGGCCCCGGCGCACCTGCCGCAGGAGTCGGCCCAGCGCGCCGGTCACGTCCCGACCGCGGTCAACGTGCCGTGGAGCAAGTCGGCCAACGACGACGGCACCTTCCGGGGCGAGGACGAGCTGAAGCAGATCTACGGTGACGCCGGTCTCGACTTCGGCAAGGACACCATCGCCTACTGCCGGATCGGCGAGCGTAGTGCGCACACCTGGTTCGTGCTGCACGAGCTGCTCGACCAGGCCAACGTGAAGAACTACGACGGTTCCTGGACCGAGTACGGCTCGCTGGTCGGCGTCCCGGTGGCGCTCGGCGACGAGCCCGGCCAGGCCTGACCACCCCTTCCATCCACCACCCATCACAGGAGCGACCATGTGCGGCGCAACCACCAAGCCCGCCGATCTGGCCGGCGTCGATCTGTCCACCCAGGCAGTGATCCAGGGCCGCGTGCTGCGCGGCGGCAACCCGGTCGGCTCGGCCTACGTCCGGCTGCTCGACGCCAGCGGTGAGTTCACCGCCGAGGTGCCGACCTCCGACAACGGCGAGTACCGGTTCTTCGCCGGCGACGGTCGCTGGACACTGCGCACGCTGGCGCCCGGTGTCAGTGTCGATCGCGCCGTCGTCGCCAGCATCGGCAACGTCGTCGAGCTCGACATCGACCTCGACGCCTGAGAGAACTCCGCAGGACCAAGGGTCCTGAGTCTGTCGAAGGACTGTCAACCCAACCCTTCGACAAGCTCAGGGCCCTTGCTTGCGTTGAGGGTCCTTGCGCCCGGCGGTGTCAGCGCCGGCTGAGCAACGTCTGTTGCCGTTCGGACTGCTCGGCCTGGGCCGCGTTGTAGATCTCGTCGGACCAGGTCGGGTAGGCGTGCGGCACGTCGGCCAGTTCCCGGATCCGACCGCCGTGCTGCAACACCGTCGCCAACTCGGTGATCACCTCACCGGCCCTCGGCGAGACAACCGTGGCCCCGACCATCCGGCCATGACCGTTGCTGATGATCTTGGTCAGCCCGGCCGGTTCGTTCTCCGCGATCGCCCGGTCGACCCGCCGGTTGGAGGTGCGGATCCGCAGCCAATCGCCGAGCACGGCCCGCGCCGACGCCTCGGTGTGCCCGATCCGGCCGACCTCGGGATCGGTGAAGACGACCTGCGGGCCGAGCTCGTGGTGTGCCGTCCGGGCGCGACTGGAGGTGGCGTTGTTGCCGGCGATCTCACCGTCCAGGCCGGCCAGGCTGGCCAGCGGCCGACCGCCGAGGACGTCACCGGCGGCGAAGATCCGCCGGTTGCTGGTGCGCAGCCGGTCGTCGGTGTCGATGTAGCCGTTGGCGTTGGGAAAGACGCCCGCCCGGGCCAGATCCAGGCCGACCGTCGCCGGTCGACGACCGGCCGCGACCAAGATCATCCCGGCCTCGATCTCGCGCGCATCCGAGCGATCTGCCTGACCGACGGTCAACCGGCAGTGCTTGCGGTACGACGTCACGCGTTGGACCGTCGTGCCGGTGACGATCTGGACGCCCTCGTCGGTGAGCCGGGATGCGATCAGCCGTGAGACCTCCGGTTCCTCACGCGGCAGCAGCCGGTCCTGCTGCTCGATGATCATCACTTGACTGCCGAGCCGGGCGAAGGCCTGGCCGAGCTCGCAGCCGGTCGGTCCGCCGCCGATCAGGGTCAGGCGTTCGGGCAGGAATCGCAGGTCCCACAGGGATTCCGGTGTCATCGGGGCGCTGTCGGCAAGTCCCGGGATCGGCGGCATCGCCGGTGCCGAGCCGGTGGCGATCACGGCGCGGGAGAAGGCGTACGGAACGTCGTCGACCGTCAGCGTCGCCTCGCCGCCGAAGCGGGCCGTGCCGAACACGAGATCGATGCCCTGCTCGCGCAGGCTGCCGACCGACTCGTCCGGTGCGGCGGTGGTGATCCGGTCCCGGATCGCCTCGGTCAGGTGGCCGAAGTTGATGTCGGGCTCGACCGGAGTGATCCCGAACCGATCCGCGGTCCGCATCAGCTGCGCGGTCCGGGCGGCGGCGATCAGCGCCTTGGTCGGGACCGTGCCCGACCACTGTGAGCTCTGCCCGGGTCTGCCACGGGTCACCATCAGCACCCGGGCATCCGATCTCCGCGCGGTCCGGGCCGCGGCGATCCCTGCGGCGCCGGCGCCGACCACGATCAGGTCGTAGTGTTCCGGGGCCTGGGTCGTCGGGTCCTGCTGGGCCGTCCGGGCCTGCTGGCCGGACCGGCCGTGATCGGGCAACTTCAGGTCGTCGTGCTCCCCGTTGCCTGGCTGGGCATTCCCGCCGTCAGGTAGCGAGGTCGAACGTACGGTAGCCATCGAAGACTCCCTTCTCCGCCTCACCTCACATAGTCGCGCGTTCGGGGGGCGAAGCAAAGGGATTGCGCTGAGTGTGTCCTCAGCGTGAGGTATCGGAATCGAGAAGAATTGTCACCGGGCCGTCGTTGGTCAGCGAAACCTCCATCTGGGCGCCGAACCGGCCGGTCTCCACCCGGGCGCCGAGCTCTCGCAGGCACCGGACGAAATGCTCGACCAACGGCTCGCTGACCGGCCCGGGTGCCGCGGCGTTCCAGGACGGCCGGCGGCCCTTGCGGGTGTCGGCGTACAGGGTGAACTGACTGACCACCAGGATCGGTGCAGCCAGGTCGGAGGCGGACTTCTCATCGGCCATGATCCGCAGCGACCACGCCTTGGCCGCAAGTTTGGCCGCGACCTCCTCGGTGTCGTCGTGGGTGACGCCGACCAAGATCAACAAGCCCGGCTCGTCGACGGCGCCGACAACCACCCCGTCGACCTCGACGGCGGCACGGCTGACACGCTGGATCACCAATCTCATCAGGGATCTGGGCTCCTCGGAGGGTGCGAGCGGACCGGTTCGGTCAGACCGGTTCGGGCAGACTGGTTCCGGGCAGACTGGTTCCGGGCAGGGCGTCGCGTAGCTCGTCGGTCAGCCGATCGATCGTGATCGCTCCGGGCCGCAGGCCGTTGCGGGCAGCTCGGCGGGCGAGTGCGGTCAACCGGGCGTTCAACGGTGCCGCGTCGCCAGTCCGCCGAGCGATCAGGGCGATCTCGCCGTTCAGGTAGTCGGTCTCGATGGTGCCGGTGCCCCGCATCAGGGACTGCCAACTGGAGCCGCCGATCCGGTCCGGAGTGCCGGGCACCTTCGCCACCGAGAAGTGCGGCCGGCGGGCGGCGTTGTCGGTCTCGTCGCTGATGTAGCCGATGCCGGCCGCGTCGAGGATCCGGCGGGCCTCCGCTTCGGCGGCGCGGCGCAGGTCGCCGGCCTCGCCCGGATCGGCCAACAGGGCATCGAACACGTTGCCGAGATTGGAAAGGAGCTTGCGATACTTCCAGTCCATCACCGCGTCCGGGGTGGTGACGTGGCAACCGGCCGCATCCCAGTCCGCGGCCAGTCCGGACAACCACCGGGCGTCGGCCTCGCGGCGATCCGGATCGTCGGCAGGCAACGTCGGATAGCGTCCGAGATGGAAGACGCCGCGCTGCGGTGTGCCACGCAGGATCACCTCGCCGGGATCGATCATCGCGGCCGGCATCATCACGCAGGCGGCGTAGACCCGGGCGAAGTAGCGCAGCGCGATCTCCTCGCTGGCGACGCCGTTCAGGGCCGTGATGATCGGCAGCAGGTCGGCCGCCCGACCTCGTACGGTGTCGCCGTCGTGGACCTCGACGTCGGCCCACTGGTCGATGGCCGCCTCGGCCTGATGGGTCTTGGTGGTCAAGACCAGCACGTCATCGGGCCGCAGCACGACGCCGTCCGGCCCGGTCACCGTCGGCGGTCGCACCGAGACGGTCTCCTCGGGCGTCCGCAGCCGCAGACCGCCGGCTGCCATCGCCCGGCCATGATCACCCCGCGCGACCATCAGCACATCAGTGCCCCGGGCAGCGAGCAGACCGCCCACCGCGCTGCCGATCGCGCCCGCTCCGATGAACACATATCGCGTCACGGGTATCGACCCTATTCGTCGACCCGCTACGGTTCCCGCGCAGGTCCGATGTTCGGGCGGAGGATCGGACCTGCAGGAGCGGAGCGAACCTGCCGAAAGGGGCTGGGCGTGGAGCAGTTGGTGGTGCCGTACGCGGTGCGGACGGCCGAGCCGGAGGATCTGGTCGAGCTGGAATGGTCCGGCGGCGCCGAACACATCGACGCGTTGGCCCGTGCCGTCCAGCGCAGCTACGTCGATGAGATGGCGGTGCTGGTGATCACGGCCGGCCGATCAGGACCGGCCGGGACGGCGCGTACGGTGGCGGTCGGAGCCGTCGATCTGACCAAGCGACCCGGAGCCGGGGAGCTGACCATGCTCTCGGTCCGCGAGTCGTGGCAGTCGCTCGGTCTGGGCACCATCCTGATCGCTGCCCTGGAGGCACAGGTGCGCGGTCACGGGCTGACCCGTGCCGTGCTGGCCGTCGAACACGACAACCCGCGCGCTGCTGCGCTCTACCACCGCCTCGGCTATCGGCGGATCGGATCGGAGCTGGACGGCTGGCCGGTCGGGCCGAATCGGTCCTACGCGACGGTCAGCTTCCTGCTGGAACGCAACCTCGGCAACTGACCGGACGCCCCCGGTGCACCGGCTGACCAGCGGCCCGACCTCGGCGATATGCCATCCTTGAGCGGTGGCATTCGAGATTCCGTCCGACCTCAACCCGGAACTGGTCGCCCTGGCGTGGATGATCGGCAGTTGGGAAGGCGCAGGCAAGAGCAGCTATCCCGGCACCGAGGACCGCGACTTCGGCCAACGCATCGACATCAGCCACAACGGTGGTGACTTCCTGCACTACTTCTCCCAGACCTTCGAGGTCGACGAGGAGGGCAAGGCGACCAAGCCGCTGGAGATGGAGACCGGTTTCTGGCGGCCGCAGCGGGACGCGTCGCTGGAAGTGGTGATGAGCCACCCGAGCGGCGTGGTGGAGATCTGGTACGGCCACATCAGCGGCGCCAAGATCGAGTTGGCCACCGATGCGGTGGCACGGACCAAGACCGCCCCCGACTACACCGCCGGGCATCGGCTCTACGGCAACGTGGAGAGCGACCTGTTGTGGACCTTCGACCGGGCGGCCGAAGGTCATCCGCTGCAGTCCTACCAGTGGGGTCGGCTGAAGCGCGTCTCGTCCTGACCGGTCAGCCGTCGCTGAGGCCGAACGTCAGCCAGCCGTGGCTGTTGGCGTTGCGGACCTGATGGGTGCGGACGGTGTCGATCGTCGTCCCGCGACTCTTCCGCACCGCCGCGTGGTCGACCTTGGCACCCTTGCGCACGGTGAAGCCACTGAAGTGTGCCGCGCAGCTGTCGGCCACGGCGTTGAAGTCGCCAGCAGCGACCACCGGATGAGCCGTATGGGCGGCCGCGTAGCCCTCGACCCGGTTCGCCGATTCGAGCCAGGCACGGCGATTGCCACCGCCCGGACCACCGGGCGGAAGATGCACACCGATCACGTCCCAGGTCCGGCCGAGGTGCTGCACGACGACCACCGGATAGCGCCGCGGCGCCCGCTGCTTGCCGTTGTAGGACCACCCGACGGTCATCTTCATCAACGCCGTCGACGTGATCGCGACGTCGGTCCGGACGAGCATTGCGACGTCGGGAGCCTCCGCCCCGTACCCGCGGTGGAACTGGATCACCCGGTAGTGGTACTGCCGCCCCAGCCGGGTCAGATGCGGCCCGGCGTTGTACGCCTCACTGACGACCATCACCTGCGGCTTGACGTCGCGCAGGATCCGGCCGACGGCCGGCTGGGAAACGCTGCCCACATTGGCGATCGAGACCATGATCGGTGCTCGGGCGGCGGCCTCCGCGGATGGCCCGGGCACGGTGAGACCGGTGATCGCCAGCAGCACCGCGGTGATCGCCAGGACCAGCCGACGTAGCGGCCTGCTGATCATGAAGCTGCTGATCATGAAGCTGCGGGGAAGTAGGCCTTCGACCAACCGCGCAGCTGGCTGTGGGCGGTGTAGAGGGCGACGCCGACCCGGCCGTTGACCGAGGTGCCGATCACCCGACCCTCACCGAGGCTGATCGCGACATGGCCGGTCCCGCTGGAGTTGTGGTACCAGACCAGCGCCCCACGAGGAGGTACGCCCTGGTGCATCATCCCGCGGGACGCGAAGTAGTCCCCGCCGATCTCCGCGGTGCGCCAGCCGGATCCGTTCAACCAGCCGTACCGATTCCGCGCGAAGATCAGGCACTCGTTCTCCCAGGACGTGCTGCCGACCAGCTGGAAGGCCCGGCTGATCGCCCAGTCCGCGGTGTACGGGTTGGCTCGCGGCGGTGCGCCGACACCGTTGCAGCGGTCAACGACGTAGCCGGGGGAGTGGCCGTTGCGGACCTCGACGTCGGGCAGCCAGTAGCCGCCCACCATGAAGTCCCACACGTTGTTGGACCCGCGCGGGCCGCTGCGCGATTCGCCGGCGGTCTGGCAGAGGATGGTGACCTTGGTGCCGGCCTTCAGGGTGCCGATCCGGTGATACTTCGAATGCGGAGCGGCCCGCTTGATCACCAGTCCGTCACCGTCCTTGGCGACGGTGCCGGCCATGCTGGTCGGCACTGCGGTGGCCGACGGAGCGGTCAGCGCACCGGCGGCGGTGAGTGCTGCCGTCAGGAGAGCGACGACGATGGCGCGTCCGCGGCGGGGATGCGGCCCGACCAGGCGGGCGGCGATATCGGGGGTCATGGGCTGAGCATCCAGGACCGGCGTACATCGCCCGCACTTCAGCCATATGCACGGCGGCCCCGGGTGACCGGTTGGGGCGCTGCAGCGACCGGGCTCGGGACCCGTACGGCTTGGGCGTGCGGCGACGGTACCGTGGACGGTCCGGGAGCGTCGACGAACGCGAGCCGAGCCGACACAGCGGCCGGACCGACGCGGTCTCCCGCGGGTGCACCGAATCGGGAACATTCTTCCTCCCGGCGGTGCTGATCACTATGGACGATTCGACCAGTTGTGGAAGGACACGATGACAGCGGTACTCGTCGAGACCGGCCCGGACGAGGGCGTCGCCTGGCACTACGGCAATCCGATGCGTGAGCAGCGGGAGATCGCCGCCGGCCGTGGTCTGGTCGACCTGTCCCACCGCGGAGTGCTGACCGTCAGCGGCCCCGATCGGTTGAGCTGGCTACATTCCCTCACCACTCAGCACCTCACCGAGCTCGCCCCCGGTGTCGGGACCACGGCTCTGGTGCTGTCCGGAGCGCAGGGCCACATTCAACACACCCTGTACGGAGTCGATGACGGCGAGACGTTCTGGGCGCACACCGAGCCGGGCGCAGTCGGTGCGTTGGTCGGCTGGCTGGACTCGATGCGCTTCATGCTGCGGGTCGAGGTCGCCGACCGGTCGGCCGACTACGGCCTCGTCTGGCGCGCCGCGGGGCCGGACACCGACGACACGCTGTTGGTCCGGACCGCTGCCGACTCCCTCGGCGGGCAAGACCTGTTCGTCCCGCGGGAACGGATCGGCAACCTACTGCAGGCCGGCCCGACGGCCGGCACCTGGGCCTACCATGCGCGCCGGATCGCGGCCGGTGTCCCGCAGATCGGGGTCGACACCGATCAACGCACCATCCCCAACGAGATCGGGGTGCTCGGCGTCGCCGTTCATCTCAACAAGGGTTGCTATCCCGGCCAGGAGACCGTCGGCCGGGTGCAGGCGATGGGACGCCCGCCGCGGCGCCTGGTCCGGCTGCAATTGGACGGCTCGGCCGAGGCGTTGCCCGAGATCGGAGCACCGGTGTTGCTCGGCGAGCGACAGGTCGGCCGGATGGGCAGCTCGGCTCGGCACTACGAGGAAGGGCCGATCGGCCTGGCGCTGGTCAAGCGGAACACACCGGTCGACGCCGACTTCACCGTCGACGGCATCGCAGCAGCGCAGGAGGTGCTGGTCGACCCCGAGATCGGTGACCACTTCCGCGCCAACCTGCGCTGACGGCTCGCCGGCGGCTGTCCTCGCCGGCGACCGGAGCGCCGCCGTGCCATCATGCCAGTCATGGTGTCGGCGCCGGGCAGTGACGGCAGGCCGCTCGGGACGTACGCACAATGGCAGGCGTCCCGGTCGAGTGTGCCGACCTGTGAACTGGCCGATCTGGTGCGACGCGCGGTGGGATCGGAGCCGGTCCGGACCGAACGGATCCTGCAGGGCTACTCCAACGAGGTCTACCGGATCCGCACCGCCGACGCCCACGACGTGGTGGTCCGGATCCTCCGCTTCGACGACGACGTATCGACCGCGGCCGCAGCGGCGGAGGCTGCCACGATCGACAGCGCGCGGGCTGCCGGCGTACCGGCTCCGGAGATCCTGCTGCTCGACACGGTTGAGGTGGACGGGGAACAGTTTCCCGTCATGGTGCAGCGCACCGTCGCCGGCGATCCGCTCGACGCGGTGATCGACCGACTCAGCCATCGGCACCGACATGATCTGCTCGTCGAGATCGGCACCGTGATCGCCCGGATGAATGCGATCGTCGTCGCCGGCGACCGCGACTGGGTGACGGCGATGACAGCCGCGCGTGCCGGGCGAGTGGGCCAGCGGGACAAGATCATCACCGCCGGCTTCTCGGCCCGCGACGTCGACGAGATGTTCGAGTTGCTCGATGCCTACATCCGCGATTTTCCCTGTGGCCACTGGATCCTGAGTCATGGGGACCTCAGCCTCAAGCACATCTTCGTGACCGTCGACGCCGATGCCGCGCTGCCGCGGGTCAGCGGAATCATCGACTTCGGCGACTGGCTGCCGGGAGCTCCGGTGCACGACCTCGCCGTGTTCAGAGTGCGCGAACCACAGCTGGAGCTTGAACCGCTGTTGCGCGGCTATGGAAGGTCCGCCGACCCGTTGTTCCGGCGTCGACTCGATCTGCACACCGTGCTGATCGCGCTCGGCTCACTGGCCTTCGGCGTCGACGAGGGCGACCGCCGTGGCGTTGCACGAACGACCGATCAGCTCCGGACGGTGATCGCTGATCTGACCGGCGGCAGCTGACCTGAGACCGGCCCTGCGGTCGCAGCCTGAATCCACCGATTTGCGGCTACTGCGTGACCCCATCCGGGCACATCGGCGGCGTTGCCGCCGCTCAACGGTCAACCAGACCGCTCTCGCAACGGCAACTTGCCGATGCACCCGACTGGTGCCGCTCGCGACGCCGCAGATTGGTGGATCCAGGCTCAGCCGTGGGCGGCGAACCAGGCGTCCCGGACCGTATGCGGGATGCGTCCACGATCGGGGACCTCGATGCCTCGGGCGCGCGCCCAGACCCGCAGTTCGGAGGCCGATGGCGGCCGCGGTCCGAGTTGTGCGACAGCCTCCGGGGCGGTGGCGATGTCGGCACCGATCCCGGTGTTGGCCCGCCGGGTGCGCCACTCGGTCAGGCAGGCGCCGAACCATCGGTAGACCCATTCCTGTGCCAGTGACCGGTTCTCCAGGAAGAGGATCGGGACCGTGGGGAACCGCGCCTGCGCCTCCGCGAGCGCCTCGGCGGTCGAGGTGCTGCGGCCGCCGGGGATCTTGAAGACCTTGCTGTAGCCCTCCTCGACGACGACCGCGGCGTACGGAAGAGCAGCGAGATCGGCCAGCAGGTAGTCCATCCGGCCGCCGAGCAGGGTGCCGGAGAGGTCGGCGACCGTCTTCCGCTCGACGGTGCCGACAATCTCGTCGTCCTCGAGCACGGCGTAGTCACCGACCGTCAGTCGTTGCCGGCGGACCTCGGCCTGCTGATGGCTGAACTTGTACGGATACTTCTCGCCGCTGTCGACGACGATCTGCAACACCTGACCGTGTGCCCGGGCGGTCGGCAGACTCACCTGCGGCCGTGCCTGCTTGGCGGTCCGGGCCGATTGCCAGAAGATCATCTCCCGACCGCGAGCCCTGGTCAGGACGAACTGCGAGCGTGCCTCCCGCTGTCGGGTCAGGACCAGATCGATGGCGGCGCCGCGTTTGCTCACCGTCCGGATCGGCAGTCGTTCGACGATCTCGGCGTCGTCCGGCCAGCCGGTGGCGCGGTGGCAGTAGACCTTGGAGGTCCGCGGCCAGGTTTCGCGGGCCTTGAGCACCAGACCGCCGTCGATCGGGATCCGGATCAGATAGGGCAGCGACGAACCTTCCTCCGGGTTCCGGGCGATCAGGAGGTCATCGGGCATGCGGTCAGCCTGGCACACCGGTCCGGCGGCGTGTGGACGCCGTTCAGCCTCCGATGGTCGAAGATTCACCGACCCAACCCCTAGGCTGACTGCCGTGACCACAACGCACGGAGCGCTCACCCCGTACGACGCGGTGCTGTTCGACCTGGACGGCGTGCTGACCCCGACCGCCGAGGTGCACATGCGCGCCTGGGAACGGATGTTCACCGCCTTCCTGGCCGAGCGGGGCGACCAGCAGCCCTACACAGACTCCGACTACTTCGACTACGTCGACGGCAAGCCGCGCTATGACGGCGTCCGCAGTTTTCTCGCGTCCCGGTCGATCGAGTTGCCGGAGGGTACGCCGGAGGACTCACCGGAGACCGAGACGGTGTGCGGGCTGGGCAATCGCAAGAACGACGCCTTCGCCGAGGTGTTGCGGACCGACGGCGTGCAGGCCTACCCGGGGTCGGTGCGGTTGGTCGACGAGCTGCTCGAGCAGGGCAAGGCGATCGCGGTGGTGTCGAGTTCGCGCAACGCCCGGCCGGTGCTGGAGGCTGCCGGTCTGATCGACCGGTTCACCGTGATCGTGGACGGCGCGGTCGCCGCCGAGCGATCGTTGCCGGGCAAGCCGGCACCGGACACGTTCGTCGCGGCGGCCGAGGATCTCGGCGTCGCCGTCGACAAGGCGGTGGTGGTGGAGGACGCGTTGTCCGGGGTCGCCGCCGGCAAGGCGGGGGATTTCGGGCTGGTGGTCGGCGTCGACCGTGGCGTCGGTGCCGACCGGTTGACCGGATCCGGTGCCGGCCTGGTGGTATCCGATCTCGGAGAGTTGGTGACCGATGGAAACGCCTGAGACGCTCATCGAACCGAGCGGACCGGACAGCAACACCACCGATGCCCGGGACCTGCCCGGCGGGGCCGTCGGCGATCAGTTCGCCGCCACCGTCCCCGAGATCGTCGGTGACGCCCGGCCCGGCGCCGCACCGGATCAGCCGGAACCGACCCGTGACTATCTTGATCGACTTCGATTCCCGGTCGACGAGTGGAAGCTGACCGAAGCCTCCTACAGCGCCGATGATCTTGGTACCACCGAGACACTGTTCGCCGTCGGCAACGGCTACCTCGGGCTGCGCGGCAACGTCGAGGAGGGTCGGGAGACCCACACCCACGGCACCTTCATCAACGGGTTCCACGAGACCTGGCCGATCCGGCATGCCGAGGAGGCCTTCGGCTTCGCCCGGGTCGGGCAGACCATCGTCAACGTCCCGGACACCAAGACGATGAAGCTCTACGTCGACGACGAACCGATGTTGCTGTCCGTTGCTGATCTTGAGGATTACGACCGCACGCTGGACTTCCGCAACGGCAAGCTGACCCGCGAGATCGGCTGGCGGACGCCCGGTGGCAAGCGGGTGCGGGTCAAGTCGAGTCGGATGGTTTCCTTCACCCAAAGGCATCTGGCGGTGATGGAGATGGAGATCACGATGCTGGACGAGGCGGCCCCGGTGGTCGTCTCCTCGCAGATCCTCAACCGGCAGGACGGCAAGGACGAGTATCACGTCAAGGCCGCTGCGATGGGTGAGGGCTGGGACCCGCGCAAGGCCGAAGCCTTCGACAGCCGGGTGCTGCAGCCGCAGAGCCACTGGCACGGCGACGACCGGATCATCCTCGGTTATCGTTGCACCAATTCGGAGATGACACTGGCGGTCGGTGTTGATCATCTGGTCGAGACCGACAACGTGTACGAGGCGCTGATCGACGCCGAGGACGACATGGGCAAGATGGTCGTCCGGGCCCAGGCCAAGCCTGGGGTGCCGATCAAGATCACCAAGCTGGTGTCGTACCACACCTCCCGCGGCGTCCCGGTCCGTGAGCTGGTCGATCGGTGCCGACGGACGCTGGACCGGACCCGTGATCAAGGAGTGCAACGGCAGTACGACGATCAGCGGGCCTGGCTGGACGCGTTCTGGGAGCGGTCCGACGTGGAGGTCGCCGACAACCCCGGCCTGCAGCAGGCGGTCCGGTGGAATCTCTTCCAACTGGCCCAGGCAGCCGGCCGGGCCGAACAGTCCGGGATCCCGGCCAAGGGCGTCACCGGCAGCGGCTACGGCGGGCACTACTTCTGGGACACCGAGGTCTACGTGCTGCCGTTCCTGATCTACAGCACGCCGTCGATGGCCCGCAGTGCGATGCGCTTCCGCTACAACCTGCTGGATGCGGCGCGGGTCCGGGCCGGTGACCTCGCCGAGCGCGGAGCACTGTTCCCGTGGCGGACGATCAACGGCCACGAGGCATCGGCCTACTACGCCGCCGGCACCGCGCAGTATCACATCGACGCCGACATCTCCTATGCCCTGTGGAAGTACGTGGCCGCCACCGGCGACTACGACTTCCTCTACCGACAGGGCGTCGACATCCTGGTCGAGACCGCCCGGATGTGGACCGACCTCGGCTTCTGGCGGGAGAACGGCGACGGCGCCTTCCACATCCACAGCGTCACCGGACCGGACGAATACACCACCGTCGTCAACGACAACCTGTTCACCAATGTGATGGCTCGGTACAACCTGCGCAAGGCGGCCGAGGTGGTCTCCGAGATCGCCGAGCGGGCACCGCAGGAGTATCAGCGGCTGGCCCTGCGGCTGAAGCTGGAGACCGATGAGATCGAGGAGTGGGCGTCGGCCGCCGAGGCGATGCACATCCCGTACGACGAGGGTCTCGGCATCCATCCGCAGGACGCCCACTTCCTCGAACGTGAGGTCTGGGATCTGGCCAACACCCCCAACGACCGTCGGCCGTTGCTGCTCTACTACCACCCGTTGGTGATCTACCGGTTCCAGGTGCTGAAGCAGGCCGACGTGGTGTTGGCGCTGTTCCTGCAGGGTGATCACTTCACGCTGGAAGAGAAGAAGGCCGACTTCGAGTACTACGACTCGATCACCACCGGTGATTCGACGCTGTCCGGGGTGGTGCAGGCGATCATCGCCGCCGAGGTCGGCTATCACAAGCTGGCGCTGAACTACTTCACCCAGGCGCTGTTCGTCGACCTCGCCGACCTGCACGGCAACGCCAGCGACGGCGTCCATGTCGCCAATGCCGGGGGCGTCTGGACCGCGCTGGTCTCCGGCTTCGGTGGCCTGCGGGACTACAACGGCAAGATCACCTTCGATCCGCGGCTGCCCGACGAATGGCCGTCGCTGACCTTCCGGTTCACCCTCGCCGGCACCCGGGTGAAGGCGGTGCTCACCCATGATCAATACGAGTTCGTCGCGGAGAACGGGACCGAGGCCAGCTTCTCGGTGCGCGGCACCGCGGTGACCGTCCGCTGCGGCGAGCCCGCCGTCACGGTGCCGCTGGACGGTCAGGGACCGCGGATCGATGCGGAGAAGGCGTTCACCACCCGCGGCCGCCGTGAGGACGGCAGCCTGATCACCGCGTCGGTGCCCCGTTCCGGACGACCCTGAGGAGTCAGCAGAGGAAGCGTCGGAGGGCGTCGAGTTGCGCGGCCAGCAGGGCGCGCTCGTCGTCGGCGGACGCCGGGTGCTGGACGCCCCAGCGGTCGAACGCCTCCAGCAGGGCCAGGGTGGCCGCGGCCTGCAGGTCGATCGGTAGGTCGGCCCGGAGTGTGCCGGCCGCCCGGCCGACCGCCAGCACCTCGGTCAGCCAACCCCGGACGGCCGCCAACGGACCCGGGTCCGCGGCCGTCCGGACCGGAGCATCCGGCAGATACAGCATCCGGCCGAGGTCGCGATAGGCCGGGTCCCGCTGCAGGACGACGGCCAGGTCGGCGATCATCCGGTGCGCGGTGTCCCAGAATGAGTCGCGGAATTGGGCCGGCGTGGGAAATGACGATGCCGCGGCGATTTCCGCGGTGAGATCGGCGACGCACAGATCGTAGAGATCGGCCTTGGAATTCAAGGCGTAGTAGAAGGAACTCTTGCTCATCCTCAGGTCGCCGATGATCCGGTTCAGCGAGGCCTGTTCGTAGCCCTGGGCGGCGAACTCGGCCGCTGCACGGCGCACCAGATCGTGCCGCCGATCGGTCGGCATCCTGCCAAGACTCGGTCGATCCATGCAGGAGACAGTAGTCCAGGCTCAGCATCCGCGATTCCTCGGGGCTGATCATTCAACCCGCTGTGGACCGGCTGGTCCAAACAGGTGCTAGTCTGATCGGAAAGACCGAAACTCGGCCGAGAAGACACCTGGAGGTGGCTTGCGGATGCTGACAGAGATGAGCGTCGAGGAGCAATATCGGCAGGCGTCGTCCGACGATCTGCGCATCTTGGTCGTCGGCGCCGGGATCGGCGGGATCACCGTCGCCCAACTGCTCCGCAGACAGCACCGGCACCCGGTCCTGATCGACCGCGCGGCACCGGACGCCGACCCCGGCTACATGCTCGCCCTGATGCCGATGGTCGATCCGGTGCTGGACCGGCTGGGAGTGCACGAGCGCTATTGCACGGCGAGCACACCGGTGCAACGCTACGGGCTACGAGACCGGCACGGCCGGCGGACCAGACTGGACCCGATCGGCACGGTCCTGGACCAGTACGGCGACTACCGCGGCATCGACCGGGCGTCCCTGATCGACGCCCTCAGCACCGACGGCTGCCCAGTCGCCCACCGGACGACGATCCACGCGACCCGGGACGAGGACGTGCCGGACGCTCCGATCATGGTCGGTTTCGGTGAGCCCTGGCGCGGCGGCCGGGAGCGCCGCCGCCCGGCGCCGGCGGCTTCTCGGCAGGCGCCGGCTGCATGGCGGGAGACGATTTCTGGGCAGCAATCGGCCGCACCGCGGGAGTACGCGTTCGACGTGCTGATCCTGGCCGACGGGATGGGTTCGCAGGGGCGAGGCCTGGTCGTCGGCAGCCAACCGTTGGACCGTGCGGAGACCGACTGGTCCGGATGGGTCGTGTGGATCGAATCCGACGCCGACGCCGACCTCGGCGAGGAGGTGTGGGGCACGGGTTTCTTCCTCGGCAGCTATCCGGTGCTGGATCGGATCGGGGTGTTTCTCGGCGGTCCGGACCGCGAACTCGACCTCGGCCGGCAAGCGTTCGTCGACTCGGTCCGGCGACGGTTGCGCGAGGTCAGCCCGCGGACCGAGCGGGCGCTGACTGCGGTCGAGCAGACTCCCGACGCCTACCGTTGGGCGATGAACGACGTCCGGTCGCCGAGTTGGACGCGGAACCGGCTGGCGCTGCTCGGCGACGCCGCCGCCGGTTTCATGCCGACGGCCGGTATCGGCGCGGGGATGGCGATGGAGTCCGCCGGTGTCCTCGCAGCGGCGTTGCAGCGGGCCGAGCGGTCGACGGTCGCGGCGGCGTTGGCCGACTATGAGCGGGTGCAACGTCCTCGGGTGGAGGCTGCCCAGAAGACCTCCCGGCAATTGGCCAGGATGATGTTCAACAGCAGCCGGGTGATCGCAGCCGCCCGCGATCTCGGCACCCGGTTCGTTGACGTCGGCACCGCATTGAAGCCGATCCAGCGGTTGCTGCAGAGCCCGCCCGCCGATCTGTCCCAGCCACCGTCGGCGGTGGTCGGATCTGGTCAGGGCCGCTCGAGCCAGCACGGCTCGGGTCAGGCGGGAGGCCCTTCGAGATCCTCCGGATCCTTGAGGTAGGTCTTGCGGGCGTAGAGGGCTCGGTTCAGGAACCAGGTGAGGGCCCACAGCACGACGCCGACCGCCAGCAGCACGCCGGCGATCTGATACTGCTCCACGTCCCGGCCGGTCCACGGCCCGACCAGATAGGCACAGCACAGCGCGCCGATGATCGGGATCACCGTGGGTGCCCGGAAATGCTTGTGGGGCTTGGGATCCCGACGGAGCACCAGACAGCAGATGTTGGCGATCGTGAACACGCCAAGCAGCAGCAGTGCAGTCGTCCCACCGAGATTGCTGATCTCGCCGACGAAGGTGATCAGCCCCATCGCCAACGCCGTCGTGAACAAGATCGCCACCCACGGCGTCCGGCGGCCGGGCAGCACCTTGCCCAACACCGGCGGCAGCACCTTCTGGTGCGCCATCCCGTACAGCAGCCGGGATGCCATCATCATATTGATCAAGGCCGAGTTGGCGACCGCGAACATGCTGATCAACGGGAAGATCTGATCGACCGGCAGCCCCGGAGCGCCGGCGGTGACCACGTTGAGCAGCGGCGCGTCACCTTCGCCCAGCTTGCCCGGCGGGACGATCGCGACGGCGGAGATCGAGACCAGGATGTAGATCACGCCGGTGATCCCGAGGCCGGTCAACATGATCTTGGGGAAGACCCGTTCGGGATTCTTGGTCTCCTCGGCCATGTTCACCGAATCCTCGAAGCCGACCATCGCAAAGAAAGCCAGTGAGGTGCCCGCGGTGATCGCCAGGAAGACGCTCTTGTCCTCGCCGGTGTCGAACATGATCACCCGGGAGAAGTCCGCCTTGCCCTGGGTGAAGGCGAAGAAGCCCACGAAGATCACGATCAGCAGGCCGGACAACTCGACGCAGGTCAGCACGATGTTGGCGTACACGCTCTCCGCGACGCCGCGCAGATTGATCAGCAGGACCAGCGCGATGAACGCCAGGGCCATGAAGGTGACCACCCCGTCGCTGACTTCCAGCTCGGGCATTCCGATCCAGCCGCGTACCACGTTGATCATGGCGCCGAAGTTGGCCGCAAAGGCCCGGGACGCCGTCGAGGCCGAGGTGATCCCCGAACACATCACCGTGAAGCAGACCAGGAAGGTCAGGAAATGCACGCCGAACGCCTTGTGCGTGTAGAGCGCTGCGCCGGCGGCCTGGGGATACTTGGTGACCAGCTCCAGGTAGGAGAACGCGGTCAGCATCGCGACGGCGAAGGCGACCAGGAACGGTGCCCACACCGCACCGCCGACCTCGGCGGCGACGTCTCCGGTGACGGCGTAGATGCCGGTCCCGAGGATGTCGCCGACGATGAACAGCAGCAACAACTTCGGCCCGAGGACACGTTTGAGCTCGGGCCGGTCGGCATCATCGGACGTCGTGATGGTCTGGCTATCTGCCACGTGCGCTCCTGTTGCCGGGATCTACGATGATCGTCACGTCGGACTGCTTGCAGGTGCGCCTCACTCTGACGCAGGACGCCGCCGGGCACAAGGGCAGGGTGTGCCCGGGCGGTCAGGGAAGAATGAGGGGCGGGTGCTAGCTGTCTGCTTGATTCTGCTTGCAATTGCAAGCACGATGGATGCATGGCACGGATCAAGACCCCCAGCCTGGACCAGTTCGGTTCGCTGGGTGAATTCATCGCCTCGCAACGACGGGCGGCCCGGCTGACGCTGCGCCAGCTCGCCGATCAGGCGGGCGTCTCCAACCCCTATCTGTCCCAGATCGAGCGCGGTCTGCGGAAGCCGTCGGCGGAGGTGCTGCAGCAGCTCTCCCGGGCGCTGCGGATCTCGGCCGCGCAACTGTACGTCCGGGCCGGAATTCTCGATCCGGAGGAGCACGAGTCGACCTCGGTCGAGGTGGCCGTGCTCGCCGACAACGCGATCAACGAACGGCAGAAGCGGGTGTTGATCGACGTCTATACCTCGTTCGTGGCGGAGAACGCCGCAGCGACCGAAGCCACCCCAACAGCAACGAAGGAGTAGATCACGATGCCCGCACCGAGCATGTCCGAGCGGAGTCTGCGACCGTTGTACGCAGCCGCCGGCCTCACCGACCTGATCGCCAGCACGGTCCGGGTCCGGATCGCGGAGAACCGCACCGAGACCGCGCGTCGGTGGACCGAACTGAAGGAGAAGGTCCCGACGCTGCCGCAGCAGACCGTCCAGCGGCTGTTCTCCCTGCCCGGTCAGGCAGGCAGTTACCTGACCGCGGCCGAGACCCGCTACGACGAGTTGGCCGATCGGGGCAAGGAAGCCGTCGGCAACATGCCGATCCCACCGTGGGCCGAACGCTTCGTCGCCCAGCAGAAGAAGAACTGACTGCGCCGGGGCCCACAAGGGCCCTGAGCCTGTCGAAGGGCTGGTCCTCAGCTATTGAGTACCAGCCCTTCGACGAGCTCAGGGCCCTATCGGCCGGCTGTTGGATCAGCTCCAGTAGACGACCGCCCGGTCGCCGACGCGGATCCGGTTGTAGACGTACTTCAAGGTCTTCTTGTCGCGGATGTTGACGCAGCCGTGGCTGCAGCCGTTGTAGCCGCGAGCGGCGAAGTCGGAGGAGTAGTGCACAGCCTCGCCTCCGCTGAAGTACATCGAGAACGGCATCGGGGAGTTGTACTGGTAGGACACGTCGTGGCGGACCTTGCGGAAGATCTTCCAGTTGCCCTCACGGGTCGGGGAGTTGGAACAGCCGAACCGCGCGTCCATGGTCTTGATGACCTTGCCGCTGACCATGTACCGGACCTTGCGCTGGGTCTTGTCGATGCAGAGGACACGACCGCTCACCTTGCAGCGCTTGTCGATCCCGCTGGCCGAGTTGCCGCTGGAGCCCTTGGAGCCGCCGGAGGCCTTGACCTTGCCCGACTTCTTGACCAGCTTCTTCCACATCTTCTTGGTGACCTTGCCCTTGCCGCGCTTCAATCCGACCGATGCGCGGAAGTCCTTCACCGCCCCCTGGGTGATGTCACCGAAGTAGGAGGTCACGTACTTGCTCTTCAGCATGTCGACGTCGGCGAGGCGGAGCTGCAGGTTACGGACGGCGGTGTTGGTCTGGCCGTAGCGCGGAGCCTGGTACTTGGTGGTGATGTAGGTGCTCTTCGCCTGGGCCGCCGGAGCGTCCGTAGCGGCCAGCAGACCGAGCGCCATCATGATCGCCACCATGCCGCCGACCAGGATCCGACCAGCGGTCCGCAGCGGGCTGCGGGTCCGGGCCCGGGTCGAGTCGTGCGCGACGGTGACGCCATCGGCGTCGATCGAAACGTCGTCCTGCGACGTGTCAGGTGCCAACCGAGTCATCGGTGGTATCCCCCCTCATAGGTTCAAACGAATGCTGAACGTATCTAACCAGCGCCAGGGGGGAAGGTGCGCAGGGCCGGCCAGAATCCGATCGGCGATGCTAACTCTCTCCCGAATGCGGGTCCGAATGCGACTCGGCACGGCAACGATTAGGTCACGGTGCTGTGACCTACCGATCGCCACGAGACCCCTGTGACGCCTGGTGCTCCAGATGTCGCGCCCCGGAGTTGTCAGGTCGTGGTTGGGCGATGACCGACGACGGTCCGACCCCTTCGGTGGTTGCGACGGGTCAGCGCTTGGCGATCCGGGTACGGGACCGGGCGCGTTCGCCGGCGTTCAGGATCACCTTGCGGATCCGGACGGCATCGGGGGTGACCTCGATGCACTCGTCCTCCCGGCAGAACTCCAGCGCCTGCTCCATGTTCATCAGCTTCGGCGGCACCAGCCGCTCCAGCTCCTCACCGGTGGAGGAGCGCACGTTGGTGAGCTTCTTCTCCTTGGTGATGTTGACGTCCATGTCCTCGGCGCGCGGGTTCTCGCCGATGATCATGCCTTCGTAGACGTCGGTGCCCGGCCCGACGAACAGGGTGCCGCGTTCCTGCAGGTTGAACGAGGCATAGCCGGTCACCTGGCCGGCCCGGTCGGCGACCAGTGACCCGGTCGGCCGGGTCCGGAAGTCGCCGGCCCACGGCTCATCGCGCTCGAACACGTGGTGCATCAGGCCGGTGCCGCGGGTCTCGGTGAGGAACTCGGTCCGGAAACCGATCAGTCCGCGGGCCGGCACCAGGTACTCCATCCGCACCCAACCCGAACCGTGGTTGATCATCTGCTCCAACCGGCCCTTGCGCAGTCCGAGCAGCTGGGTGACGACGCCGACGAAATCGTCGGGGACGTCGATGGTCAGCCGCTCGACCGGCTCGTGCAGCTTGCCGTCGATGGTCTTGGTGACCACCTGCGGCTTGCCGACGGTCAGCTCGAAGCTCTCCCGGCGCATCGTCTCGACCAGGATGGCCAACTGCAGCTCACCGCGGCCCTGGACCTCCCAGGTGTCGGGGCGTTCGGTCGGGTTGACCTTGATCGACACGTTGCCGATCAGTTCACTGTCCAGGCGCGCCTTGACCAGTCGGGCAGTCAGGTTCTTGCCGGACTTGCCGGCCAGCGGGGCGGTGTTGATGCCGATGGTCATCGAGATGCTCGGCTCGTCGACCATGATCAACGGCAGCGGCTGCGGATCCTCCGGATCGGCCAGCGTCTCGCCGATGGTGATGTCCTCGATCCCTGCGATGGCGACGATGTCGCCCGGTCCGGCCGTCTCGGCGGGCTCCCGATCGAGGTTCTTGGTGATCAGCATCTCCGACAGCTTGACGGTGCTGATCGAGCCGTCGCGCTTGCACCAGGCGACGGCCTGGTTGCGTTTCAGCTCACCGGCGATGATCCGGCAGAGCGCCAGCCGGCCGAGGTACGGCGAGGAGTCCAGGTTGGTGACGTGGGCCTGCAGTGGGGCGCCCTCGATGTAGGTCGGGGCGGGGATCTTGTCCAAGATCACGTCGAACAGCGGCTGCAGGTTCTCGCTGTCCGGCATCCCACCGTCGTCCGGCTGGTTCACCGATGCCCGCCCGGCCTTGGCCGAGGCGTAGACGACCGGGAAGTCCAGGATGTCCAGATCGGCGTCATCGGCCAGGTCCAGGAACAGTTCGCTGGTCTCCTCGATCACCTCGCTGATCCGGGCATCCGGACGATCGACCTTGTTGATCACGACCACGATCGGCAGCTTCTTGGCCAGCGCCTTGCGCAACACGAACCGGGTCTGCGGCAGCGGGCCCTCGGAGGCGTCCACCAGCAGCAGGACGCCGTCGACCATCTCCAACCCGCGTTCGACCTCGCCGCCGAAGTCGGCGTGACCGGGGGTGTCGATGATGTTGATCGTCACCTCGTCACCGTTGGACATCTGGTGCCGGACCGCGGTGTTCTTGGCCAGGATGGTGATGCCCTTCTCCCGCTCCAGGTCCATCGAGTCCATCACCCGGGTGGCGACGTCCTGGCCACTGCGGAATGCACCGGATTGCCACAACATGGCGTCGACCAGGGTGGTCTTGCCGTGGTCGACGTGCGCGACGATTGCGACGTTGCGCAGGTCTGAGCGAGTGGGCATGCGGAAGTCTCTTCCTTCAGTGGATGGGGTGTCGCCCCACGGGCAACCCGAGCAGTCTACCGGTGCCGAGCACTGACCCCGAACACCCGCCGACCCGTCAGTTCCTCCCCGACACGCCCGGCGAGTCGGGGAGGAACTGACGGGTCGGCGGGTGTTCGGGGTGGGGTTGGGGCGGGATACAGTCCGAACATGAGTCTTGAGCGTCCCGTCGCACCCGATCCGTACGAGCTGTTGCCGGCGGTGCCGTCGTTTGCGGTGACCAGCTCCGACGTCACCCACGGCCGCCCGTTGAAGGGCGACCAGGTGATGTCCGGTGGCAATACGTCACCGCAGCTGTCCTGGTCCGGATTCCCCGCGGAGACCAAGAGCTTCGTGGTCACGTGCTTCGACCCCGATGCGCCGACACCCAGCGGCTTCTGGCATTGGGCGGTGGTCGATCTCCCCGTGGAGGTCACCGAGCTGGCGACCGGAGCCGGTGGCGAGGGCGCCGACCTGCCGGGCAAGGCGTTCATGCTGCGCAACGACGGCGGCTATCCCGAATACATGGGAGCGGCACCGCCGGAAGGTGATCAGGTGCACCGCTACTACTACGTGGTGCACGCGGTGACCGAGGACAGCCTGGGCATCGAGCAGGACGCGTCCAACGCGGTGCTGAGCTTCAACCTGGCCTTCAAGACCGCCGCCCGGGCGATCATCGTCGGCACCTACCAGCACTGATCCCGGCCGAAGATCCCTGAGGCTGTCGAAGGGTTGTGTGCCGGTCCTTCGACAAGCTCAGGACCATTCGACAAGCTCAGGACCATTCGACAGGCTCAGGACCCTTCGACGGGCTCAGGACTCTGGTGTCAGCGGTAGTCGTCGGCGTGGTCGATCGCCCACTGGGCGAAGCTGCGAGAGGGGCGTCCGGTGATGTCGACCGACGACGGCCAGGTCTCCAGCGGCCCCTGTTGGCTGGCGGCGAACATGTCCAGCACCGGAGCCGGCAGGTACTGCTCGGCCGTCGATCGATCGAGCTCCTCGACAGCGAGCTCACGACCGATCGCCTCGCCGATCAGTCCGACCTGCTCGCGCTGGGTCAGATACTCCGGCCCGGTCAGGGGATAGGCCTTGCCCTGATGGCCGTCCTCGGTGAGCGCGGCGAACGCGACATCGGCGATGTCGGCCTCGTGGATGGAGTCCAGACGGGCTTCCGGGTACGGGATCCGGGCGACACCTTCGGAGCGGATCGAGTCGGCCCACCAGGACGAGTTGCCGGCGAAGGCGCCGGGGCGCAGGAAGGTCGCCGGGATCGTGGAGGCGCTGAGTGTCTGCTCGGCGGCCAGATGATGAGCCGCGATCGGGTTGCTGTCGGCGTCGGGCAGCGCGGTCGACAACGACGACACCAGGACGAACCGTTCGACACCGGCCTGCTCGGCGGCCTGAACGAGGTTCTGCAGCCCGTCGGCCGCATAGACGAAGACCTTGTCGACGCCGTCCAGCGCTGGGCGCAGGGTCTCCGGTCGCGCGAAGTCGACGACAACACCGGACTCCAGTGCGGTGCGGCTGGCGATCCGATGCGGAAGATCGGCGGCCAGGAGTTGATCAAGGAGGGCACGGGCGATGGCGCCACGGGCGCCGGTGATCAGGATGGTCACGAATTGTCCTTCAGGGGTTGGGTTGTAGGGGAGGAGGCGGCTCGTCGGTTTCGACGGCGGTGTCGCGGAGTCGCTCGATGATCTTGGTGAGGGTGTCGCTGTAGCGGCTTTCGAACGCCGCCGAGTCGACCGGTTCGTCGAAGAGGGCCGCGGCCAGATCCGGCAGCACGATCGGAGCGATCACCATCCCGGTGATCGCCAGTTGGGTGGCTGCCAGATCGAGGTCGTCGGCCAGTTCGCCGGCCTGCTGGTTGAGCCGCAGATCCGCCTGCTCGTCGCGGACTCCTGCCCGCTCGCGCTCGGCCTCTGCCTCGTCGATCGGCGGGCGATCGTTCAGCGCCTGCCACAACGCCAGTCGGGTGCCGCGCGGGTCACGCAGTGCGCGTCGGAGGTAGCCGAGTGCGACCTCCGACAGCGAGGTGCCGGCCCGCCGCAACTCCTCCTCGGTCTCCTCCCAGCTCAACAGCAGCGCTCGGTAGAGGCCCTGTTTGCCGCCGAAGTAGTAGCTGATCAGTTGCTTGTTGACGCCGGCGCGGTCGGCGATCGCGGACACCCGGGCACCGGCGTACCCGCGGCCGGCGAACTCGTCGAGGGCGGCGTCCAGCAGCCGATTCCTGGTGCGTTCGGCGTCTCGGATCCGGCCGTCGCCGACCGGCGCGCGACGTGGTGTGGACGCTGCCATGCCGCCAGCGTACGCGATAATCACCCAAACGGTTAATTGAGACATCTGAATGGTTGATTGCGTCGCGACCGACTTCCCGGCCAGGGTTTCCCTCCGGGATCAGCAGGGGGTGACCATGACCGTCGGGCGGACGGGTTGGACTTCGCGCGCCCGTACCCTGGAACGCAGTGGCCGGACCTGACCGGCCGGAGTGCGAGGAGTCGGCTGTGCCTGCTGGCAACAACTGGTTCGAGGGTGAGTTCCGTGCCCAGTTCGACAAGCAGAACGCGTCGATCGGGCGATTCAACCTGGCGATCTTCGGCAAGACCGGAGTCGGCAAGTCGACCTTGATCAACGCGATCTTCGGCGAGGAGGTCGCTGCCACCGGGATCGGTGCCCCGGTCACCAAGGGCAGCAAGATCTACATCGACACGGTCGGACACCTGGGCATCGTCGACACCCAGGGTCTCGAGGTCGGCAAGGACGACCGGGAGATCCTGTCCGAGCTGGACAAGGCGATCAAGGTGATGCGGCGGCAGCCGGTCAGTGAACAGATCCACCTGGCCTGGTACTGCGTCCGCGGCATGGACCGCCGCTTCGAGGAGGCCGAGGCCGACTTCGTCCGGCGGCTGGACAAGCTCGGGCTGCCGGTGATCGTCGTGCTCACCCAGGTGCCGATGCAGGACGGCCGCTACCACCCCGACGCGCTGGCGCTGGCCGAGCACATCCGATCGATGGGGTTGCCGATCGTCGACGAGCGCCCGTTCCTGACCATGGCCAAGGAGGACTCGTTCAACGGTCATCAGCCACACGGCCTGATGGAAGTCCTCGATGCCTCCTTTCGAGTGGCGCCTGAAGGCGCTGAACTCGCCCTCATCGCTGCGCAGACGATCGACAAGAAGCGGAAGGCGTGGGCGGCGCAACGCGACATAGTGCTGGCGGCCGGGAGTGCGGCGACGGCTGCGGCGGTGCCGATCCCGTTCTCCGACGCCGCGATGCTGGTGCCGATCCAGCTCGGCCTGATGGCCCGGATCGCGCACATCTACAAGATCAAGATCGAACGGGCAGCACTGATGGCGGTGGCCACCACGACCGCCGCCACCCAAGGTGGGCGGGCGGCGTTCACCGGGCTGTTGAAGATGATTCCCGGCGCCGGGACGGTGGCCGGCGGCGCGATCGGCGCCGCCGTCGCATCGACCTTCACGTTTGCGCTGGGCCAGGCCTGGTTGGTGGTCTGCCAGAAGATGGCTGCCGGTCAGTTCCTCACCGGCAGTGGCAGCATCGACACCGAAGCCGTACGGGACGCGTTCATGAATGAATTCCGCAAACGGATGTCGCCGATCAGGACGAAATGATCACCCGAAGTCGATCATGGGCAGCCGACTGTCGCGGTGATCATTTCAGCTCCGGCACGTCGGGAAGGTCGATCCATTTCCCTTCGAGGCCGGCCAGCGTGCCGTTGTCCTGCAGCTTGTTGATCGTCTGATTGATGCAGGGGGTCAGCTTGCTGCCCTGGTCGAGCACCATGCCGAACTGCTCCAGCTTGCCCCCGGCGGCGGGCAACCTGCCGACCAGCAGTCCGCCGTCGACCTGCCCCGACGTCATCTGGTAGGCGGTCGGCAGGTCGACGACCAGGCCGTCGATCCGCTTGTCCTCCAGGGCCTTGATCCCGGCCGCGTTGGTGTCCAGTACCTCCGGATCCACCTGTGGCTTCACTTGGTCGGTGATTGCGGCCAGGCTGGTGCTGTCGGCCTGTGCGCCGAGTTTCCCGCCGCGCAACTCGGCCATGCTGCTGATCCCGGCGAGCTTGCCACCCTCGAGCGTCACCACCGCCTGTGAGGTTGCGAAGTAGGGTGCCGACAGGTCGACGTTCTGCCGGCGCTGGGGGGTGATCGTCACCTGGTTGATGTCGATGTCGAAGGACTTCTCACCCGGTGCGATGGCGGAATTGAACGGGAGCTGGACCCAGTCCACCTGCTCGGCGGCGAATCCGAGCTCCTTGGCGACAGCGAAGGTGACCGCGGACTCGAATCCCTTGCCGTTGTTGGGATTGTCGTCGCTGAACCACGGTTCGTAGGCGGGTTCGTCGGTGGCGACGGTGAAGCGGCCGGGATTCTTCAGCGGAAGCTTGGCGACCGTGCAGTCGGCGCCGGACGGTGCCGGGCTCGCCTGCAGCCCGCCGTCGGTCTGCGAACAGGCCGTCACTCCGAGTGCCGCGAGAGCCAGCCCGGCGGCCAGCAGGCGGCGGACGGTGCTGGTCAGCGGGACACGGTCTACGGGCATCGTGCAGAAACTCCTGGGACGGGGAAGTCGGATCGGTCGAATGCAGCGAATCGGGCCGCAGCAACGGTAACCGCGCGGGTGCGGCCGGACCGCGATTTGCCGTCCGTGTCGGCCTGCAAGGCCCATGGGTCAGACTGGACCAAGGTCCGAGATCGACGAGAACTGCGATCCTGCGCCGGAGCGGCCCCTGAGCCTGTCGAACGGGCCCTGAGCCTGTCGAAGGGTCGCGACGGTGGGGGTCAGGTCCGTCGACGAGCTCAGGCCCTGACCATGGAGGTGTACTGAAATGCAGGATCAGGCCGAGGATGCGGTCCGGGAGGCGTTGGCCGGTCTGGAGCTGGAGTGGCAGCAGCCAGGGCCCGGGCTGTATTCGGTGACGCTGCCGGGCACCCGGAAGCTGACCACCGCCTGCGCGTTGCAGCTCGGCCGTCACCATCTTGATCTGCGTGCGTTCGTCGCCCGGCGACCGGACGAGAACCACGAGCGGGTCTACCGCTGGTTGCTGGAACGCAACCTGCGGCTGTACGCGGTCCGGTTCACCCTGGATGCGTTGGGCGACATCTACCTGACGGCGCGGATCGCGCGCTCCGCGGTCACCGCGGACGAGATCGATCGACTGCTCGGCGCTGTTGCGGAAACCGCCGACTCGTCGTTCAACACCATCCTCGAACTCGGCTTCGCCGAGAGCATCCGCGCCGAATGGCGGTGGCGGCTGTCCCGTGGTGAATCGACGGCCAATCTTGCTGCTTTCCAGCAGTTCGCTCCCGACCACGTTCGGAAACCTTGATCATCTGCTTCGGTCGGCGTTGCTGCGGCCGATCGCCGACGCGGCAGGTCGGCTTGACGGGCACGCCGTAGCGGGCGTTTGATGACCGCTTGGCGGCACCCGCCGACCCGCGAACAACGAGTGAGGGGCATCCCGTGGACCAAGCGCGTCTGATGGAACTGTCCGACCTGGCGACGACCCGGCTGCAGAACAAGCAAGGCACGACATCGAGCCGGCGGGGCGGCTGGATGATGATCGCGACCATCCTGATCGAAGCCTGGGATCTCTATGCCATCTCGTTCTTGTTGATCTTCATCAAGAACGAGTACAAACCCAGCGACATCGAGCTCGGGCTGGCGACCGCGGCGGTGCAGGGCGGCGCGCTGGTCGGCGCGTTGATCGGTGGTTATGTCGCTGATCAACTCGGGCGCAAGCGAGTCTTCATCCTGACGATGATTCTGTTCATCGTGTTGGCCATCATCCAGGGCTTCTCACACAGCATCTGGGATCTGATCTTGATCCGGTTCCTGATCGGGATCCCACTCGGTAGTGACATCTCCAACGGCTACGCCTACATCATGGAGTCGATGCCGAAGGGCAAGCGCGAACAGATGGGCAGCCGCTGGCAGTTCATGTTCGGTCTCGGCGAGGTGCTCTGCATCGTCATCGTGACGATCCTCTACATCGCCGGTATCGATCATGGTGTGCTGTGGCGGCTCGGCCTGGCACTCGGCGCCGTACCTGCCGTCATCCTGCTGCTTGCTCGGCTGAATCTGCCGGAGACGCCGTCCTCGCTGGTGCAACGCGGACTGTTCAAGGAGGCCAAGGCTGCCTCGATGAAGTTGTTCGACGACCCGCTGGAGATGCTGCCCAACGAGAACGTCAAGATCGAACGGGTCAAGGTCAGCGACTTCCTCCGGGTGATGTGGGCCGATCCGATCAAGAAGCGGGCGACGATCTTCGGCTGGATCTCCAACGCGATGCAGGGAGCGGAGTTCACCGCGTTCGGCTTCTATCTGCCGGTGATCCTGGTCACCGCCGGCGTCGGTGTGGTCGGCGAGGGAGCCGATCAGAACATCGTCGGCACCAATCTGGTCACCGCGCTGGTCTACTGTCTGGCAACGGTTTCCGGCTTCATCGCACCGTTGATGCTGCCCAAGATCGGGCACCGCGGACTGGCGATGTGGGGCTTCGGGCTGGCGTTCATCGGGCTGGTCGTCGGAGCCTTCGCGATCGGGATGGACATCAAGCCGCTGATCGTGATCGCCGCTTGTGTGCTGATGTGGGGTCACTACTGGGACGCCTCCAACGGGATGACGATCACCTCGATGGTCGCGCCGCCGCGGTTCAAGGGGACGGCCAGTGGTTTCGGGTACGTGTTCGTCAAGGGCGCTTCCTTCTTCGGCGCGTTCGTGTTCCCGATCATGACCACTCACTGGGGCCAGGTCGGAGCCACCCTGGCGGTCGCGGTGTTGTCGCTGACTGGCTTCCTGTCGGCGAAGTTCATCCTTCCCGAGATGTACGGCTACGTGGAGCAGGAGAGCGCGGCGCTGGAACGTCGAGCCTAGGAGTGGGCTGAACAATTCGCTCTGCTGCGCGCCACGCTGCACGCACACGGGCGGCGTCGCGCTCGCTCGACGGGCCCCGGCCCGCCTTCGCTCCCGCGATTTGCCCGTGCACGCACGTCGCGGCGCTCGCGACGAGCCACTTGTTCAGCCCACTCCGAGGAGTGCGCTGAACAATCCGCTCTGCTGCGCACCACGCTGCACGCACACGGGCGGCGTCGCGCTCGCTCGACGGGCCCCGGCCCGCCTTCGCTCCCGCGATTTGCCCGTGCACGCACATCGCGGCGCTCGCGACCAGCCACTTGTTCAACCCACTCCGAGGAGTGCGCTGAACAATTCGCTCTGCTGCGCACCACGCTGCACGCACACGGGCGGCGTCGGGGTGCGTGGTGTGGTGCATCGGAGGAGGTGCGTCTGCCGGGCATGTCATCCGACACCGATGCGGCGCACTGGGTGCCTGGGCGTCGCGCAGTAGGCCCGGGTAGAACATCACGATCCTAGGGCTGACGCTCGAGGTCGGTACCCTGCTGCTGTCCGCCGCGCACGTCGGCGCGAACGGAGCAGCGAAGGGGTCTTGTGAGTCACGACGAGTCGAGGAACGTGCCGGGCCGGTCGGGCGGCCACGGACCGGAGCCCAGCCACGAGCACGGGCAACCGGCCGCCGGGCAGCCGGGGGAGAGGCATCCGGACGAGAGGCAGCAACACGGGCGAGGTCGGCCGCCGTCCGATCAGGCGGCAGGCGGCGGAGGTGCGCCGGCAGGCCCCGGTACGCCGTGGCGTCCGGATCCATCGGGGACGTCGGCCGGTTGGGAGCGGGTCGGCACTTCCTCCGCCCCTCGGCAGCACGTGCCGGGCCCGCCGCCGAGTTCATCGCAGCCGGGACCACCTGGTGCTCCGACATCGCCTGACCCGGAGCAGAATCCGTGGCGAAGCGCCGGCGCGGACCGGGCGGAGTCCGGCGTACCAACCCGCCAGTTCGGACGGCCGCGGGGGGCCGGTCCGCAGCAGACCGGCCCGCAGCAGAGCGACAGGTCGCAGTTCGGTCCGCAACCCGGGCAGCAGCAGCCCGGGGCACAGCAGTCGGGTCCACAGCAGCCGGGACGACCGCAGCCGGGAGAGCAGCAACCGGGTCGCCCCGGGCCCGGTGCCGCCGGCTCGGGTTCACTGCCGACCGGCGTGTGGCGCCCGTCGGCCGGCGGAGCACAGCAGCACGACAGGCCGGCGACTCCGCGGACCAGCTTCATGGATCCGGGTCCTGCCGGCGGTCAGGCAGTGGCCGCCGACCCGACCCGACGACGCCGCAATCTGATCATCGCCGCCGTGGCCGTGCTGCTCGTCATCGCCTTGGTGCTGACCCTGATCACCGTCCTCAACCAACGGCGCTCGGCCGCGACCGACGACGCCGTGACCGGAGCCGTACGAGGTTATCTGTCGGCGATCGCCGACGGCGATTCCCAACGGGCGTTGGGATATCTCGCCGATCGACCGGACAACACCGACCTGCTCACCGATCAGGCGTTGGCAGCGTCGGAGAAGATCGCTCCGATCACAGCGATCTCGGTGCCCGACATCGAGGACGGCGCCCGGACCGTGCAGGCCTGGTACAAGATCGGCGACCAGCGCTACCACCAGGAGTTCACCGTCCGCCCGGGCGGCGATGCGTTCCTGATCGAGGACGGCACCGCGGTCGTCGACCTGGCGGATCTGCCCGAGGGACTGACCTATCGGCTGAACGGTGAGCCGGTGAAGTCCGGCAGTGCCGAGGTGTTCCCGGGCAGCTACCGGATCACCTCCACCAGCACATACCTGTCCCTCGGCTCGCACACGACCTTCGCCGCGGCGGCGCGGGATCGCGTGGCGCTGACGGTCAACCCGGAGCTCAACGACGACGGTACGGCCGCGGTCCGCAAGGCGTTGTCCACCGCGGTCCAGGACTGCCTGGCGACCACGACCCTGAAGGCCGGCTGCGGGCTGACGATCTCCGCCGCGGGGCCGAACGGTTCGACGGTCAAGGAGGATTCGGTGCAACGCAGCCTGCCCGCTGAATCCAAGGAGCGACTCGGCGAGATCGGCGTGTTCCTGGATCCGAAGGACCCGACGCTGGTCCGGACCGAGGGGATCCCCGGCTCGGTGCAGACGTCGGCCAGCTGCGAATCGGAGAAGAAGGGCAAGAAATCCAAGAAGAGCAAGAAGAAGGCCAAGACGAAGACCGAGGACTGCACGATCACCGGCAGCGGGACCTCACTGGCGACGCCGACGGCACGATTGGCCGACGACAAGATCACCATCGGCTGGCGCTGAGGTCACCGACCTGCGGCGATCGGCGATCAGTTGGTCCGGTGCACTTTGTGCTGTGCGGCCTGCGCCCGCGGCCGTACGGTGATCCGATCCAGATTGACGTGCGCCGGCCGGGTTGCCACGAAGCCGATCACATCGGCGACATCGTCGGCGACCAACGGTTCGTCAACACCGGCGTAGACCTTGTCGGCGCGTTCGGCATCACCGCCGAACCGGGTCAGCGAGAACTCCTCGGTGTGCACCATCCCGGGCGCGATCTCGGCGATCCGGACCGGTTGATCAACCAGCTCCAGTCGCATCGACTCGACGACGGAGCGTTCGGCAGCCTTGGCGCCGCAGTATCCGGCGCCGCCCTCGTAGCCGCCGTCGGCGGCCGTCGAGGTCACGAAGATCACCTGGCCGGAGTTCCTGATCAACGTCGGCAGCAGCGCCTTGGTGACGGCGGCCGCGCCGAGCACGTTCGTCGCGTACATCGTCTGCCAGGCTTGGAGATCCGCCTCGGCGACCGGTTCCAGGCCGAGCGCTCCACCGGCATTGTTGATCAAGAGCGAGCAGCGTTCGCCGGCGACCTGCGCCAGCCGGTCGACCGCCGCCTGGTCGGTCACGTCGCACGCCACGGCGATGCCGTCGATCTCCTCGGCCAGCGCGCTGATCCGGTCCTCACGACGGGCGGCGCAGACCACGCGGAACCCCACGGCGGCAAGTCGTCGGGCGGTCGCTGCGCCGATCCCGCTGCTCGCACCGGTCACCACGGCCACATCTCGCTGCGTCATGTCCAGGATTGTGCCGCATCACCGTGGCCCACCGTCGACGGTGTCCGAGGGCCGGGCCCGTTCGAAACCGGCCGCAGCCGACCCTTAGGCTCGTCCGCATGACCTCGAATCTGATCTTGTTGCGGCACGGTGAAAGCGAATGGAACGCCAAGAACCTCTTCACCGGCTGGGTGGATGTCGACCTCAACGACAAGGGCCGCGCCGAGGCACGACGCGGCGGCGAACTGCTCGCCGAGAACGACCTGCTGCCCGACGTGCTGCACACCTCGCTGCTGACCCGGGCGATCCACACCGCGCAGATCGCGTTGGACGTCGTCGGTCGCCCGTGGCTCCCGGTCCGCCGGTCGTGGCGACTCAACGAGCGGCACTACGGAGCCCTGCAGGGCAAGGACAAGGCCGCGACGCTGGCCGAGTTCGGCGAGGAACAGTTCATGATCTGGCGCCGGTCCTACGACACGCCGCCGCCCGCGATCGAGGCCGACGCCGAGTACGCCAACTTCGCCGATCCGCGCTATGCCGCGCTGCCGCCGGAGGCACGGCCGGCAACCGAGTGTCTGAAGGACGTCCTGGGCCGGGCGTTGCCCTACTGGTACGACCAGATCGTCCCCGACCTGCGGGACGACAAGACCGTTCTGGTGGCCGCCCACGGCAACTCGTTGCGGGCCCTGGTCAAGCACCTGGACAACGTCAGCGACAGCGACATCGTCGGACTGAACATCCCGACCGGCATCCCGCTGTGCTACGAGCTGGACGACGATCTGCGCCCCGTCACCGCCGGTGGCCGCTACCTGGACCCTGAGGCCGCCGCCGCTTCGATCGAGGCGGTCAAGAACCAGGGCCGCAAGTAGCTCTCGGACGGTCCGTCGGAGTCGGCGGCGCGTCGGCGATCAGTCGGCGTGCCGCTGCAGCGCTGCGCCGACCCGCGGCAGCGCAGCCTCGACATGGTCGGCCGCCTTTCCGCGCAACGGCTTGTACGCCTTCTTGATCGCCTCCCGTGAGGTGCCCTGCACCTTCTGGTCGCTGACCGCCAGCAGCGCCTGCGACACCTTGGGCCCGCGATCGGCCAGGAAACGGCCGAAATCGTCGCCGCCGGCCTGTTGGAACTCGTCCCAGTAGGGATCGAGCGCGGCCGCCGCATCGGGCAACATCCGTGACACCGCCCGATTCGACAGATCCGGCATCACCTTCTTGACCGCGCTGTAGGCGGCCTTCAGCGCCGTGCCCGAGATGCCCTTCTTGTCACCGACCTCCTGATCGACAACGGCGACCAGATCGGTGATCACGGCGGGGCGGGTGGACTTGGCCAGCAACTTCTCCGAAAGACTCACGCGGCAACAGTAGCGATACCGCAGGGCACCGTGGGCCGGTCCCGGCGACCTCGTCGGCGCAGCCTTCGTCGGATGTCAGGCAGCGGCCGGGAGGTCACGGCTGTGGCCACACCTCGTCGTCGGGGAACTCACCGGTCACCACATAGACCACCCGGCGGGCGACCGAGGCCGCATGGTCGGCGATCCGCTCGTAATAGCGTCCCAGCAGGGCGACGTCGACCGCGGCCTCGACGCCGAAGGTCCAGTCGTCACCCAACAGCGCCCGGAACTGCGAACGCCGCAGCTCGTCCATCTCCTGATCCCGATCGTGCAACTCCTGTGCGGTCTGCAGGTTGCGTTCGCTCAGGGTCTGACCAGCGCTGACGACCATCTTTTCGGCGACGTCACCCATCCGCACGAAGTTGGCCCGCATCGCATCCGGGACCGCTGGTTCGGGGTAGCGCAGCCGGGCGATCTTGGCCACATGGGCGGCGAGGTCGCCCATCCGTTCCAGTTCGGTGACCATCCGCAGGGTCGCCACCAGCGTCCGCAACTCGCCGGCCACCGGAGCCTGCCGAGCCAGCAGCGAGAAGGCACGAGACTCGATGTCGGCCTGGGTGGCATCGATCGCGTCATCGCCGCTGATCACCTGTTCGGCAGCATGGATGTCGGCCTCCAGGAGGGCGGTGGTCGCACCGCGGACCGCGGCGGAGACCGCCTGCGACATCTGGACCAGGTCACCGAGGATGTCGTCGAGTTGCTCCCGATAGGAGTCGCGCATGTTTGCCTCCTCAGGCGCAGACATGAATGCAGACTTGTGTCGTCTGACCGCTGTCGGCCAGACAGGCAACTGTAGTTGGAGCCAGTGTCGCACCGTCCAGCCCCGGTGAATGGCGGGTAAACAGTGGCCGAACGGTAGGTCGCGCCGCCGCGTGGCGGCTGAATGGCGTGCAGGACGGGCAGCGGTGTCGGCTTAGTATCAGGCACGTGAACGCTGGAGCTGCCGCAGGGCTCGCGCTGGTCGTGGGCCTGGTGGTCGGTGCGCTCGTGGTCTGGTTGGTGATGCGACGACCCGCGCCGGAGGAGCCCGAGGACTTCCTCGATGCGACGGTCGAGGTCCCGGGTGGAGTTTCGCAACTGTTGGCGGTGCTCGGCTCGTCGGCGGTGGTCGTCGGACCGCACGACGAGGTCCTGGAATCGACCAGCCAGGCACGGACGATCGGCATCGTCCGGGGCAGCCGGATGGCGATCGCGGAGCTGCTGGAGCTGGTCCGGACGGTGCGTCAGGACAAGGTGATCCGCAGCGTCGATCTGGAACTCAAACGGGGCGGCACCGGCAGCGCGGTGATCTTCCTGTCGGTGCGGATCGCGCCGCTGGACGACGACCTGATCGTCGTGCTGGCCGAGGACCGGACCACCGCGGTCCGGGTGGAGGAGACCCGCCGTGACTTCGTGGCCAATGTGAGCCATGAGCTGAAGACACCGATCGGCGCGGTCGCGCTGCTGGCCGAGGCCGTCGAAGGTGCCGCCGACGATCCCGAGGCGGTGCATCGGTTCGCCGCCCGGCTGAGTATCGAGTCCTCCCGGTTGAGCGATCTGGTCCGGCAGATCATCGATCTGTCCCGGCTGCAGGCCGACGACCCGCTGGTGCAGGCCGAGGTGGTGGAGGTCGAGGACGTGTTGACCCAGGCGGTCGACCGGTGCCGGGTCGACGCCGAGAAACGGCAGGTCCAGCTGACGATCGCCGGCGAACGGGACTGCGCGGTGCTGGGCAGCCTGTGGCAGTTGGTCGGCGCGGTCGGCAATCTGGTCGAGAACGCGATCATCTACTCCGATCCCGGTGCCCGGGTCGCCGTCGCGGCGCACCGAGTGAAGCGCGGTGAGGACGAACAGATCGAGATCACTGTCTCCGACAACGGGATCGGGATCGGCCAGGCCGACCTGGACCGGATCTTCGAACGCTTCTATCGGGTGGACTACGCGCGCAGCCGGGCCAACGGCGGCACCGGGCTCGGACTGTCCATCGTCAAACACATCGCCGCCGCCCACGGTGGCGAGGTCTCGGTCTGGAGCCAACTCGGACAGGGATCGACCTTCACCATCAGCCTTCCGGCTCCGTCCCAGACAGACCTGCTGTCCGGAGCCGGTCAGTCGACCATGGTCGGCGAACTTCCCGCCGGGGCATCGGCGGACCATCCCGACGGCACCGAATCCTCGGCGGCCGTCGTCTCGAATCGTCAGCGGCACCGCGGGGTTGCGGAGCCGGTCGGAAGCCGTACGGGGCGAACCCGTACAACCGAACCTCAGGAGATCGTCAGATGACCCGTGTGCTGGTGATTGAGGACGAAGAGTCCTATCGCGAAGCCACGTCCTACATGCTGCGCAAGGAAGGTTTCGAGGTGGTCGAGGCTGCCGACGGAGCCGAAGGCCTTGCCGAATTCGACCGGGTCGGCGCCGACATCGTGCTGCTCGACCTGATGATGCCGGGACTGCCGGGTACGGAGGTCTGCCGCCAGTTGCGCGCCAAGGCCAGCGTGCCGGTGATCATGGTCACCGCCCGGGATTCCGAAGTGGACAAGGTGGTGGGGCTCGAGCTGGGCGCCGACGACTACGTCACCAAGCCGTTCAGCCACCGCGAACTGGTGGCCCGGATCCGTGCCGTGCTGCGGCGCGGCCAGGACGTCGAGCTGCTACCCGACGTCGTCGAGTCCGCCGGCGTCCGGATGGACGTCGAACGCCACGAGGTGAGCGTCAACGGCGAACGCGTCAAGCTCGCCCTGAAGGAGTTCGAGCTGCTGGAGATGCTGCTCCGCAATGCCGGCCGGGTGATGACCAGGGGCCAGCTGATCGACCGCATCTGGGGCGCCGACTACGTCGGCGACACCAAGACCCTCGACGTCCACGTCAAGCGGCTGCGTACCAAGATCGAACCCGACCCCGCCACCCCCCGCTTCCTGGTCACCGTCCGTGGCCTCGGCTACAAGTTCGAAGGCTGACCGGGCCAGCCCTCAGCGCGATATATCAAGGTTGCGCACGTTCCCGCAGGTTCAGAACGTGCGTAACCTCGTCGCGGATCCCGTCACTGCTCGTCGGATTCGCGCGAGTACCGGCGGGGCCTGTGGATGACGGCGTCCACCGCGCCGTCGGGTGCTCCAGCCTTGCCGGATGGGACAGAGCTTTCGGCAGGAGTCACAGACCGCTCATCGGCCCCGATCGACCCAGGAACTGCTCGCAGCCGGTGTCGGCCGAGGTGCGCTTCGTGGTCCGCGCTGGCGGCGGGTGGCTCGCGGCTTCTACACACCGGCCATCGACCCGCCGCTGACTCCGGCACAACGCATTCTTGATGCCGTCCCGTTGATCGGAGCCGGTGCATTGGGCGGATGGGCGGCCGGGTACGTGCACGGCGCCCAGTGGCTGGACGGGATCGACCCGTTCAACTTCGACACCTTCCTGCTCGACTGCCTGGGGCTGCGGCGAGCGTCGTTGCCGACCGTCCGCTTCCACAACTCGATCGTGCCCGCCGAGGACCGCATCGGGCTGGACGGGATCGTCGTCACCAGTGCGCTCCGGACGGCGTTCGACGGCATGCGGTGGGCGCCGTCGTTGGAGGAAGGCGTGGTGTTCGCCGACGCGATGGCACACTTCGCCGGCGTCGGCGGTCGCGAACTCGTGCAGTACGCCGACGACCACCCGGCCTGGCCCGGAGTTGATCAAGCCCGGTGCGCCGCCCGGCTGATGGACGGCGGTGTGCTCAGTCCGTGGGAGTCCCGGCTGAGATGTTGCTATCTGTTGGAGGCCGGGCTTCCTGCGCGGATCCTGCTGAACGTTCCGGTCTTCGCCGGCGGCCGTGAGATCGGCTGGCCGGACATCTTCGATCCGGAGGCCGCGCTGGCTGTCGAATTCGACGGCGAGCACCATCGGGATCTCGAACAGCACCACCGTGACAACATCCGCGAAGAGGCGTTCGAGGATGCGAATGTGACCGTTGTCCGAGCCGACAGTCTTGATCTGCGGAGCGGCCGGCAGGCGTTCATCCAACGCGTCCGGAACGGCTATGTTCGCGGGCTCGCCCGGGACCGCTCGCAGGATCGCTGGACCCTGGAATCACCACGAGGCTGGCGCCCGCACTCGCCCCGTTGATCGGTGCCGGGTTGATCGGTGCCGGGTTGATCGGTGCCGGGTTGATCGGTGCCGGGTTGATCGGTGCCGGGTTGATCGGTGCCGGGTTGATCGGCGTCATCGCGCAGGTTTGTGCCGGGCGGGAGCTGGTGTCGAGCCGATCCGGTGGCGGGGATACGACGAGGTTACGCACCTCGGGCGACCGCTGGAACGTGCTTAAGTTTGATATATCGCGCTCAGGTGAGGTGACTTCCGGGCAACATCGGGGCGTCGGTAGGGTGATGGCGTGCTCAGCGAACAGGCCCTTCGCGATATCACCGTCTTCTCCGGATCGGCGCATCCGGAATTCGCCGAGGAGATGTGCAACATCCTCGGCATCGAGTTGGCGCCGGCCCGGACCACCCGCTTCAGCAACGACTGCCTGCAGGTCCAGTTGCGGGCCAACTGTCGGCAGCGCGACGTCTTCATCGTGCAGCCTCTGGTGCCACCGGTCCAGGAGCATCTGGTCGAACTGCTGCTGATGTTGGACGCGGCCCGCGGTGCGTCGGCGGCTCACATCACCGCGGTCATCCCGCATTACGCCTACGCGCGTTCGGACAAGAAGGACGCCCCGCGGATCTCGATCGGGGGCCGACTGGTCGCCGACATGATCGCCGCTGCCGGTGCCACCCGGGTGGTCACGATGGCGCTGCATGCCCCGCAGGTGCACGGCTTCTTCTCGGTGCCGGTTGATCATCTCAGCGCGGTCCCCGAACTCGCCGATCACTTCAGGACAACGGATCTGACCGACACCGTCGTGGTGTCGCCGGACCTCGGCAACGCCAAGGTCGCTACCGAGCTGGCCCGCAAACTCGGCGTCCCGGTGGCTGCCGGTTCCAAGCGCCGGCTGACCGACGACACCGTCGTGATCGACAACATCGTCGGCGACGTGCACGACAAGAACGTGATCGTCTTCGACGACGAGATCGCCACCGCCGGCACCATCATCGAGCTGCTCCGGGTGCTGCGTGACCAGGGTGTCCGGCGGATGTCACTGGCCTGCACCCACGGCCAGTTCACCGGCCCGGCCATCGACCGGTTGAAGGCCGAGACGGGCCTGGACGAGATCGTGATCACCAATACGGTGCCGCTGCCGACGGAGAAGCAGTTGCCCAACATCGTCACCCGGTCGGTGGCGCCACTCTTCGCCGAGGCGGTCCGCCGGATCAACTGCGGTGAGAGTGTCAGCAGCCTGTTCAGTGACGAGCCGACCTACGGCTGAGCGGCATCGGCCGATCGTCGCCGTCGCCGCGCTCTGCTGCAGACCGGGTCAGGAGGTCGCGCTGCTCGCCTCGGGTGAGGGGGAGACGCTGCGGTAGGTGGTGTTGTTGCCGTCCACGATCGGTACGGTGACCTGCTCACTACCGGCATTGGCGAAGGTCAGGGTGAGATTGGCGTTCAGTCCCGGCTGGAGCTTGTCGGCGGTGACCTTGATCTCGTCCTGCTTGGTCAACACCAGTGCCTCGCCCGGAGTCAGCTGCACCGGTGCCTTAAGGTCGACCTTGAGTGCAGCTCCTTCGGAGTCGTTGGCTGTCAGCGTGCTGCCGGTGACTCCGGTGAGCTGATCATCGGCGCCGGTGGTGAAGGTGGCCGACAGGAAGCCCGAGGTGTCGGATTTCGCCAAGATCATCAGGCCGCGGACCTTGATCGTCTGGGCGTCGGGTTTGCCGTCCTTGCCGACTGCGACGTTGACGTCGACTCCGTCGGCGGGCTGGTAGGTCTGCAAGGTCTGGACGTCGAAACCACAGGCCGACAGCCCGAAGATCAGTCCGGCCGATGCGCAGATCCCGGCGATCCTGCCCACCATCCCGACCCGTCGCGTGGCGCTGCTGCGCACAGTCTGCTTCACGTGATCTACTCCTCGACGCCGCGCGGCGGCCAATGCGCCGTACCCTTGTTGCCTTGCACTTCGAAATCAAGTCGGCCCGCTGGGCGACCCAGCAGGTTCCTTGCGAACGCTGACTACTACAGCCGATCGTTGATGGTCAGCCTAGCGACTCCCGTCCGACCTTCGCAGCTCAGGTCGGTCGGTGTCGGTCGCCGGCTCCGCGAACCTGCCGGTTGGCAGCGTTGTCTGGTACGGGCCGGGCAGCCTCCGGATCGTCGGTTGGCGCCGATGCGGGACCGGTACGGGGCCGATACGGGGCCGGTGCACAGCCGGTCCGTACGGCCTCGTGCCGGGCGAGATGTTTAGCCTCGCGAAGCACAATCGAGCTCGGATGTCAACCTCTGGCCTGTGCTGATTGTGCCTCTGGCTAGCGGAAACGCCGAAGGTCGGACCCTGAGAACGTGCTAAACTAGAACACGCGAAAGGGGTAGGTAGACAATATGACCTTTACAGTCGGCGAAACGGTGGTTTACCCCAATCACGGGGCGGCCGTCATCGAGGACATCGAAACTCGCAAGATCAAGGGCGAGGACCAGCTCTATCTCGTACTACGCATCGTCGGCCAGAACGACCTCGTCGTTCGGGTCCCGGCCTGCAATCTCGATCTCGTTGGAGTCAGGGACGTCGTGGGTTCGGAGGACCTGGAGCGGGTCTTCAGCATCCTGCGCGCCCCACGCACCGTCGAACCGACCAACTGGTCGCGACGCTACAAGGCCAACATCGAGAAGTTGCACTCCGGCAACGTGATGCGGGTGGCCGAGGTAGTCCGAGACCTGTGGGGCCGCGAGCGCGAACGCGGTCTGTCCGCAGGTGAGAAGCGGATCCTGGCCAAGGCTCGGCACATCCTGGTGTCGGAGTTGGCCCTGGCCGAGAAGATCGAGGAAGACAAGGCCGAGGAGCTCCTGGAAGAGGTTCTCGCCTCCTGACGCCGTCGGCGTAGGGAGTCTGGATAGACCAACCAACGGATCGGGCGGGCACGTGAGCAACGTGCCCGCCCGATCTGTCATTGTTGCCACTTCTGCAACAATCGCCGCGTGTCCGCAGCGCAGAGTACGGGGTCGAGCGGCAGCCGGCATCCGGTCAGCAACGCTGATGCTCTCAGCAGCCCCGGTCCTGACAGCAGCGTTGGTCCTGACAGCAGCCCTGGTCCTGACAGCAGCCCCGGTCCTGACAGCAGCCCTGGTCCCGGCAGCAGCCCGGGCGGGACCGTCGGATCTACCGGATTCGCGGCGATCGTCGTCGCTGCCGGGGCCGGCACCCGATTCGGGGCCGATCGGCCCAAGGCACTCCTGCAACTTGCGGGTCGGCCGCTGGTCGCCCACGCAGCCCGGACGATGATCGATTCCGGCTGCACCGAACTCGTCGTGGTCGCCCCCGCCGGCTGGCAGGACGCCTTCGAGCAGGTCGTGGCCCCGCTGGCACCCATTCCGTCGGCGTCGGTCACGGTCGTCGCGGGTGGCGCCGAACGCACCCACTCGGTCCGCAACGGGCTGGCCACGATCGTCCGCGCCGGATCGCCGCCTCCGATCCTGTTGATCACCGACGCCGCCCGACCGTTGGTGCCGCGGGCGGTGGTCGATCGGGTGCTGACCGCTGTCGTCGACGGCGCGACGGCGGTGGTGCCCGCGGTGCCGGTCACCGACACCATCCGGGCCTATGCCACCGACCGCCACGACGAGTCGACCATGCTGGACCGCAGCAGGCTTCGCGCCGTCCAGACCCCGCAGGGCTTTGCCACCACCGCGCTGCTCGAGGCCTACGACCGACTCGGTGACGAGGTCGTGACCGACGACGCGGGAGTCTGTGAACGCGCCGGCCATCAGGTCCGGATCGTCGACGGGGCGACCGAATCGTTCAAGATCACCTTTCCGTCCGATCTGGCATCGGCCGAGCTGCTGCTGGCCGCGAAGGAGGAAGCCCGATGACCGAGGAAGAATCCCGTGGGGCTTCGGCGGCGCCGTTCCGGACCGGGATCGGTGTCGATGTGCACCGGCTGGTCGACGGGCGTCCGATGTGGATCGCCGGGCTGCACTTCGCCGATGAATCCGTCGGCCCGGAGGGGCACTCCGACGGCGACGTCGCCTGCCATGCCGTCTGCGATGCGCTGCTCAGCGCGTCCGGGCTCGGTGATCTTGGTAGCCGGTTCGGCACCGACCGACCCGAGTGGGCGGGCCGGCCCGGAGCCGACTTCCTGACCGAGACCGTACGGCTGGTGCGGGACGCCGGCTATCGGATCGGCAATGTCTCGGTGCAGGTGATCGGCAACCGGCCGAAGGTCGGCCCCCGTCGCGACGAGGCCCAGCGCCTCCTGTCCGGAATCGTCGGTGCGCCGGTGTCGGTGGCCGGGACGACGACCGACGGGCTCGGTCTGACCGGACGCGGTGAGGGGCTCGCGGCGATCGCGACGGCCCTGATCATCCAGACCTGAATCGCCCAGGCCAGATCATCCGGGCCAGGTCACGAGGGGCGGCTGACTGCGAGGTCGCGGTCAGCGGACCTGGCTGGACGGAGCGGTGAAGGTGTTGCAGACGTCGACGTCGGAGTTCCCGATACCTTCACGGGCCCAGTGCAGCCGGCTCTCGCCGTGGCCGTGATTGCCCTCGACGTCGGACTTCCCGGTCAGGGTGTCGTCGCCGATCGCCACGAAGATGACCTCCATCGCCGGCACGTCGCTCTGCTTGATGCCCAACGACTTCGAACTCGAGCGCAGGAAGAGACCGGAGAAGCAGTCGGCCTGGACCTCGACCCGGCGGCTCAGCTCGAGCCCTTCCGGAGTCTTCGGACCGGCCTGCTGTTCCAGTGCGTTGGCCGAGATGATGATCCCGGTCCGGGCCTGGATCGCGTGACCGAATTCGTGGGCCAGCACCAGATCCGGGCCCCACGGCGAACCCTTGAGATCGGCAATCGTGTCCGGCAGCGTACGGCTGTAGTAGACCTGCTGGTCGGCGGGGCAGTAGAAGGCGTTGCCGCCGCCGGCCTTGCCGCACTTGGTCTGCACCTCGTCGCCGTAGATCGTCACGCTCGGTCGGACGATCTGGTAGCCGGCGTCGGTGACCGGTGGCTCCCAGGCCCGGACCAGGCACGCCATCAGATTGTTCAGGTGTGATTCCAGTTCGGCGTCGCTGGACGATTCGGTGATCGGCTTCAGCTCGCAGCGGATCGGCACCGGCATCGTCTCGTCGTAGAGCTTGTTCTCGGTGAGGAACGCCTGGGCCTGGTCCTCGGTCTCGGGCACCGGCAACGGCGGCGGATTCTTGTCCGGCTCCGGGACCTGGTAGTCATCGTTCTGGTAGGCGACGTTGGAACTGTTGCTGGTGAGGTTGACCACGATCAGGCCGGCCAGCGCGACCGCGACCACCGCGATCAACGCAACCAGAACGCGACGCAGCGGACTCCGCCCCGGCGGGCGCCTGTTCGGCGGGGTCAGCCACTGATCACCGGAGCCGCCACGCCCCGGTTGCAGCGGCGCATTCGGTCGGCCCCAGCTCTGGCCGCCGGCCTGCCCCGGCTGTCCCCAGCCCGGCGCCGGGCGGCCGAACTGTCCGCCGGATCGGCCGGCTTGTCCCCACTGCTGCTGCGTCACCCGGCATACCCTAGCGACCGCAGAGGTCCGGCCAGGACACGACGTCGCGCGTCAGGCGGACCGTCTGTGCGATAGTTTCCGGCAGACAGCGGTGTGAACCGTGCCCACGCATGCAGACGATGGAAACGAAGGGGCCTCTTCGTGGAGGAACGAAACAACCGGTCCGTCCGGCAGCGAGCGAACGGATCGGGGCCGGTCCGGCAAGTCGCCGTGGCGATGTTGGTGACCCTGCTCGCCGGCCTGGTGCTGATCTTCGCCGGCGCACCGTCCGCAGAGGCCGAGGGTAACGCCGGTGCGGTCGACGTCACCGGCGAGCTGGCCAAGGACGGGACGCTGAAGGTCGAGGAGAAGATCACCTTCTCCGGATCCGCACCGGCCACCGTGCAACAGGTGTTCAGCACCAACCAGACCTTGGTCGGCAATCGCAGTCGCGAGCAGCAGTTGACCGACATCTCGGTGACCGCGGATGGCAAGAAGCTGCAACCCAAGATCGACAACGGCTCCGACGAGACCACGGTGAGCTTCGATCCGTCCGGTGCCAAGACCGCGACGGTGAGCTACACCGTCACCGGCGCGGTGATCAACAACGGCGGCAGCCCGGCGCTGCAGTGGCCGGTGCTGCAAGGGTTGTCGCTGTCGGTCGACAAGTTCACCGCCACGATCAACCCGCCTGGCTCCTTCAGCTACGTCCGCTGCACTGCGGGACCGCCGAATTCGACCGCGGCCTGTGAGAGCGCAGCCGGCGGCGTGCACGGCGACCCGCCGACCTTCACCGACGGACCGCGGGGTGAGGGTGAGTTCGTCACTGTCGACATCGGCTTCCCGGCCGGCGTCGTCGAGGTCAACGAGAAGCTGGTCGAACACTGGACGGTCGCCCGGGCCTTCTCGGCCAAGCCGCTGCCGTTGGGCATCGCGCTCGGATTGCTGGTGCTCGGTGGCATCGGACTGTTCGCCGCGCACCGACGGATCGGCCGTGACTCCGGTCCGGCGAGCGAGGAGATCCACAAGCCGGCCGAGTTCGTGCCGGTCGGCGAGGGGCAGACCGAGTTCCGGGTCGTCGGCGACATCCGCCCCGGCCATGTCGGGACGGTCGTGGACGAGCGGGTCGACCCGATCGACATCACCGCCAGCCTGCTCGATCTGTCCGTCCGTGGACACGTCTTGATCACCGAGTTGCCGCGGCAGACCACGTACGCCCGGCCGGACTGGCGGCTTACCCGAGTCACCCCGGATCGCGCGCCCGATGATCTTCGCCCGTTCGAGAAGGAGTTGCTGGACGCGGTCGCCCCGGCAGGGGAGAGCGCCCTGGTCTCCGATCTCGGCCCACGGGTCAGCGAGTCGGTGGACGGCGTGCAGTCCGCGCTGTACGACGAGATGGTCGACAACGGCTGGTTCCAGCGTCGGCCGGACGCGACCCGGAACACCTGGACCCGGGCGGCGCTCGGCGGTCTGATCGCGGCGGTCGTGATCACCGTCCTGTTGGCCGTCTTCTCCGAGTTCGGGCTGATCGGCATCACCTTGATCATCCTGGCGCTCGGGCTGATGTTCGTCGGCCAGGAGATGCCGGCGCGGACCACCCAGGGATCGGCACTGCTCGCCGGGCTCGGCGCGCTGCGCTCCGACCTGCTCAGCAACCCGACCGACCAGATGCCGCCGGGCAAGGAGCTGACCGAGCTCAGCGAGGTGCTTCCGTACGCGGTGGTGCTCGGCGGCACCCATCGCTGGTTGGACGCGATCGTCGCCGCGGACAAGGACGACGACCCGGACTCCGAGGACCTGACCTGGTATCACGGTCCGCCGGACTGGCAACTCGCCGACCTGCCCGATTCGCTGCGCAACTTCATCACGACGGTTTCCGGCACCCTCTTCTCCCGCTGACCCGGGCTCGTCACCCCGGCCCTCCGACGACGCCCGACCCGTACGCCGTCCCGACCCGTACGACTTCCCGCACCCTTTGCGTCTTCTCGCACCCCGTGCACAGGGTGCGGGAAGCTGTCAAGGGTGCGGGAAGTCGGGTCAGGCGAGTTCGAGGTGCGGGCCGCGGTGGATCGCCCGGTAGACGCGGTTGCGGATCCGGTTGGCCTCGTCGTCGGTGAGGGTGTGTTCCAACGGGCGGAGCGTGAGCCGGATCAGGGCGTTCTCCTGCCGGACGCCGAGCCCGAGCCGTTCCCGGGCAGCAGCCGGCAGCTCCGCGTACGGGGTCCGGGTCAGCACAGTGATGCTCTCGATGTCGTCCACGGACCTGCCGAGCTCGGTCCGGATGGCGTCGCCGATCGTCTCCTCGGGGGTATCGGAATCGATCACCACCGACAGGTCGCGGGCGATCGGCGGCAGCATCGACACCGGCCGCCACGGACGCAGATCGCCAAGCTGGGCAGCGATCCGTGGCTCGGTGGAGCGCAGATAGCGGATGTCGGGGACCCGCTTGCGCAGCATCACGGCGCGATCCAGACCGAGGCCGAGGGCTAGCCCGGACCAGCGCTGCGGATCCAAGCCGCTGTGCCGCAGCACCTCGGGTGCGATCAGCCCGCACTCGGCCAGCTCGAGCCATTCACCGTCGGTCAGCACGTCGACCTGGCGACCGTTCTCGGTGTACGGATGCACGGCTGGGGTGGTCCGCCAGCGAGCCCCGGGGAGCACTGCCTCGACCACCAACTTGATCATCTGCTCGAGCTGGTCTTCGCCGGTACCTGGCGTCGAACGCAGCCGCCACAGGTCGAGCTGGTGTGGTTCACCCACGTGGTGTCGATCGACGACGTCACGGCGATAGACCAGGCCGGCGACACTGATCAACTCGTCCACCTGACGACCATGATCAACATCGGCGTAGCCGCTGAGTGCGTACGGGATGTTGGCGCTGGTGTGGCTACGCAGCATCGTGGTCGGACTGGTGTAGCGGGTGTAGCGGCTGTCCCGGGTGACGTCGGTGGCGCGATAACCGAGCCGGTCGTAGTTGTCGGTGACAGCGACCAACGGTGGTACCCGCACCTGATGGGCGGGGATGCCCCAGGCGCCGGTCAGCGACGTCACCAGGTCGTCGGCCATCAGGGCCACGGCATGGCCGGGTCGGTTCGTCAGGTCGGGTAGTTCGAGGGCGTGCCGGAGTTGGTCGGCAGAAAGGTAGCGGTCGGGCATGGCGGGCTCCTGATCGAGTGCTGTGGTCGGGATGGTCGAAGACCCCCGGCCGAGCCACTCAGAAGACCGTCAGGACCCGATGCATGCGCGATCGTCCCCGCGGCCGCGACCCGGCCGGGGGCGAAGAAATCGCTGCGTGCTCATACCGGCCAGGGTAGACCACCGCGCAAGCCGAATCCTGCGGTCAGGTGGAGGAGCGGACGACCAGCTCCATCGGCGTGTACTCGACTCCGTGATGAGGATTTCCGGCGATTGCGTCGAGCAGCATCTCGGCGGCTCGTCGGCCGAGATCGGACAGTCGCAGGTCGATGGTGGTCAACGGCGGCCTGCTGGACAGCGCCATCACGTCCCAGTTGTCGAAGCCGGTGACGGCAATCTGTTCGGGAACGGCGATCGACAGCTCGCGCAGTCGGTCGGTGACGCCGCGGGCGAGTTGATCACTGCCGCACATGATCGCGTCCACTCCGAGATCATCCCTGCCCGGCGCGGACCCGAGCTGCTGCAGGAGTTGATCAACGGCTCGACGGCCCCACTCCTCGCTCCAGTCGCCGTGCAGCGGTGGCGTGACGAGTTCGAGATCGTGCTCGGCGAGCACGGCGGCTGCGGTGCCGGCGCGGACCTCGGAGGCATGTTTGTGCGGTCGACCGCCGACGTGCGCGATCCGAGTACGTCCCCGGGACAGCAGATGCTCGATGATCTTGGTGGTGCCGTCCGCGTCGTCGGGGATCACGGACGCGTCGTCGGGGTCCTGTGACGGGGCGAACGCGTACACCACCGGAATGTCGACCGCGACCGGCGGCCGCGGATCGATGGTCCGGCCGGTGACGATGATTCCGTCGACGCGGCGGTTGGTGAAGGTCTTGAGGTAGTACGCCTCACGCACTGCGTCATACCGGCTGGTCGCCAATAGTGCCGACATCTCACCGGCGGCGAGTGCATTCTCTGCGCCCAGCATCACCGGGATGCTGAACCGGCCCGCGGCGTCGACGCTGAGCAGGCCGACGGTGTAGCTGCGGCGCGATGCCAGCCAGCGTGCGTCGGGATCCGGGACGAATCCCAGCTTGTCGGCTGCCGCTCGGATCCGTTCGCGGGTGCTGTCCTTCAGGCTGCCGGTGTTGTTCAACGCCTTGGAGACCGTCCCAGGGGATACGCCGGCCAGGGCAGCAACATCGGTGATCCGCACCGGGCGCTGAGTACTCGTCACCGGTCCTCCTCTCGTTGCGTCGAGCTCAAACGTGTTTCCGCCCATTTTCCCAGGAGGAGGCGGTCGGCTTGCTCATGATACAGATTCCCTTTGCATTCAAGGTATTGACGCTGATCCCGGGCACGCCGTAGCGTAAAGGAAAACGGGTTTCCTCGTTTCCTGCAACCGTTGAACCATGGAGGAGAACAGCGATGGCACGACGTGGGCCGGCCAGCCCGACCGACCAAGCGAGGTCCACCTTCCGGCCGTTGCCGCCGGGGGATGTCCGGATCACTGGCGGCATCTGGCAGCGACGGGCCGAGCGCAACCGGGTGGCGGCCATCCCGTCCGGGTTGAAGCAGCTGGGGGAGGCGAGCAACCTGTTCAACCTCCAGTTGGCTGCCGGACAGGCCACCGGCGAACCGATCGGTCCGATCTTCGCCGACTCCGACGTCTACAAATGGCTGGAGGCCGCTGCCTGGGAGTACGGCCGGCACCCCGACGAGCAACTCCTGGAGAGCCTGATGTCGGTGGTCGAGCTGGTCGCCGCCGCCCAGGACGACGACGGCTATCTCAACTCGGTGGTTCCGTTCCGGGACGGGGGTCGCTACGTCGACCTTCCGCAACATCACGAGTTCTACTGCTACGGACACCTGATGCAGGCCGCCGTGGCGTTGTCCCGATCCGCAGGGCGGCGGGAGCTGCTGGACGTCGCGATCAAGATCGGTGATCACCTGGTGGCGACCTTCGGCGAGGACAAGCGGCACGACGTGGACGGCCACCCGGTGATCGAGATGGCGCTGGTCGAGCTGTATCGCGAGACCGATAACCGCGACTACCTGGAGCTGGCTCGCTACTTCGTCGAAGCACGCGGCACCGGGCTGATCGCTGGGTACGGCCGCAGGCCGGCCTACTTCTCCGACCGGGTGCGGGTGCGTGAGCAGACAACGGTCGAAGGGCATGCCGTCCGGGCCGTCTACCTCGGTGCCGGCGCGACCGACGTCGCGGTCGAGCTCGATGATCAAGAGCTGCTGGCGGCGTTGGAGACCCAGTTCGCCAGCATGGCGACGGAGAAGGAGTACCTGACCGGCGGCCTCGGATCCCGCTGGGAAGGCGAGGCGTTCGGAGACCCGTTCGAGCTGCCGCCGGACCGGGCCTACGCCGAGACGTGCGCGGCCATCGGCGGCGTGCAATGGGCCTGGCGGCTGCTGCTGGCCACCGGCAAGGCCGACTACGCCGATCAGATCGAACGGATGCTCTACAACGGATGCCTGGCCGGTGTCTCGCTGGCCGGTACGGAGTACTTCTACGTCAACCCGCTCCAGTTGCGGGACGGTTCACTGGCCGACGAGGAACGCAACACCTCGACCGGCCGGCACGGTTGGTTCGGCTGCGCCTGCTGCCCGCCCAACGTGATGCGCACCTTCGCCAGCCTGGAGGGCTACGTCGCCAGCACCGACCCGACCGGCGTCCAGGTCCATCAGTACGTACCGGGCACGATCAACGCCGGTGATCTCGGCCTGACCGTCGAGACCGACTACCCCTGGCATGGCCGGATCGCCATCACGATCGACCGGGCACCGGACGCGGAGATCGCTGTCAGTGTGCGGATCCCGAGCTGGGCACAGGGCGCCACCGTCGATGGCCGGCCCGCGTCCGCCGGGGGCTACGTGAGCGTCACCAAGGTCTGGAAGGCCGGTGATCAACTTCTCGTCGAGCTGCCCCTGGTCGGCCGGATCACCAGCCCGGATCCGCGGGTCGACGCGGTCCGCGGATGCGTGGCGATCGAGCGTGGCCCGTTGGTCTACGCGCTGGAGAAACAGGATCAGCCGTCCGAGGTAGCGCCCGACGACCTGGTGATCGACGCCGATGCCGAGGTGCGGGAGGAAGACCGACCCGACCTGCTGGACGGTGTCGTCGTGCTGCACACCTCCGGTGCGGTGGTCGATCGCAGCACACTGCCGGGAGGTCCTGCCGACCACCCACGCCCGAAGTCGCGGACAACGGCGACCGAGCTGGTCGCCATCCCCTACCACGTCTGGGCCAATCGCGGCCCACAAGCGATGCGGGTCTGGATCCCGCTGGCCTGACTTCGCTCGATCGTCGTGGTGATGGTTGCCGACGCAGCCATCATCCGAACCTCGGGCGGCATCACTCAATGTTCAAAGGAGAACTGCAGTGTCGGTACCGAAGTGGCGGCCCAGCCGTCGAGATCTGCTGCGGCTCGGCGGCTTGACTGCCGCCGGCGCTGCTGTGTCCAGCCTGGCTGCCTGCAACGGAGAGAGCGTCACCGGTGCCGGCAGCAGCAAGGAGCTCCAGTTCATGTACTGGGGGTCGACCTTCGAGAAGACAGCCGTACAGAAGATGCTGGACGGGTTCGAATCCAAACACAAGGGCGTCACGACCAAGGCGCTCTTCACTCCGTCTGACTACGAGACCAAGCTCAACACCCTGGTCGCCAGCAATCGTTCCCCGGATGTCGCCTACCTCGGCGCATCGACGGCGTTCCGACTGGCCGAAAGCGGGAAGCTGCTCAACCTCTACGACTACATCGACAAGTACCCGGGTCTGAAGGACCGACTGCCGTCGTCCTACTTCTGGTACGGCAAGGACAAGCTGCTCGGCTCGCAGACCGCCAACGAGGTCCAACTGCTGTGGTACAACCGCAAGGTCCTCAAGGATGCAGGTGTCAAGGACCCGCCGGCTGAAGCGGACAAGGCCTGGAGTTGGGACGACTTCGTCGAGACCGCACACAAGCTGACCATCGATCAGAAGGGGAAACGTGCCGACGAGTCGGGCTTCGACCCGACCAAGATCAGACAGTTCGGTTGCTCGTTCGGCGCCGTCAGCTGGCTGAACGCCGAGGCGATGATCCGCAGCCAGGGGGCCGATCTCTTCAACGAGGACGGCACCAAGAGCCTGCTGGACACGCCCGAAGTGATCAAGGTCTATCAGAACATCGCCGACCTGGCCTACAAGTATCACGTTGCGCCCACTGCCACCCAGCTCGGCAACAACGCGCCCTCCACAACGGTGCAGTTGCAGACCAAGCGGATCGCGATGGTCGCCGACGGGCAATGGACGTTGCTCGACCTGGCCCAGAGTGATCTTGACTACGGAGTCGGAGTACTGCCCAAGTACGACAAGCCGGTCACCATCGGTCAGGGTGGGGCGACCTCCGTCTTCGCCGACACCCAGGACAAGGACCTGGCGATGGAGTTGTACATGTACCACAACGATCCGGCGCAGGTCGATCTGTTCTCCGACGGGCTCTGGATGCCGTTGGACAAGAAGTACTACACCGAGGACAAGGACATCGACCTGTGGACCAAGAACGACGTCCACCCCGCTGAGTATCGGACCGCGGCGGTCGACTACACGGTGAACAACTCCGTCGGCACCTGGAGTCAGAGCATCAAGAACAGTGACGCGATCAACGAGGTGCTGACTCCGGCGCTGCAGCAGATCGATCAGGGCAAGAAGAAGGCCGCCGAGGTCTGCAAGGCTTTGGCGCCGAAGGTGACCGCTCTGCTCAAGGGTCGGTATCCGCAGCAGGACCTGTGATGGCCGCCGAAACAGTGCACGCGGGCCGGGCGCCGACGCCCGGCGTCCGCCGGCGGGCATCGGGGCTGGTCAGGCTCGAACAGCGATGGGGTTGGATCTTCGCACTGCCGGCGATCGCCGGTTTCCTGATCTTCACGATCGGCCCGATGATCGCGTCCGGGGTGTTCAGTGCGACCGACTGGACGATCGGGCGGGCTCCGAAGTTCATCGGGGTGGACAACTATCGCAGACTCGCGCACGATGAGCTGTTCTGGAAGTCGTTGAGCGTCACCACCTACTACACCGTCGGTTCGGTGCCGTTGGTGCTGCTGGTCGGCTTCGTCGTCGCACTGCTGCTCAACCAGAAGGTCCGCGGACTTTTGCTGTGGCGGACGGTCTATTACCTTCCGACACTCGTCCCAGCGATCGCCAGCGCGGTGCTCTGGATCTGGATCTTCAATCCCGACTTCGGCCTGCTCAACTCACTGCTCCGCGGTGCGGGATTGCCCACGTCACAATGGATCTACAGTGAACGAGCGGCGATCCCGTCCCTGATCCTGATGAGCACATGGGGCTTCGGCAATGCCATGGTGATCTTCCTGGCCGGGCTGCAGGGGATCCCGCGGCAGCTCCTGGAGGCCGCTTCGATCGACGGTGCCGGGACCTGGGAGCGATTCCGCCACGTCACGCTGCCATTCATGACCCCGACGATCTTCTACAACCTGGTGACCGGTGTGATCGGAACCTTCCAGGTCTTCAACCAGGCCTACGTGATGACCCAGGGCGGGCCGAACAACGCGACGTTGTTCTACATCTACTACCTCTACCGCAAGGCCTTCACCGAGGGGCAGATGGGCTATGCCGCTGCGCTGGCCTGGGTGCTCTTCGTGATTGTGCTGATCATCACGGTGCTGCTGTTCCGCAACGCCCGGCGATGGGTCTATTACGAGATGGGTGGAGCCCGATGAGTCAGCTGTCAACGACACCTGCAGATACCGAAGCGGCTCCTGAGAGTCGGCGGGCCACCAAGCGATCCGGGCGGGTGGCGCCGACCGGCGGCCTCGCCGGTGACCGACCACGTCGTGGGGGCAGGTCGGCCGTCGGCCGGGTGCTGCTCTGGGCCGTTCTGATCTTCGGTGCGATCGCCATGATCATTCCGTTCGTCTGGTTGGTCCGCAGTGCGCTGATGACCAACAATCAGATCTTCGTCTCGCCGCCGGAATGGTGGCCACGGCCGTTCGCGTGGGACAACTTCAGTGGCGCGCTGACGGCACAGCCCTTTGCGTTGTATCTGTTGAACACGATGATCATCGAGGTCGTCGTGGTCACCGGCACCGTGCTCACCTGTGCGATCACGGCGTTCAGCTTCGCCCGGCTTCGTTGGCGCGGCCGTAACGTCGTCTTCGCCATTCTGCTGACCAGTGTGATGCTGCCGTACGCGGTCACCCTGATCCCGACCTTCATCATGTGGAGCGAGTTGTCCGCGCTGAACACCTTTCTGCCGTTGACGGTGCCGGCCTGGTTTGCCGGCGCAGGCGGTGGGGTGTTCAACATCTTCCTGATGCGGCAGTTCTTCCTGACCATCCCGTTCGAGCTCGATGAGGCGGCGTACATCGACGGTGCATCACCGTGGCGGGTGTTCTGGACGATCATCATGCCGCTGTCCAAGCCGGTGGTGGTGGTCGTCGTGATCTTCACCTTCATCGGTGTCTGGAACGACTTCCTCGGACCCCTGCTCTATCTCAGTGACGACAACAAGTTCACGCTCGCACTGGGGCTGGCGTCGTTCCAGGGCAACTACACCGCGCAGTGGGGCTTCCTGATGGCTGCTTCGACGGTGATCATCCTGCCGATCATCATCCTGTTCTTCGTGCTGCAGCGCTACTTCGTCGAAGGTGTCACGCTGACCGGCATGAAGAACTGAGCCTCCGACCCGTGCCCGAGATCTTTCGCTCTTTGCCGCATCTCGCACCCGTTGTCAAGGGTGCGAGAAGCTATGGGGTTCGAGGAGAAGGTGGTTCAGCGGGCGAGCCAGCCGCCGTCGACGGGGATGATCGCTCCGTTCAGGTAGTCCGCGGCGGATGAGGAGAGGAAGACGGCGGTGCCGGCCATGTCGTCCGGTGTGCCCCAGCGACCGGCCGGGATCCGCGCGGTGATCTCGTCGTTGCGCTGTTCGTCGGCCAGCAGCGCTTCGTTCATGTCGGTGGCCATGTAGCCGGGGGCGATAGCGTTCACGTTGACACCACGGCCGGCCCACTCGTTGCAGCAGGCTTTGGTGAGCTGAGCGATGGCGCCCTTGCTGGCCGCGTACGCGGGCACCCGGTAGCCTCCGGAGAAGCTCACCATCGAGGCGATGTTGATGATCTTACCGTGGCCGCGTTCGAGCATCGGCCGGGCGATCAGCTGACTGAGCTGGAAGACCGATCGCATGTTGATCGACAGCACCCGATCGAACTGGGTGAGATCGAAGTCGACGGCGTCCTCCCGATACTGCATGCCGGCGTTGTTGATCAGGATGTCGATCCGCTGCTCGGCGAGCAGCTCGGTGATCGCGGAGTCGATCTGATCCGGTTCGCCGAGATCGAGTGTCAGCGGAGTGATGCTGCGGCCCAGCTCGGTGGCGTACTGGACAAGGTCATCGTCGACGCTGCCGCGTTGCGCCGTGATCACGTCGGCGCCGGCAGCGAGCAGACCGGAGCTCATACCCCGACCGAGTCCGCGGCCGCCGCCGGTGACCAGGGCCGTCCGGCCGGTCAGGTCGAATGGGCTGGATGCCATTGCTCCTCAATCCTCGCATCGGTGACTGGAGCTCAATTATCGGCTGCCCGGTCCTCGACCGCTTGCAGCAGGGCATCCCAGTAGCGCGCGATGACGGCCAGCTCGGTGGCGGAGAAGTCCGCGCTGACCGCACGCATCGCGTCGGCGTACAGATCGAATCGGGTGCCGACAGTACGTGCCTTGGGCGCCGAGCTGATCAGGGCGCGGCGCCCGTCGCCGGGTACCTCGGTCCGCCGTACGTAGCCGTCGGACTCCAAGGCGGCCAGAACTCTGGCCACGGTGCTTCGCGGCAATCCGCTGCTCTTGCTCAGCTCGGTCGGTGAGATCGGTCCGTCGTGCAGGTCGATCAGATGCAGTGCCTGCAGGGCGACCGCGGACAGCCCCATCTCCTTGGCGACGCGCTCGTGCAGCAGGATCATCTGCGGCACCAGCTGCTGGAACCGGTCGCGGATCGTGAGCTCCGCCTGTGATCGGACGGTCATGCCCCCTCCAAACTAATTCCATTCTGGAAGAACATGCTATCGTACGAGAGTAATTCCAAAATGGAACTAGTTTCGGAGGCTCGGATGCGCAATCCACGGCCGGCGATGGTGGTGCTGATCGTCGCCAACTTCATGGACCTGATGGACACCACCGTGGTCAACGTCGCGTTGCCGTCCATCCAGGCCGATCTGCGAGCCTCTGCGGCGGCTGTGGAATGGCTGGTGGCGGCCTACACGCTCGGTCTGGCGGCAACCCTGGTGACTGGCGGGCGACTCGGTGATCTTGTCGGCATCCGACGGGTCTTCCTGGTCGGCGTGGTGGGCTTCACTGCTGCATCGATGACGGCGACGATCGCCGGCGGTGCGGAGGTATTGGTGCTGGCGCGGGCGCTGCAGGGCATGTTCGCCGGGCTCATGGTGCCGCAGGTGCTGGCCGGTGTGCAGGCGCTCTATCCGCCCGAGTCCCGCGCGCCGGTCTTCGGGTTGGTCGGCTTCATCACCGGCACTGCGAGCGTTGTCGGTCCGGTGCTGTCCGGGCTACTGATCGATGCGGACGCGTTCGGGATCGGTTGGCGTTCGATCTTCGTGATCAACGTCCCGGTCGGCATCGGGCTGATCATCGCCGCTGCCCGATGGGTGCCGGCGACGCGGTCGATGACGGCAGTCCGTCTGGATCTGCCCGGGGTCGGATTCGCCACCGCCGGCGTTCTCGGCATCGTCTTCGGCCTGATCGAGGGCCGCGAGCACGGCTGGGCCTGGTGGACGGTGCTGCCGCTCCTGGCCGGGCCTGCGCTGCTGGTCGTCTTCGTGGCCTGGCAGCGTCGCGTCGAACGGACGGGCGGGACACCGGTGCTGCGGATCGGGTTGTTCGCCGATCGCGGCTTCTCGTCCGGTGCCGTGATCAACTTCTGCCTGCAGGCGGGTCTGGTCGGTTTCTTCCTTGTCGTCACGGTCCACCTGCAACAGACGTTGGGATTCGATGCCCTGCACTCGGGTCTGGTCTGGCTGGGGCTGAGTGTCGGCGCGCTGGCGGGTAGCGCGATGGCGCCCCGGCTGGTGTCTTCCTTCGGGCCGATCGTGATGGCCGTCGGAGCGCTGTCGTTCGCCGTCTCGATGATCATCGTCGTCGGCACCGTTGCGGTGCCGGTGATCGACGGCGGACTGTCCTGGTGGCGGCCGGCCGTCCTGTTGATCGTCGGTGGTGTGGGGATGGGGCTGGTCATCGTCCCGCTGTTCGACGTTGCGCTCGCAACGGTGCCGTCCGTCGACGCCGGAGCCGCTTCCGGGGCGCTGTCGACGATCCAGCAGATCGGCGGATCGCTCGGGATCGCGGTGATCGGTGGAGTCTTCTTCGCGACTTCCCCGGGTGGCGCGAGGGGCGATGCGGTCGACGGTCTCTGGCGCGCGGTCGCCGGCTGTGTGGTCGCCCTGCTGCTGGTCGGTGTGGCGGCCCTTCGGGTGCATCGAATGCACCGCGGCAGCCGCAGCCCCGTCACCACCGGTTGAGTCCGTGCGGTCGCAGCCGGATCGTGGGTGACGGTTCAGCCGAGTGGGTGGCGCGGACTTGACGGATTCGAAGGGTTCTTCCGCGCAGGGGCGGGGGAGACGTCGTTACAACGATGTACTAGCGTTGGGTCCGAATCCCGCTCGCGGTGCCACAGGAGTGGGCCTGGCACCCGACGAGCGGCACATCAGACAAGCGACACGTCAGACGAGGAGAACAGATGGCCAAGGCACGAATCGTGATCGACCCCGCCTTCGAGGTCGGAGCGATCGACCGTCGACTGTTCGGGTCGTTCGTCGAGCATCTGGGCCGATGTGTGTACGACGGCATCTACGAGCCCGGTCACAGCACGGCAGATCAGGACGGATTCCGCGCCGACGTGCTGGACCTGGTTCGCGAGCTGGGCGTCTCCACCGTCCGTTACCCGGGCGGCAACTTCGTCTCCGGCTACCGCTGGGAGGACGGTGTCGGGCCGAAGGACGAGCGGCCGACCCGTCTCGACCTCGCGTGGCACTCGACGGAGACCAATGAGGTGGGCCTGCACGAGTTCGCGGCCTGGGCCAAGGCCGCCGGCGTCGAGCCGATGATGGCCCTCAACCTCGGTACCCGTGGCGTGCTGGATGCGGTGGACGTTCTGGAATACAGCAACGTGCCGGCCGGGTCGACCCTCTCCGATCGACGGGTCGCCAACGGGGCAACCGATCCGTTCGGCATCACGATGTGGTGTCTGGGCAACGAGATGGACGGTCCCTGGCAGCTGGGGCACTGCAGCGCGGAGGACTACGGCAAGCTGGCCTCGCGGACCGCCAAGGGGATGCGGCAGCTCGATCCGTCGGTCCAACTGGTCGCCTGTGGGAGCTCGAACCGGGCGATGCCGACCTTCGGCTCCTGGGAGCACACGGTGCTGAAGCACACCTACGACGACGTCGACTTCATCTCCTGCCATGCCTACTACGAGGGGACGCCCGGGGATCTGGAGAGTTTTCTGGCCTCCGGTGTCGACATGGATCGCTTCATCGAGTCGGTGGTCTCGGTGGCCGACGGGGTCGGTGCGGAGCTGAAGAACGACAAGTCGATCATGATCTCGTTCGACGAGTGGAACGTCTGGTACCAGAAGCGGGATCGGGACAAGAACACGATCCGTGGCCTGGACAACTGGCCGCAGGCGCCGCGGATCCTCGAGGACGTGTACAACGTCACCGACGCCGTGGTGGTCGGTGGCCTGCTGATCTCGCTGTTGCGGCACGCCGACCGGGTCAAGGCCGCCAGTCTTGCCCAGCTGGTCAACGTGATCGCGCCGATCATGACCGAACCGGGCGGCGACGCCTGGCGGCAGACGACGTTCTTCCCGTTTGCCGAGACCGCTCGGCGCGCTGTCGGCGCATCGTTGCGGCTGCGGATCGACTCCGACACCCACGACACCGCCAAGTACGGGGAGGTGGACAGCATCGATGCCGCCGCCACCCATGATCAACAGACCGGGACCAGCAGCCTGTTCCTGGTCAACCGTGATCATCAGGCGCCGAGCACGATCACCGTCGACCTGACGGCATTCGGCGGCGCAACCGTGCAGGACGCCTTTGTGCTCAGCGATGCCGACAGGTTCGCTGCCAATACCGGCGAAGATCAAGAGCGGGTCGGGCTGACCGAACTGACCTCGTACAAGATCAACGGCACCGAGCTGGAAATCGAACTCCCCGCCCTCAGCTGGGCCACCCTCACCCTCGGCTGAAGTCGAAGTTGTCAGAAGGTGGTTGCGCTGCCCAACGCGTGGTAGCCGATCTACCTTCTGGCAACTTCGGGTGGGGGAGCGGTGGAGTCGCGGATCGTCAGGTGCGCGGGGGCCGTCTGGTGTAGTTTGCGCGGCGGCTTGCCGGTATCGAGGCGTTCGAGCAGAGCCTTGGTGGCCAGTTCGCCGGCCAGTTCGGCCGAGCCGGTCACCGTGGTCAGCGTGGGCTTGGTCAGATCGGCGCCGAAGATGTCATCGCAGCCGATGATGCTGAACTGGTCGGGTACGGCGATCCCGCGCCGTTCCAGGCCGCGCATCAGCCCGAGCGCTTGCAGGTCGTTGTAGGTGATCACCGCAGTGAGGTCGCCTGCGGTCACACCCTCGACAGCCTCTTCGCCGGCGATCATGGTCGGCGCCCGGTGTCCGAGTCGACTGCAGGTCAGACCATGATCATCGGCCGCGGCCCTGATCGCCTGCCAGCGCCGGTCGTCGAACCACGCCGATTCCGGACCGCCGAGGTAGGCGATCCGACGATGGCCGAGGCCGGCGAGGTGATCGACGGCCTGCGCCAACGCGGCAGGGGTGTCGATCGTCACGCTCGGGACCCCGCGGATCCGCCGGTTCACACTGACCAGCGGAAACCGGGCAGCCAATTCGCCGAGCATCGTGTCGGGCAACCGGCTGCCGCCGAGGACTGCGCCGTCGGAGGTCTTCCGCGCCGCGGCCAAATGGCTCCGTTCCTGGGCAGCGGATTCCTCGGTGTCCACCAGCACCTGGGTGTAGCCGGCCCGGGCGGCCTCGTGCTGGGCGCCGCGGATCAGATCGAAGAAGAACGGGTTGGTGATGTCGGGCAGCACCAGGGTCAACGCGTTGGATCGGCCGGTGTGCAACCATCGTGCCTGCGGGCTGGGGGAGTAACCGAGCTCATCGGCCACTTGCCTGATCCGCTCGGCGGTGCTCGACGCCACCATGTCCGGACGGGCCAGTGCACGCGATACGGTGGCCGGCGACATCCCGACGGCCGCGGCAACGTCCTTGATCGTCGCGTGCGGCCTGGTGGTCGCGCGTGGACCTGGCATGGCCGCTCCTTCCGCCATCCGTGAGTCATCATCCGGACAGATCTCGCAAACGTTTGCAGCATCGCACGGGATGGCAATACAGTGCAACTACCTTCACTCATTGCGTTCCGGCGGCAGGACGAGAGTGCCGCTGTCGGCGACGACCAGGCGAACGTGTCGAAAGGACAACGATGACCTCGCAGCAGCCGATCCGCTTTGCCGCGGTCGGACTCGATCATGCGCACATCTTCGGACAGATCTCCGGGTTGCTGGAGGCCGGCTGCGAGCTCGTCGGCCTGGCCACCGACGACCCCGAGGCTTCGGTCGCCCAGCAGGTCCGGGCGCTGTACCCGGACGTGCCGGTGCACGACAACCCCGACGAGTTGATCAACGCCGACGGGATCGACGTGATCACCAGCGCGGCGATCCCGGACCGGCGCGGACCGATCGCGATTGCCGCGATGAAGGCCGACAAGGACGTGATCGTCGACAAGCCGGGGTGCATCAGCCTGGAGCAGCTCGACGAGATCAAGCAGACCGTTGCCGACACCGGCCGCTTCTGGTCGGTCACCTTCTCCGAGCGGTTCGGTGTCAAGTGTGTGACCAAGGCCGGTGAACTGGTCCGGGCCGGCAAGATCGGCAAGGTCGTCCAGACCCTCGGGCTCGGGCCGCACCGGATCGGTGATCGTGCCCACCTGGCCGGCGGCGCGGGACGTCCCGAATGGTTCTACGAGAAGGAGCGCTATGGCGGCATCCTGGCCGACATCGCCTCCCACCAGATCGATCAGTTCCTCTGGTTCACCGGCTCCACCGAGGGCGAAGTGGTCGCCAGTACGGTCGGCAACTTCGCCAACGACGATGCGCCGGGTTTGCAGGACTTCGGGGAGATCCTGCTCCGCAGCCCCGAGGCGCAGGGCTACATCCGGGTCGACTGGTACACCCCGAAGGGTCTGCCGACGTGGGGCGACGGACGGCTGATGATCTTGGGCACCGAGGGCTACATCGAGATGCGCAAGTACGTCGACATCGCCGGCCGGGACGGCGGCAACCATCTCTTCCTGGTGAACAACGATGACACCAGCTACATCGACTGTTCCGATGTCGAGCTGACCTACTACTCCGACATCGTCAACGACGTCCGCAACCGGACCGAGACCGCAGTACCGCAGGCACACACCTTCGAGACGATGCGGCTGGCCCTGGTTGCCCAGCAGAACGCGACCCTGCGGGGCGCTGCGAAATGACCGACGCGGTGAAGCGAAGCAGCGACGACCGGTTGAAGGTCGCGATCGTCGGCTGCGGCGGGATCGGCAACTCCCACGCCCGCGGCTACGCGGCATCCGGACGCGCCGACCTCGTCGGCGTGGCCGATATCGTACGAGAGCGCGCGGACGGCTACGCGGAGAAGTACGACACCACCGCGTACGGCAGTGTCACCGACCTGCTCGCGGCACAGGACCCGGCGCTGGTGTCGATCGCGACGCCGCCCGGAACCCACGCCGAGCTGGCGATCGAGGTGCTGGCGGCCGGCAAGTCGGTGATCGTGGAGAAGCCACCGGTGCTCAGTCTCGCCGAGCTGGACAAGATCGCCGAGGCCGAGCAGGCCAGCGCGGGCAGCGCGTACGGGATCTTCCAGCACCGGCACGGATCCGGTGGTCGCCGGGCCCATCAGTTGCTGCAATCCGGTGCGCTGGGTGCCCCGTTGGTCGCGGTCTGCGAGACGCTCTGGTTCCGTCCGCGCAGCTACTTCGATCCCGACTGGCGCGGCACCTGGGTCGGTGAGGGCGGCGGACCGACGCTCGGTCACGGCATCCACCAGATCGACCTACTGCTGCACCTGCTCGGTCAATGGAAGACGATCAACGCGAGCGCCGTGCGGCGTGATCGGCCGGTGCAGTTCGAGGACATCTCGATGGCCATGGTGACCTTCGAGAACCGTGCCGTGGCGACCATGATCAACAGCCTGCTGTCGCCGCAGGAGCTGAGCCGGATCAGGATCGACTCCGAGGGCGGCACCCTGGAGGTGAACCACCTCTACGGCTACTCCGACGCAGACTGGACGTTCCATCCGACGCCGGACGAAGCGGTCGCGGCCCGACTCGGGCAGGATCCCGGCACGGTCAATCCCGAAAATGCTGCGAGGTCACAGCAGGCGGGCGACGCCTGGGCGGCATCGGCGGCGGAGGACGTGCCGAGCAATCACAGCGCCCAACTCGGTCGACTCGTCGATGACCTGCTGGCCGGACGTGATCATGAAACCACATTGGCCAGCACGCGACCGACGATGGAGTTCATCACCGCACTGTATGCATCGGCGCTGACCGGGCAGGCTGTGGATCGTGCCGATCTTGTGCCCGACCACCCGTTCTACACCGCCCTGCACGGTGGCGTCGAGCAGTCCAGGATCGACAGCACGTTCGCGATCTGACGCCTGCTGGCGCGTTGCCGGAATTTGGTGACGTCTCGCGGCGCCCCGGCACGCACATCGCGGCGTTGGTGATCGCTCGACGTACGCCCGGTATGCCCGGCGGAGGTGCGGTTACCGGGTGTATGCAAGCTGACGCCAACGCAGCAGATTGCCGCGTCAGGTGTTCGAATGATGTGCCGGATTCCTAGCGCAGGGCACTAGCCGGCAACGACCGTGCCGGCCGAGCCGAGCCGGCGAGGGTCGCGTTCGATCTGATCGAGCGCGCCGCGCAGCGCCCCGAGCGCGACCCCGTCGGTTCCCAACGACGAGGCCGTGACTTCCGGGGCGCTGCGGCACATCGTGCCGAGCTCGCGCCGCATCGGCTCCAGCATCCGTTCACCGGCAGGTGCCAGCTCGCCGCCGACGACGACCAGTTCGGGGTCGATCGAACTGACCAGGACGGCCGCGCTCCGGGCCAGCCGTTGGCCGAGCTCGGCCAACAGATCCTGGGCTCGGCGGTCGCCACTCTCGGCGGCGGCGATCGCCTGGTCGGCCGTCCAGCCCTCCCGGGCCAGCGCAAACGCCGGATCGCTGTCCCGCCACCAGGGCAATTTGCCCAACTCGCCCGCGGCACCCGACCGACCGACCCGGACGCGGCCGTCGATCAGCAGCCCGAAGCCGGTCAGATGTCCGGTCAGCAGCATCACCACGTCGTCGACATGCTGCGCGTTGCCCAGCCAGCGCTCGGCGAGCGCGGCCATCGCGGCATCGTTCCCGGCCCGTGCCGGACAGTCGAACCAGCCGCCCACCTGTGCTGCGAGATCGAGGCCGACCCATCCCGGTAGTTGGCTGGCTGCCCGGACCTTGCCGTCCCGATCGACCACACCCGAGGTGCCGGCGCCGACGGCCCACACGGGTCCGGCCTGCTCGGCGCAGCGGCGGGCCAGCTCCTCGGCGACGGCGAGTCGCTCGGCCGCCGGGGTCTGTTGATCAAGCTCGCGTCCTTGTCGCGCGACGATCTCGCCGGCCAGGTCGCTGGTGATCACCAGGACGTGGGTGGGCGCGAAGGAGATGCCGAGTGCGTGACCGGCACGACGTCGGAAGGCGTACCGCCGCGCGGGTCGGCCGGACGTCCCCTCCTGCGGCGCGAGCGGTTCACAGACGCCACGGGCGATCAGTTCGTCGAGCGCCGCGCCGGCGGTCTGCCGGGACAGGCCGGTCGACCGGGCCAGCTCGGTGAGGGTCACCGACGGGGCACTTCGTAACCCGATCAGCACCGATCCGATGTTGAGCTGTCGCAACAGCGTGGTGTCGGCGTTAATGGTAGATGGTTTCATATCACCCCTTGACCGAGTGCCATGACCGGCAATATCTTGCGTAAGGAATCACCATAATTACGGTGGAAGCGACGGTCTGTCGATGATGACACTCCGCGTCCGGCCCCGTGGTACGGCAGTCAGATCTGCACCGCAGACCCCTCTCCCGAATCGAGTCGCCCATGCGCCCGCTCCGTCCCATCCGCCCGGTCCGCCTCATTGCCCTCATCCTCGCACTCGTGTTGGCGGCTGCCGGCTGCGCCGGCGGCTCCCAGGACGACCCGCAGACCAAGATCGACGAGCCCGACCCGAACATCAACACGACCGGGATGCCGATCGCGAAGGAACCGGTGACGATCAGCTTCATGTCCGGCCGGCCGAGCCAGACCGCCGATGACTGGAACACGGTCGCAGCGATGAAGAAGATGGAGAAACAGTCCGGTGTCCACATCGACTGGGGGCTGGTGCCGTCGGAGGGTGCGACAGAGAAGCGCAACCTCTCGCTGGCCAGCGGTGACTATCCGGAGGTGATCTACCGGACCGGGCTCGGTGCGGTCGACCTCGCCAAATACGGCGAGCAGGGCACGCTGATCCCGCTGAACACCCTGATCGACAAGTACATGCCCAATCTCAAGGCGATCCTGGCCGAGAATCCCGACATCAAACGCGGCATGACCTTCCCCGACGGCAAGATCTACGGCCTGCCGACGATCTACGATCCGGAGTTCGCCTCGCTGCAGATGCAGTACAAGCTGTGGGTGCGCAAGGACTGGCTGGCCAAGTTCGGGATGAAGACGCCGACCACGCTGGACGAGTACGCCGCCTATCTGAAGGCGGTGAAGACCAAGGACCCGAACGGCAACGGCAAAGCCGACGAGATCCCGCTCACCGACGGTGGTGAGGGCGGCACGCTCTACCAGATGTTGCGCAGCAGCTTCGGCGTCGGCAATCGCGGCACCTCCTCGGGCTACCTGGACGCGCAACCCGATGACCCGACAACGGTGCGCTTCTATCCTGCCAGCGACGGCTATCGCGACCTGATGGGATACCTGCACAAGCTCTACGCCGACGGGTTGATCCAGAAGGACGTCTTCACCAACGACGCCGGCAAGTTCAACAACCTCGGGTCACAGGATCTGATCGGCAGCGCCGCCACCCAGTCGCCGGCAGCGTTCTTCGGCAAGGTCGGCAAGAACTACGTCGCGCTGCCGCCGTTGAAGAAGACCGCGAGCGATCCGGTGCCGGAGTGGAACGCCGAGGGCTCCGGGCTGCGCGGAATGGGCCAGTTCGTGATCACCGACAAGGCCGAACACCCGGTCGCCGCGGCTCGCTGGATGGACTATTTCTACGGCGACGAGGGCGCCAAGCTGTTCTTCCTGGGGATCGAGGGCACGACGTATCAGAAGTCCGGGACCGACTACGAGTTCCTTCCCCAGATCGCCGACAACCCCGACGGGCTGACCGTCGACGAAGCGCTGAAGCCGTACGTGATCTACCTCGGCGGCAGCTATCCCGGGATCGTCCGGGAGAGCTACTTCAAGGGCACCGAGGGCAGTGCGCAGGCGGTGGAGGGCACCAAGCAGGTTGCTGACCATGGGATCGACGAGGTCTGGCCGGGCTTCACCTACGGCAGCGACGAGGCGACGGAGTTGGACACCATCTCTGCCGACGTGGACAAGTTCACCGACGAGAGCAGGTCGGCGTTCATCTCCGGTAAGAAACCGCTGTCGGACTGGGATGACTACGTCGCGAAGTTCGATCAGATGGGGATGAAGCGATACCTGGAGATCCAGCAGGCGGCGCTCGATCGCTATCGGAAGAAGTAGTCGATGACGGCACTGACCGGGACCGATGCGCCGAAGGTCGATTCCGAGGTCCCGGCGGCCGACGCCGGGACCCGCCGTCGGCGTCGACTGCGCCGACTGCGCGGGAGTTGGCAGCTCTATCTGCTGGCCGCGCCGGCGCTGCTGTTCTTCCTGATCTTCAACTACGTGCCGATGTACGGCGTGCAGATCGCGTTCAAGGATTTCGTTGCCCGGCAAGGGATCCTGGGCAGCGAATGGGTGGGGCTGAAGCATTTCGAGCGCTTCTTCAACTCGTTCTATTTCTGGCGGCTGCTGCGCAACACGCTGCTGCTCGGGCTCTACCAGATCGTGCTGTTCCCGTTGCCGATCATCCTGGCGTTGTCGATCAACGAGGTGAAGAACCGGCTCTTCAAGCGGTTCACCCAGACCTTGACCTATGCGCCGCACTTCGTGTCGATGGTTGTTGTGGTCGGGATGCTGTTCGCCTTCCTCGACCCGCGTTCAGGACTGATCAACCATGCCATCGGACTGGTCGGCATCGAGCCCATCCAGTTCATGCAGGACCCGGCATGGTTTCGGCACCTCTACATCTGGTCCGGCGTCTGGCAGAGTCTCGGCTGGGGCACGATCATCTTCCTGGCAGCGCTGGCCGGTGTGAATCCGGAGCTGCATGACGCGGCGCAGGTCGATGGCGCCGGCCGGTTGCAACGCATCGTGCACGTCAACCTGCCGGCGATCATGCCGACGGTGGTGGTGTTGTTCATCCTCGAGTTCGGCCACTTCATGTCGGTCGGCTTCGAGAAGGTGCTGCTGATGAACAACTCGCTGAACGCGTCCACCTCCGACGTCATCCAGACCTTCGTCTACCAGTCGGGCCTGTTGGAAGGTCAGTACAGCTACGCTGCCGCGATCGGGCTGTTCGACTCGGTGATCAACATCGCACTGTTGATCACGGTCAACTACATCTCCCGGCGCTACACCGAATCGAGCCTGTGGTGACGATCATGGACAAGCCGGCGGCGACCGACACCGACGACGAACCGACCAGGGATCGACCGACCCGACGCCAACCGGGTGATCGAGGCTTCGATCTGGCCAACACGATCTTCCTGGTGTTGATCGTGATCGCCATCGGCTATCCGTTGGTCTTCGTCGCCGTCGCATCGATCAGCGATCCGAAGGCCGTCGAGTCCGGTCGGGTGTGGTTGTGGCCGGTGGATATCACACTGGACGGCTATCGTCGGGTGTTCGCCGAAACGGCGATCTGGCGCGGTTACCTGAACACGATCCTCTACACCGTGGTCGGTGTCGCGGTACATCTCTTCATCACCCTGCCGTGCGCCTACGCCTTGTCCCGCAAGGAATTCGTCGGTCGTCGGGTAGTGACCTGGTACGTGCTGTTCACGATGCTGTTCTCCGGCGGATTGATCCCGACCTATCTGGTCGTCAAACAGCTCGGACTGTTGGACACGCTGTGGGCGGTCGTGCTGCCCGGCGCCACCGGGGCCTGGGCGATCCTGGTCGGTCGGGCGTTCTTCAAGCAGACCGTCCCCGATGAACTGACCGAGTCCGCGCGGATGGACGGGGCAGGTGATCTGCAGATCTTCCTGCGGATCGCGATCCCGCTGTCGGCGCCGGTCGTCGCCGCACTCGGGCTGTTCCACGGTGTGGGTCTGTGGAATGAATACTTCAAGGCGTTGATCTACCTCTCCGACCGGGACAAGTACCCGCTGCAGCTGATCCTGCGGGAGATCCTGGTGGTCAATCAGGACGCCAGCCAGGGTGGCGGCGAGGCCGGCTCGGCGGAGTCGATCGCCGACCAGCTGCGACTGGCTTCCTTGATCAAATACGCGGTGATGATCGTGGCGTCGCTGCCGTTGTTGGTGATCTATCCGTTCCTGCAACGGTTCTTCGTCCAGGGCGTGCTGATCGGCTCGGTGAAGGAGTAGCCGTGGGCCCTTCGCTGCACCGGCTCGACGGACCGTTGGCCGGACTGGATCGACTGCTGACCTGGATCGTCCGACTGGTCTGGCTCAACCTGTGCTGGACCGGGCTGACGCTGCTCGGTGGCGTGCTGCTCGGGGTCGGGCCGGCCGCCGTCGCCGCCCATGTCGTGGTCACGCGGTGGCTGCAGGGCGACACCGATCTCCCGATCGGCCGGACGATGGCCCGCGAGTGGCGCAGGCACTTCCGCAGGGCCGCACCTACGGGCCTGTTGACGGTGCTGCTGATCGTCTCGTTGGTGACGAGCTGGCGGATCGCCGGCCAACAGTCGCCGGTCGTCGGTGGGGTCGGCCGGGCGCTCAGCACGGTCGGCCTGGTGCTGATGGTTGTGTTGCTTCCGCATCTGACCTGGGTGCTGGAACGCTCCCGACTGTCGGTCAGCCGTACGTTGTTGGCGGCGCTCGCCGCCGGCCTCGGTCGACCGTTGTTGACCCTGGCCCTGCTGGTGATCGGCGTCGGATGGCCGTCGGCCCTGACGCTTGCCGGCTGGCCCGGACTGTTGCCGGTCTGTGGGGTCTGCATTCCAGTCCTGGGCGCGGCCTGGTGTGTCGAGCGGGTGTTTCCGTCGTCCCGAGGTCAAACCGGGCCCGCTCGACCCGGCTGAGTCGCAGCGATCAGGATGAGGTGGCGCTCCGGGCACCGTGCGCCACGAGCAAGGCGGCGATCTCGTCGCGTACGGAGTCGTCACCGAGCCAGCGCAGACAGTCCAACGGGAGGTCGCCGCTTCCGGTCCGCGCGTTCGGGTCGGCTCCGCGTTCGAGCAGTAGTCGCGCAGTCTCGACGTGACCGTTGGCGATCGCCGCGGACAACGGCGTCGGCCATCCGACAGCGCGATCAACGGTCTCCGGCACCTCGTCGAGGAATCCGCCGACCATGGCGGACAGCCCGAGCTTCGCCGCATCCGGCGCATTGATCCGGGCGCCACGAGCTAGTAGCAGTCGGACGGCATCGAGCCGGCCGAGTTCGTGAGCCCACAGCACGGGCGACGATCCGTGAACATGATCACGGCGATCAAGATCGGCGTGTCCGTCGATCAACGTCTCGATGCACGCCAGGTGCCCGCCGCCGGCGGCGTGGTGCAGCGCGGTCGCTCCGGTGTCGTCGAGGGTGTCGACGTCGACTCCAGCCGCTAGCAGGATGCCGACGGCGTCATGATCGCCTTCGCGCGCGAAGCGATGCAGCAGGAGTCCTGCCTGGTGAGTATCCACCTTCTGCAGCAGGGACTGCGCGACATCTGATGTTCCTACGGCTGCTGCGGCTGCAAGCCCATCGATCGGGCCGGGACCGATCCGCATCGTCGGCCGAGCCTGTACGAACGTCCACCGCTGTCCCTCCGGATCCTCGGCCCGATACTGGGTCGAACCGTGCGTCCGGATCTCGGAGATGATCTTCGCTCCGCCATGCCTCGCGTGCCGGAAGTGTTGATCAAGATCATCGACATGCACCCACACCTCCGAGCCGGGTGCAGCGGACAGATCAAGATCATCCTGACCGAACAGCAGGACCAGTCCGTTGCCGACGTGGAACTCGATCCAAGATGGATGTTCTCCGGGTTCCGGCGCACGGTCGACATCCCAGTCGCCGAGCTGGAACACCCTGCGCAGCCAACGCGCCATGCCTGCAGGATCCTTGTAGTGCAAGGCGATTCCCAGCCGGTCGATCTCCCGTGGTGTTCGGGGCGCGGTGTCGCGGCGGCGCGTCCAGGCGTCGTAGGTCCGCAGCATGTTCGCCCAGCCGAAACCTGCCTGTTCCGGATCGGCGGTTGGCAGCAAGAACTGTCGGACGCTGACCCGGGTGCCTCCCTCCACACCGGCGAAGTCGATCTCCACTCCGGTCACGTCGCCTTCGAGTGCGAGTCGTCGCCCGGGCTCCCAGACGGTGACTCGTTCGCGTGCAGACACGTCGCCGGACGTCTCGTCGTACACCTCCAGCACCCGACCGCCGACCCCGGGCTCCATCCGGAGCTCGACCAGTCGGGAGGAGTCGTAGTGGTTGATCGGTCCACGTACCCACCACAGATCGATCTCGGTGGTGAAGATCTCGAAGGCGACGTCCGGTGTGACCGGGACCTCCACCTGTGCCGAAGCTTCCATCCTCATGATCAACTCTTCCGTTGTTCGACGTGGCGCTTGAAGGAGGCCAACTGCTCGTTCCAGTGCGCCTGCACCTGGTCGAGCCATGCCTGAGTTGCTGCGAGTTCTTCCGGTCGGAGCCGGAAGATCCGTACCCGTGCGTCGTCGCCGCGTTCATCGGAGATCACGCCGGCCCGCAGCAGCACCCGGAGATGCCGGCTCATCACCGGGGCCGAGATCCCGATCCGGGCAGCCAGCTCGCCGGCCCGATGCGGCCGCTCGCCGAGCAACTCCACCACCCGCAACCGCGTCGGATCCGACAGCGCGGCGAAGAACTCAGCTTGTTTCGCCATGGCGCAATAGTTATGGATTACGCTAACTAAAGTCAAGAGGTCGCTCCCGAGAGATAGCGCCCTACGAACGCGCCGACTACGGGCGATATGGCAGTGCGTGGTGGGGAATCGCCCCTGGATGAGCTGAGTGGAGGGTGATTCGGTAACGCGTGCTGGCATCCGACCCGAGGTGGTTGCCGTGTCGAGCCGGTCGGCGCACGGGGCCTCCGGCCGCGTCGCCTCCGGGCAGGTGGCAATACGTGATGCGATATCGCCCCTGGTCGAGTCGGTTCAGGGCGATTCGGCAACATGTGGTGGCATCCGACCCCGAGGTGTGGCCCCTGGCGCGGACGTATCGCGGCAGGCGGGCCGTGCGGGGGCGGTCGATGAGGGTGCCGGAGCCGGCCGTGCGCATCCTGATCTTGCTCGGTCTGTCGGGCCGATACAGGTCGGCCACGCGGGCGCCGTAGGAAAAGGCGGCTACTTCAGGTTCTGCAGCGGGTAGCCGTTGCGCTTGCAGCCGTCGATGATCAACTTCTTGGTCCTGGGCGAGATCGCGTCCGGGTTCTCGGCGGTGAGCAGATCGATGGAGGCATTCAGCCAGCGCTTGGTCTGCTTGGAAGGATGAGCCCGGTCGCGGACCTCGCGCAGGGTCGACACCGCGACCCGATTGGCGACCGAGCCGCTGGCCATCGTGGCATCGATGGCCGGGCAGCCGATCTTGTAGGCGTCGGCGGTGGTCACGCTGGTCTGCGAGCATCCGGCGAGCCCGACCAGTGCGGTCACTGCCGCCGACACCGACGCGATCTTCATCCCGAGCACGCCCGCCAGTGTAGGTGTGCTCGGGCGACGATCCTGCCTCTCAGAGCTCCAAGCCGGGGTAGAGCGGGTGATTGCCCAGCAATTCTTCAGCGGCGTTGTGGGTGCTCTCAGCAACGCCGTCGGCGATCGTGTATTTCGCCTTGCCCGGAGCTCCGGACTTGGTCGTCGACGCGGTGGTCTTGTCCAGCACTCCGGTGATCAACTCCGCGACCTTGTCGAAGTCGTCGGCGCCGAAGCCACGCGAGGTCAGAGCCGGTGTGCCGAGCCGCACCCCCGAGGTGTACCAGGCGCCGTTCGGGTCATTCGGAACCGCATTGCGATTTGTCACGATGCCGGAGTCCAACAGCGCCGACTCGGCTTGCCGGCCGGTCAGCCCGTACCCGGAAACGTCGAGCAGCACGATGTGGTTGTCGGTGCCGCCGGTGACCAACGTGGCGCCCCGCTTGAGGAAGCCGTCGGCCAACGCCTTGGCGTTGTCTGCGACATTCTGGGCGTAGGTCCGGAACTCCGGCTGCCGGGCCTCGGCCAGGGCGACGGCTTTGGCCGCCATCACGTGCGACAGCGGGCCACCGAGCACCATCGGGCAGCCGCGGTCGACGTCGGCGGCGAACTCCTCCTTCGCCAGCACCAGCCCACCGCGCGGACCGCGCAACGACTTGTGCGTGGTGGTGGTGACGATGTCGGCGTGCGGCACCGGGTCCTCGTCGCCGGTGAACACCTTGCCTGCGACCAGACCGGCGAAGTGGGCCATGTCGACCATCAGGGTGGCGCCGACCTCGTGGGCGATCTCGGCCATCTTGGCGAAGTTGATCCGGCGCGGGTAGGCCGAATAGCCCGCGATCAACACCGCCGGCTTGAATTCGCGGGCGGTCCGGGCGACCTGGTCGTAGTCCAGCAGCTGGGTCTCGGGATCGGTGCCGTAGGACCGTTGGTGGAACATCTTGCCCGAGATGTTCGGCCGGAAGCCGTGGGTCAGGTGGCCACCGGCGTCCAGCGACATGCCCAACGCCCGCTGCTCGCCGAAGCGCTTGCGCAGCGTCTCCCAGTCCTGCTCGGACAGATCGTTGACCTGGCGTACGCCGTACTCGGCCAGCGCCGGCGTCTCGACCCGGTGCGCCAGGATCGACCAGAACGCGACCAGGTTGGCGTCGATCCCGGAGTGCGGCTGGGCGTAGGCGTACTCGGCGCCGAACAGTTCGCGAGCATGCTCGGCCGCCACCGACTCGACCGTGTCGACGTTCTGGCAACCGGCGTAGAAGCGGTGCCCGATGGTGCCCTCGGCGTACTTGTCGCTGAGCCAGTTGCCCATCGTCATCAGGACCGCCGGCGAGGCGTAGTTCTCCGAGGCGATCAACTTCAACGAATCTCGCTGGTCGGCGAGCTCGGACCGGATCGCGCCGGCGATCCGCGGCTCGACGGTCTCGATCACCGAGAGGGCGGCCCGGTAGGACTCCGAGGCCTTGGCTGCTACGTCGACGGATTCGGACACGACTGGACTCCAAGCTGTGTTCGGTGAGGAGCTGACGGGAGCCAAATCTATCGGCCCGACCGCACGGTTAAGGTAGCGGGCGTGGTGCATGAGATCGGCAACAGATGACGGGCCCGGGTATCGGCCCGGCGATCTTCACCGCGGTCCTGCTCGCCGTGGCGATGGTCGGACTGGTGGCGATCAGCCGCCTGCTCGGCAACGGAACGATCGGGCAGGGCGCGATGATCGGGTTCCGGCTGCCGCCGCTGCTGCGCTCCGACGAGGCGTGGCTGCGCGGACATCGAGCGGCCGTACTGCCGATGACGGTGGCCGGCGCGATCGGGATCCTGGCGCTGATCGCTTCAGTGCTGCTGTCCGGCACGGTGTTGCCCTACCTGGTCGCGCTCGGCACGGCCATCGTGGCGCTGGTCGCCGGCATCGTCGTCGCGACCGTACGGGCGGTGCGGGCCGCCGCCGAGGTTAATTCCTGATCAAGTCCTGTCGGGAGCGGGATCAGGACCGATCGGCCTCCCGGTCAGGTCGGGTGGGCGTCGGCGCGGCCCGATCAGCTTCTGAGCAGGCCTTTTGCTTCCTGAGCGGGGCCGCCGGTGCCGGATCAGGATTCGGCACCAGATGCCGACGAGAGTCGTGGAATCGCCGTCGGAGCCAGTAGGCTGATTGTCAGAAAGCCCACGATATAGCGCTCACGAGTGCCGAGGACTGGGAGACCTGACGATCCCGGAGGCACATCGTGACCCAGCTGCATATTGCTGACGCTGCGCGAAAACGTCTGGCAGGGCACAAGCTCACCAGCAGCTACAGCGAGCTGTCCCGACGGGTCCGCGAGGGTGGGCTGCTGCAGCGCAGCCGACGGTTCTACTTCCTGGTGTTCGGGATGTTGGTGATCGCACTCTGCGGCGCGACCACCGGGTTCCTGCTGCTCGGCCACTCCTGGCTGCAGCTGCTGATCGCCGGCGCGCTCGGTGTGATCTTCACCCAGTTCGCCTTCCTGGCCCATGAGGCTGCTCATCGGCAGATCTTCGCGACCAACAGCACCAACGATCGCGCCGGGCGGATCATCGGCACGGCCTTCGTCGGGATCAGCTACTCCTGGTGGATGAACAAGCACAGCCGCCACCACGGCAACCCGAACCGGATCGGCAAGGACCCCGACATCGAGGGAGAGGCGCTGGCGTTCTATCCCGAGAAAGCCGAGAACCACAAGGGAATCCGGGCCTTCATCGCTCGCAAGCAGGGCTACCTGTTCTTCCCGATGTTGATGTTGGAAGGCCTCAACCTGCACTACGCCTCGGTCAAGTCGCTGGTCACCAAGGCCAAGGGCGACAAGCCGACCAAGGGACGCTGGCTGGAGCTGGGCATGCTCGGCGGCCGTTTCGCCCTCTATCTGACCGCGGTGTTCTGGGTGCTCCCGTTGGGCATGGCGTTCGCCTTCCTCGGCGTGCAACTGGCGATCTTCGGGCTCTACATGGGCAGTTCGTTCGCACCGAACCACAAGGGCATGCCGATCATCCCGGCAACGGTGAAGCTCGACTTCTTCAGTCGCCAGGTGCGCACCTCGCGCAACATCGCCGGTCGGTTCTGGCCGACCGTGCTGATGGGCGGCCTGAACTATCAGATCGAGCATCATCTGTTCCCGTCGATGCCGCGACCGCACCTGGCCAAGGCCCGGCTGCTGGTTCGCCAACACTGTCGCGAACAGAACATCCCTTACGCCGAGGTGTCGCTGGGTAGTTCGTATGCGACGGTGGTGCGATACCTTAACCAGGTCGGCTTGGCCGCGCGGGATCCATTCGCGTGTCCGGTCGCCGCCCAGTTGGGCCGGGACTGAGAGCCGGCACCCGCAGGCTTGGCGTGCATCGGTTGTGCGCCGGGACCCGGGTCGAATCGCGACCCGGGGAGCAACACAGAAGGAATGAACATGGCAACAGGAACCGTCAAGTGGTTCAACTCCGAAAAGGGCTACGGCTTCATCACTCCCGATGACGGGAGCAAGGACGTCTTCGCCCACTTCTCCGAGATCGCCGGTACCGGCTTCCGGTCGTTGGAGGACAATCAGCAGGTGGAGTTCGAGATCACCGAGGGTCCCAAGGGCCTGCAGGCCTCGAACATCCGCGCTCTCTGAGCCATCACCAGCTGCCGGGTGGGTCCGTCCTTCGGGGCGGGCCCACTCGCTGGTTGTAATCGTCGGTAACCGCCGGAGGCGGTCTCCGACGTCTGTCGGCGGGGTAGAAACGGTTGCGTGCCTCGCCGAATCCCTGACTGGATCGTTCGCCCCGCGCAGTACGCCGATGGTCGCGTGCCGCGGCCGGATGATCTTGCTTCGGCCGCGCATTCAACGGCCCTCGTCGCCCGACTGGGGCGACTGCTCGGCATCGCCTTTGCGATCTGCTTCCTGACCGGGCTGCTGAGCTGGAACGCCAAGCGGCCGGACGGTTGGCTGCTGCTCGCTGCGCCGAGTTGGGGTTACCGGGTGAGTCAGGGTGTGCATGTGGCCGCCGGACTCTGCTGCCTGCCGCTGCTGATGGCCAAGGTCTACAGCGCCTATCCGCTGTTCTTCGCTCGCCCCGGATCGGCACCGGCCGGACCCCGCCGGATATCCGCCGTCGTCGGGTTCCTCGGCGAGAAGGGGCTGACCGCGATCCTGGTCGGTGCCGGGATCATGCAGGTCAGCACCGGCCTGTTCAACATCTTCCAGTGGTACGCCTTCGGCTTCGACTTCGTCTCGATCCACTTCGCCTTGGCCTGGATCTCGATCGGCGCGATCGTGATCCATGTCGCGATCAAGTTGCCCAAGATCAAACAGACGTTGCGACGTCGAGGGCCGGCGTCCGACATCGATTCGGATGCCACCGGGGAGCGACCCCGGCGGAGCTTCCTGTTCGCAGCGGTCGGGGCGGCAATCGGGCTGACCGCGCTGACGGTCGGCCAGTCCTTCACACCACTGGACCGCATCGCATTGCTGGCTCCACGGAGGCCTCGGAGTCGAAACCTGCAGGGGGTTCCGGTCAATCGGACGGCCGAGCAGGCCAGGGTCCTGGACCGGCTCGCGGACTGGCGGCTGACGCTCGTCGGCCCGGGCGGCAGCCGCACCATCGATCGAGAACAGCTCGCCGAGCTGCCCCAGGTCGAGGTGCGGTTGCCGATCGCCTGCGTCGAGGGCTGGAGCGTATCGGCGACCTGGTCGGGTGTCCGGGTCCGTGACCTGATCGGATTGATCAGCGCCGGAGGATCCGATGTACGGGTTACGTCGATGGAACGTGGTTCGGCCTATGCCGTCACTCGATTGCCGGCCGCCTTCGCCGACCATCCGGATACGGTGTTGGCGACCATGATCAACGGCGAGCCGCTGCATCCCGATCATGGTTACCCGGCCAGGATCATCGCGCCGAACCGCCCGGGGGAGCTGCAGACCAAGTGGGTCGAACGGCTCGAGGTGCTGCGATGAGTCCGGCGCGGCCCCGGACGTCGGACGAGTACGGCCGGCCGCAGCAGAGGCGCCGCGAACCCGACCGGGGCTCCGACTGGCTGTCCGGTGAACCGCTGTCCCGGCCGGCGACGGTACTGCAGGTGATCATGATCGTGCTCGGCCTGGCTTTGCTGCTGACCGGAATGGTGCTGTTCGTCACCGGCGTGCCGGGACCACAGGCCTTCCAATGGACACGCGCAATCGGCTGGGGGATCGCCGGGTTGATCATCAGCGACGTCGTGCTGTCGCCGGTGGCGATCGTGTTGGGTGTGTTGGTGCTGCGCCGGTTGCCGCCGGAGCAGCAGCCGGTGGCTCGAGCCGCCTTGTTCGGTCTGATCTGCCTGCTGATCGTCGTCCTGGTGATGGCCGGCGCCCGGGGGCATCAACAGAACCCGACCGCCGTACCCAATGATCCGTTGCCGGCTGCGGTGGTCGGCGTCGCGGTGATCATCTCCGTGCTGCTGGTCTGGGAGATCGTGCTACTGGTTCGTCGCCGCCGCCCGGCGTGATTGACATGCAAGCAGCGGCTTGCGTATCATCGTGGCCATGGAGGATGTCTTCCATGCCTTGTCCGCGCCGGCGCGGCGGCTGATCATCGATGAGCTGTGCGAACGGGACGGGCAGACCCTTTTCGAGTTGTGCGCCCGGTTGACCACCAAACATCAGGTCGGACTCAGTCGACAGGCGATCTCGCAGCATCTGGAGGTGCTCGAGCGCGCCGGATTGGTGCACAGCCGCCGAGAGGGGCGCTACAAGTATCACGATCTCGATCTCGGGCCGCTACGCAGTGCCGTCGGCGGGTGGCTCACCGATCAGCACCCTGACCAGAGGAAACGGACATGAAGATCTACGTCACGTCGGTGTTCGTCGACGACCAGTTGAAGGCGCTCGCCTTTTACACCGAGAAGCTCGGCTTCGTGGAGAAGGAGCGGATCCCGCTCGGTGGGGCCTTCTGGCTGACGGTCACCGGACCCGATCAACCCGACGGCCCGGAGCTTCTGCTGGAGCCGGACGGCCATCCGGCCGTCAAGCCCTACAAGGAAGCCCTGGTGAACGACGGGATTCCTGCTGCCTCGTTCGCGGTGGACGACGTGCACGCCGAATACGATCGGCTCACCGGCCTCGGCGTGAGCTTCACCCAACAGCCGACGGCGATGGGACCGGTCACCACCGCCGTGCTGGACGACACCTGCGGCAACCTGATCCAGATCGTCGCCCGCTGAGCGGGGCCTGAACAATTCGCTCTGCTGCGCGCCACGCTGCACGCACACGGGCTCGCCGCGCTCGCTCGACGGGCCCCGGCCCGGCTTCGCTCCCGCGGCTTGCCCGGGCACGCACATCGCGGCGCCCGCGACGAGCCAATTGCTCACCACCCTCCTGGGGGCATCCTGCAACCGGGGATCAGGCGTATTCGGCCGGAGCTCGGCCGGTGAACCAACCGAGCTCGTTGTCCCGGACGAAGGTGGACAGAGTCTCGTCCTCGGTCAACGGCCAGGCATGGAAGGACTCGAGCAGATCCCGGTAGCGGGTCCCGGTTGCGATGCCGGGATCGTCCAGGGCCGCACGCGCCGCTTCGGCATAGCCGACCGGGATACGGTCCAGCCCGGCCAGCGTCTGGTCAAGATACTTCTGCCCTTGGAACAGTGTCCGGTTCAACGCCAGCAGTGCCCGGCCACCCGCGCCGACCATGTGCACCGCGGCATGGTGGGACAAGTAGCTGTTGTGGTGCTCGGCGGCCTGCCGCAGGAAGTAACCGCCGTGCAACCGGAGTTGAGCGATGAACGACGCCATCCGCTGCTCCCAGACGTGATCGGGGAGCAGCGGCACGGCGGCGATCAACCCGGCCAATTCGTCGTCCCGCGACCAGAGCACCCGGGCGTGCAGCAACGACGCTCGCATCGGTTCGTCGCCGCACTCCGCCGCCCGGCGCAGGTAATCCGAGCTGGCGACCTTGATGTCGTAATACCCGCCCGGATAGGTGATGCCGTCGCGTTCGACGTAGCTGAGCCGATGACGTTTCCAGGCCGTGGCGAAGGCCTCCGGGGTGAGCACCAGGCACAGGTCGACGTCGGAGTCCGGACGTTCGGTGCCCGCGGCGACCGAGCCGTCCAGCACGATCCCGATCACCTCCGGGTCCTGGCTGGCGCGCTCGACGAAGACGTCGATGCTGTCCTGGTGGTGCTGCATGGTGGTGAAGCCCCTCAGTTACGGTGTCGAGCCACCTCGTACAGCGCGACGCTGGTGGCCACACCGGCATTCAGCGACTCCACGCTGGAGCGGATCGGGATCGAGGCGATCACGTCACAACTTTCCCGGACCAGCCGGGACAAGCCCTCGCCCTCGCTGCCGACGACCAGCACCAGCGGGTCGGTCGCCTGTGGCAGTTCGGCGATATCGGTGTCGCCGTCCCCATCCAGGCCGACGATGAACAGCCCCGCCTTGGCATAGCTCTGCAGGGTGCGGGTGAGATTGGTGGCTCGCGCGATCGGGATCCGGGCGGCGGCGCCGGCCGAGGTCTTCCAGGCTGCGGCTGTCATGCCGGCCGAGCGGCGTTCGGGGATCAGCACCCCGTTGGCGCCGAAGGCGGCCGCGGATCGGACGATCGCTCCGAGGTTGCGCGGATCGGTCACCTTGTCCAGAGCGACGAAGAGCGGCTTCGCTCCGGCCAGGTCCAGCAGGTCGTCGGGATGCTTGTAGTCGTAGCTGGGCAGCTGCAGCGCCACACCCTGGTGGACGGCACCGGAGGTCATCCGATCAAGATCGCCGCGGCTGGTCTGCAGCAGCGAGATGCCGCGATCGGCGGTGATCTTGAAGATGTCGCGCAACCGGTCGTCCCGTTCGGAACCCTCGGCCACATAGCCGGCATGGATCGGCAACTCGGCCTGGAGGGCTTCCAGTACGGGATTGCGGCCGATGATCCATTCCGGACCGGCTGCTCGCGGTCCGCCGGTACGACGGGGTCGGCCGTCGTCCTGGCGCTGCCGCTCCTGTTTGGCCTTGTACGCCTTGTGATAGGGACGGTCCTCGGCCTTGGGAGTCGGCCCCTTGCCTTCCAGCCCCCGTCGCACCCGGCCCCCGGATCCCGCGGCGTTCGACTTGCCCTTGCGCTTGATGGCGCCCTTGCGTTGACTGTTACCGGGCAAGATCAACAACCTTCCAGAACATCATCTGCTCAACCGCCACTTCGGGCCGTTGGGGGTGTCGGAGATCTCGACACCCAACTTGATCAAGGTGTCGCGGATACTGTCCGCGGCAGCGAAGTCCTTCCTGGCACGGGCATCCTCGCGCTGCTTCAGCAGCTCGCCGACCAGTCCGTCGACCACCGACGTCAGCGCCGCGTCCTCGGACCCGGAGTGCTGCCAGATCGGGTCATCGGCGGCCAGCCCGAGCACGCCGAGCATGCCTTGGACCTCCGCCAGCTTGTTGGCAACGGTGTCGCGGTCGCCGGCCTCGATCGCCGAATTTCCTTCCCTGACGGCGTTGTAGAGCACTGCCAAGGCGCCCGGCGTACCAAGATCATCATTCATCGCCGCGGTGAATGACTCCGGCAACACCGGAGCCGCGACACCGATCACGTCCCGTGCGCGGTCGACGAAGTTGTCGATCCGATCCAGCGACGCCGTTGCCTCGGCCAACGAGGTGTCGGCATACTCGATCGCCGAACGGTAGTGCGGAGCGAGCAGGTAGAACCGCACGGCGCGCGGTGGATAGAGGTTGGTCACCTCGCTGACCAGGGCGCCGTTGCCGAGCGACTTGCTCATCTTCTCCCCGGCTGCGGTCACCCAGGCGTTGTGCATCCAGAAGCGAGCGAACGGCCGCCCGGCAGCGGTGGACTGGGCCAGCTCGTTCTCGTGGTGCGGGAACCGCAGATCGATACCGCCACCGTGGATGTCGAACTCGTCGCCGAGGTACTTGCCGGCCATCGCCGAGCACTCCAGGTGCCAACCCGGTCGTCCCCGGCCCCACGGTGTGTCCCAGGAAGCGGTCTCGGGCTCGTCGGCCTTGTGCCCCTTCCAGAGCGCGAAGTCGCGGGGGTCGCGTTTGCCGCGCGGCTCGGAGTCCTCGGCCGGCTCCATGTCGTCGATCTTCTGCCGGGACAACGATCCGTAGTCCGGCCAGGACCGGACGTCGAAGTAGACGTCACCGGACCCGTCGGCCGCGGGATAGGCATGGCCCCGATCGATCAGGGTGGTGATCAATTCGATCATCTCGGGGATATGGCCGGTCGCCCGTGGCTCGTAGGTCGGCGGCAAGCAGCCGAGGGCGGCGTACGCGTCATGCAATTCGCGTTCGAATCGGTAGGCGTGTGCCCACCAGGCGACGCCGGCATCGGCGGACTTGGTCAGGATCTTGTCGTCGATGTCGGTGACGTTGGCGATCACCGTCACGTCATAGCCGAGCTGGGTCAACCAGCGCCGCAGCACGTCGAAGACGACCTCTTTGCGGATGTGTCCGACGTGTGGTGCCGATTGCACGGTCAGGCCGCAGTGATAGATCGACACCTGACCCGGGACCACGGTGTCGAGGTCCCGCACGGCTTGCGTGGCGGAGTCGTAGAGTCGAAAAGTCACACCGTCGAGTCTAGTGTTCCGACGGCTGAAGGGCATCCTCGACAGCCGCGGCGCCCTCGGGTGGGATCAGCGGTCGGACTCGACCAGTCCGGTCAGCAGATCGATCGCCTCGCGCAACGTCTTGCGTTCGTCCTCGGTGAGATCGCCGAGCCGAGGTGCCAGGAAGTTGCCGATCTCGTAGCGGATCGCCGAGAGCTTCGCCCGTCCGCTGGATGTTGCCGAGATCAACGAGACCCGGGCATCGTGCGGGTCGGAGTGCCGCTCGACCAGACCGGCTTCCTCCAACCGCTTGATGTGGTTGGTGATCGTCGGCTGGGAGCTGCGCTCGGCGACGGCCAGATCACTGATCTTCATCTGGCCGGCGTCGCGCAACCGGGAAAGGATCCGGGCAGCCGCAACACTGACCCCCGCCTGCTCGGCAGGCGCCCAGCGGACCACCCGTGCGGAGATGCTGATCAGGTCTTCACCCATCCGGTGGAGATCGTCGCTCATTACGCGAGGATATCCGGTCCGGTTAACCGTTGCCGATGATTCGGGCGATCGCGGTAACCTCTGCTGCACCAAATCATTCGGCCTGTTCGGTGAAGAGGGAGCAGTTATGCCCGTTGACCGGATGCTGCCCAGCAAGGAGGCAGCAGAGTTGGTCGGCCTGGTGGCCGAGATCGCCCGTGAAGAGCTGGCGCCGCGAGCGGCGCAGGCGGAAGCCGATGCTGTTTTTCCGCGTGACGCCTTCCGATTGCTCGGCCGGGCCGGGCTGATGGGGATGCCCTACCCGCAGCGGTGGGGTGGCCTGGAGCAGCCGTACGAGGTCTATCTGCAGGCGTTGGAAGAGGTTGCCATCGCCTGGATGGGCGTCGGGGTCGGCACGTCGGTGCACGTGATGACCTGCCTGGCGTTGATCAACTACGGCAGTGACGAACAGCGTGATCGCTTCCTGCCGGACATGTTCGGCGGTGAGCTGCTCGGGGCGTACGCGTTGTCCGAACCGCAGGCCGGCTCCGATGTGGCGGCGATGACGACCCGGGCCAAACGCAGTGATTCCGGCTACGAGTTGCACGGACAGAAGGCGTGGATCAGTCATGCCGGGCACGCCGACTACTACCTGACCTTCGCTCGCACCGGGACCGACCGCAACCACGGGGTGAGCTGTTTTCTGGTGCCGGCCGACACCGTCGGGATGACGTTCGGTGAGCCCGAGCGCAAGATGGGGTTGACCGCGTCGACCACCGCTGCGGTCTACTTCGACGGCGCGGAGGTCGGTGACGACCGGCTCATCGGTGCCGAAGGGCAGGGACTGCCGATCGCCCTGTCCGCCTTGGACTCGGGTCGACTCGGGATCGCCGCCGGCGCCACCGGGCTGGCCCAGGCGGCCCTGGACGCCGCCGCCGACTACGCCAGACAACGGGTGCAGTTCGGCCGGACGATCGCCGAGTTCCAGGGCCTGCAGTTCCTGCTCGCCGAGATGGCTGCGGCCGTCGACACCGCCCGTGCGGCCTACCTGATGGCGGCTCGTAAGGCCGATGCCGGCATGGCCTTCACGCGGGATGCGGCGGTGGCCAAACTGGTCGCAACCGACGCGGCGATGAAGGTGACCACCGACGCGGTCCAGGTGCTCGGCGGTTACGGCTACACCCGGGACTATCCGGTCGAGCGCTACATGCGCGAGGCGAAGGTGACCCAGATCTTCGAGGGCACCAATCAGATCCAGCGACTGGTGATCGCCCGACAGTTGCTCAAGGGCTGATCCTCCCGGATCGGATGGGCCGGGCTCGCCGGTCCGGGCGCCGTCGCGCCGTTGACAGCCGTCCGGTGCCGCCCTAAAGTTTCACGCAATAATTTCGTTCAGCGTGAGAGAAAATATGCCTCCTCCGCAGTCCCGATCGCTCAGCCGCAGTGCGGTGCTCACCGTGCTGATGTCCGGCCGCCAACTGGAGCGCAACCAGATCGTCGAACGGACCGGGCTCAGCAGGGCCACGGTGTTCCGCGCGGTCGACGAGCTGCGGAACCAGGGCTCGGTCCGCGATGTCACGCTGCCAGCGCCGGCCGGTCGTGGTCGGCCACCGGTCGGTGTTCAGCTGGTCAGCGATGCCGGACAGGTCTGCGGTGTTGATCTTGGTGGCACCAACTGCCGGTTCGTCGTAGCCGACCTGCTCGGCCGAGCGATTCGGGTCGACCGGCAGCGCACGCCGCGTGAACGGGCAGCGCCGGCGTTGGCGCGGTGGATCCTGGACCGGATCCGGCAGCTGTCCGACGGCACCGTACCGGCGGCGATCGCGGTCGGACTGCCCGGCGCGTTGTCCGGTGACGCCAGCCAGGTGTTCGGCTCCCAGAACCTCCCGCAGATCGTCGGCACCACGTTCATCTCGTCGTTGGTCGACGAGGCACCAGCTCCGGTCGTGGTCGAGAACGACTCCAATCTGGCACTCACCGGCGAGCTCCGATATGGCGCGCTGGCCCGGGAGGCGACGGTGTCGCTGGTGGCGATCGGGACCGGGCTCGGAACGGCGGCTGCGATCGGTGGATCGGTACTCCGGGCCGACGACGGCCGACTCGGCGAGTTCGGCCGACTGAACATGCCCGGTTCGAAACTCCGGCTACGCGATCTCGTCTCCGGGGCAGGCCTGATCCGATACGCCCAGGAATGCGGTGTCGATCTTGCCGATCCCCGTGAACTCTTCGCCGCTCCGGAACGCTATCCGGGCCTGCACCGTCAGGTGGTCGACGCGCTGGTTCATCTGGTCGCCATCGTCGCGCTCGCCTACGAACCGCGGTCGATCCTGCTGACCGGCGGGCTGACCCAGGGCTTCGACCGCGCCCTGATCAACAGAGTCGCCTCCGACGCCACCGAGATCGTCGGGGTGCCGATCGACCTCGCACACTCCTCCCTGGGCGACAACTCGGGCTTGTACGGCGCGATGGCCGCCGCGCTGAACCGCGCCTACACCGGCCTGGGTATCTCGTCGGCGGACCTGGGACGGGTCGAGGTGGATCGCGTTGCGGTCACCGACAGCGTGGCTGTGCTGAACCGGTCGGCGGCTGACGGCGGATGAGAGGTCCGGCGACGCACGACCGCGGCTCGATCAGGAAGGGTCTGTGATGGATGAACTGGATCGGCTCGCCCACGCCGTGCTGTTCCCGTCGTTGGGGCGCCCCGACGTCCCTCGCTGGATCGCCGGGCCACTGGCCGCCGGCCTCGGCGGTTTCGTGCTCTTCGGTCGGGAAAGTGTCAGTGTCGGCCAGTTGCAGTCGTTGACGGCGGAGTTGCGCGCTCTCGCGCCGGGCATCCACCTGGCGATCGACGAGGAAGGCGGAGACGTCAGCCGGCTGCAGGGAACGGGCCTGTTGTCGACTCCGGGCAACCTGGCACTCGGCCGGATCGACGATCTCGAGATCACCCGGGACTGTGCGCGTCAGATCGGGCTCGCGTTGCGTACGGTCGGTATCGACTGGGACTTCGCGCCGGCCGTCGACACGGCGGTCAATCCGTTGTCCCCGAACGGGATCCGATGCTTCGGCAGTGATCGTGCTCGGGTCTCGGAGCATGCCGCCGCCTGGGTCGACGGGCTGCAGTCTGCCGGTGTCAGTGCCTGCGCCAAGCACTTTCCCGGGCACGGTCTGAGCGGCACCGATGCACACCTGGGGACACCCGATCTGGACATCACCCGGGACGAACTGATCGCCGACTACCTCGATCCGTTCCGCGCCGTCGTCGCGGCCGGGGTCGACTCGATCATGGTCTCCCATCCACGGGTCCCGGCGGTGGACACGCTGCCGGCGTCCATCAGCGGGCCGGTGATCACCGGCCTGCTGCGACAGGAGCTCGGCTACGACGGTGTCGTGATCACCGATGCCCTGGAGATGCAGGGCGTGGCCCGGGTCGCCGACCTACCGACAGCGAGTGTGTTGGCCCTGAAGGCCGGTGCCGACGCGCTGTGCCTGGGATCCTGGTCCTTCGGTGACGACGTCCGGCGTGCGGCGGGAGCGATCGTCGATGCGGTTCGCGGTGGCGAGCTGGCGGTGAGTCGCCTGGAGGAGGCAGCCGGGCGACTGCGGCGGATGGGGGCAGAGCGGGCTCCCCGTGATCAACAGCCCGATCTGACGACCGGACCGCGGCTGGCGCGGCAGGCTGCGGTCGCGACCGGGCAGCCGAGGCTGCGCGGGAGCGCCTGCCTGGTGGTCCGGCTGGAGCCGGGGGTATCGCCGGCGGCGGGACGCGGCGGGGGTGATCTCGAGGGGTTACTGCAGGCCGACGGCAGAACGGTCGAGCGGATCGCGATCAGCGGCCAGACCTACAACGGCCACGGCATGGTGCTGGCCGGGATCGGCGAGTTCCGGGAGCAATACGGATCGGACGGCGACGTGATCATCCTGGTCCGCAGCCCGCACCGCTACGAATGGCAGCGGACGATCCTGGACGAGATCCTGTCGATCAACACCGATCTCGTGGTGCTGGACATGGGCTTTGTGCACAAGGACTTCTCGGCTGCCCGCGGCTGGATCCGGACCTACGGGGCGTCCACCGCGTGTGCGATGGCGGCAACCGAGATCCTGACCGAGCGCGAGCGGTGAACGGGACGGCATCGATGAATCGGACAACGGTCTTCATCGATGCCTGGCTGGTGCTGCGCGACCGTGTCTCCCGTGGCTGGCTGCTGATCGACGGGCCGACGATCGTCGGCTGCGGGACCGGGGTCCCGCCCGAAGCAGCGACGACGGTGCCGCTGGACGGCGACTATCTGATGCCCGGTCTGATCGACATCCATTGTCACGGAGCCGCCGGAGCCGTGGTGTACGACGGCGAAGCTGCCCTGCGGACGGTGGCTGCGGCACATCTGGCGCACGGAACGACCTCCCTGATCGCCTCCATCCCGACGGTCGACCGGTCGGTGATGATCACCGCCACCCGACTGATCGCGCGGCTACTGCGGGAAGTGCCGGATCCGCCGCTCAACCTTGCCGGCGTGCATTGGGAAGGGCCTTTCCTGTCCAAGGATCGGCCGGGAGCTCAGACGGTGCAGGCCATCATCGATCCGAGTGCCGAGCTGGTCGAGTCGTTGTTGTCCACGGCCGGCCGGATCCCCGCCATGATGACGATCGCGCCCGAGTTGGTCGGTGCCACCGACCTGATCAGGACCTACGCCGACCGACTGCGGTTCGCGATCGGTCACACCGATGCCGATCACCGACGGACCGTTGCCGCGATCGACGCCGGAGCCCGGCATGTCACCCATCTGTTCAACGCGATGCCCGGCCTGGGCCATCGTGACCCCGGGCCGGTGGCGGCGGCGCTGACCGACGGCCGGGTCGGCTACGAACTGATCGCCGACGGGCAGCACGTCGCGGACCCTGTGCTGGCCCTGGCGGCCGGTGTCGATCATGCTCGTCGAGCAGTGTTGATCACCGATGCATCCGCTGCGGCAGGGCTTGCCGACGGCCGCTACCGGATCGCCGATCGAGAACTCGACGTCCGCCACGGTGCCGTCCGTCGGGTGGGCTCCGATCGACTCGCAGGATCGGCGGTGTTCCTGATCGACTGCGTCCGACATCTGGTCGACTCCGTCAAGATCCCGATCGCCGATGCGGTCGCGATGGCGACGGTCAACCCGGCGACCCGGATCGGCCTGGAACGGCGTGGCGAGCTACGACCCGGCCGCCGCGCGGATCTGCTGGTCGTCGATGACGCGTTGCAGGTCCGATCCATCTTCACCGCCGGCGTCCGGCACCAGCAGTCTTCGGAAATGATCTTGTCCGGCCCTTCCGGACATCAACCTGAGGAGTCATCGTGAGTCCAACCGCAGCCCTCCAACGTCGGGAACTTCTCCAACTGATCGGAGTCTCGTCGCTCGGTGTGGCGGGTGCCTCGGTCGTCGCCGGCTGCACGCCGGCCGAACCGAAGTCCTCATCATCGGCGGCAGGAAAGGCCGCCGGGTCCGGCGGCGAGTTCCATGCCGGAACGCTGTATCTGGTCTCGCCGCAGGGCAACTACAACTGTGCCGGCCAGCCGTTCGTGAAGGTACCCAACGCGATCCTGTTCTCCGGCAACTACGGTGACCTGGTGATGCTGCCGAGTGCCTTCTATCACTGGAAGGAACAGACCTGGGATCCGTTCCTGATGGAGAGCCACCAGCTGCAGGGCAAGACCCACACTGTCACCATCAGGTCCGGCCTGACCTGGAGTGACGGCACGCGGCTGACCTCGAAGGACTACCTGACGACGTTCTGGTGTCAGTGGGCGATGAACTCACCGCTGTGGTCCTACGTCGAGGATCTGGACGCGCCGGACGAACAGACCTTCACCCTGACGATGAAGGAGCCCGCTCCGGTGGTGGAGCGCTACCTGCTGCACAGCAACATCCTGCCGACGGCGCAGTACGGCAAGTTCGCCGACCGGGCAGAGGCGCTGTTCCGCAAGGGCGACAGCACGTCGTCATCACAAGGAGCCAAGCTGAACAAGGATCTGGTGAGCTTCGCCCCGGACCGCTACCTGGCGAGTGGACCGTTCGACCTGGACTACAAGACGATCACCAACACCCAGCTGAGTCTGGTGAAGAATCCGCGCGGTTATGCCGCCGACCGGGTCAACTTCGACAAGATCCTGATCTACAACGGAGAGACGCCAGCGATCACTCCGCTGGTGCTGAGCAAGGACATCGACTACGCCACCAACGGCTTCCCGGTCGCGTCGGCCAAGCAGTTCGAGAAGATCGGCTATCGCATCCTCCGGCCGCCGACCTACTCCGGCCCGGCGCTGTACATGAATTTCGGCAAGCTGGAGGAGCTGGCCGAGCCGTCGGTGCGGCAGGCTCTCAACCAGGCGATCGATCATCGTCAGAACGGACAGGCCGCGCTCGGCGATTCCGGACAACCGCCGAAGTACTTCACCGGTTTCTCCGACAACCTGGTCGATGTCTGGATGGCGGCCGACAGCAAGCAGCAGCTGTCTTCCTATGACCATGATCAAGATGCTGCCGCCCGGACGCTGGAGAAGGCGGGCTGGAAGCGTTCCGGCTCGAGTTGGCAATTGCCGAACGGCAAGCCGGCGGCGTACGAGTTGCTCTACCCGTCCGACTACTCCGACTGGAGTGGCGCAGCCAAGGATCTTGCCGAACAGCTGACCCGATTCGGCATCAAGATCACCTTGCACGGCGTGGTCTCCACCCAGCAGCCCGTCGATGTGACCAAGGGCAACTTCCAGCTGGCCATTCAGAGCTGGGGCAACTCGTCCCAGCCGTACCCGTACTTCTCCTTCGTGCAAGCATTCATGACCTACAACTATCCGATCGCCAAGAACAACGGAGGACGCGGAATGGACTATGCCCTGCAACGTACGGTGCCGGGCTTCGGCCGGGTCGACATCGCCACGTTGATCGATCGGTCCGGAAGCGGCGCCGATGACAACGCCATCCGAGCCAACATCGCCAAGCTCGGCCGGCTGTTCAACGCCGAGCTTCCGATCATCCCGCTGTTCGAGAGGTTGGGGAACAGCCCGGCGTTGGATGGTGTGCGGGTCGAACGATTCCCGGCCGATGACGATCCGCTGGTGCAGAATTCGCTGTATGCCGACAACGTGGTGATCTTGTCGATGCTCAGCGGCGAGCTCAAGGCAGCCGCCAAGTGACGGGCCTGGCGCCGAAGCCGCCGCAGCCGGGCTCGATCGCTACTCCGGACGCCCGCGCGACCGCGGTCGGTCGAGCCGTCCTGGATCGTGGCGGGTCGGCCGTGGATGCGGTGATCGCGGCCAGCGCGATGTTGTGCGTCGTCTATCCGCAGAATGTCACGCTCGGCGGTGACACCTGGACGCTGATCGGTCCGCCGGACGCCGATCCGGTCGCGGTGAACGGCACCGGTCGGGCACCCGCCGGGCTGTCGGCACAGTACCTGACCGAACGAGGCTTCGACTCGGTCCCGGGCACCGGACCGCATTCGATCTCGGTGCCCGGGCTGGTGTCGGCCTGGGCCGAGATGCATCGCGGTTGGGGAGTGCTGCCGTTCGGCGAACTGCTCGGGCCGGCCGGCGATGCGGCAGCCACCGGATTCACGATCGCGGCGGCGTTGGGTCGCGATCTGGCCAATCATGCCGATGACCTGCGGCGCGACCCGGGTTGTGCCGCGTCCTTCCTCCGCGCTGACGGTTCGGCGCCGATCGCCGGCGAGCAACTTCGGCTGCCGCGACTGGCCGAGTCGCTGCAACAGATCGCTGCGGACGGGGCGGATGCGCTCTACGGTGGGGAGCTCGGACAACGCTTCGCCGCCGGTCTCGGCGCTGCGGGCAGCACCATCACCGAGGCGGATCTGGCGGCCCATCGGACCGAACTCGTCCCACCACTGGCGACCAGCTACGCCGGCCTCGAGGTGCTGACCGCACCACCCAACTCCCAGGGATTCACCCTGCTGCGGATCCTGGAGCAGCTCGCCGATCTCGGACTGGACGATCCGGCGGCCGCCGACCAGGTCGCTGCCGCGCTGGAGGTGGTCGCCGAGGCGGGCCGGCTGCGTGACGACCACCTCGCCGACGCCGACGTGATGACGTCCGACGTCACCGACCTGCTGAGCCGCCCCCGCGCCGGACAGGCGGCGACCGCCGTACCGGCTCCTCGTCCGGGACTGGGCGGGGACACCATCGGGATCGTCGCCGTCGACAGCTCCGGTTGCTGGGTCAGCTCGGTGCAGAGCGTCGCGGGCACCTTCGGATCCCGCGTCCTGGAGCCTTCGACCGGAATCCTGGCCCATAACCGGGGCAGCGGGTTCAGTCTGGACCCACGGCATCCGGGCTTCCTGGTCGGCGGTCGGCGTCCGCCACATACCCTGATGCCCTGCCTGATCCGGCGTCGGCCCGACGGGCAGAGCGGCGTGACTGTCGGAGCGTTGGCGACGATGGGTGGCCACAGTCAGCCGTTCATCCTGGCCCAGGTGCTGATCCGCATCCTGCGCGGCGAGTCACCACAGGACTCCGTCGCCGGCCCACGCTGGGTGGTGCAGCGTTCCGGACGCGAAACGCCGACGACCGTGCTCGCCGACCGGCGACTGCCGACGCCGGTGGAACAGGCACTGCAAGCAGCAGCGCCGACGACCCTGATCGACCCCGCCGACAACCGGATGGGCCACTGCCACGCGATCTGGGACACCCCGTCCGGCCGACTCACCGGGACCGACCCGCGCGCCGACGGTCTGCCCGGCTGACGCCGGGATGATATATCGAGGCTAGGCACGTTCCCGTAGTACGGGAACGTGCTTAACCTTGATATATCGCGCCTGTGTTGTGGCGTGTGAGGCGGGTGGGGCTACTTGTTCTTGTCGTCGCGGAAGGCCAGCCAGTCTTTGAGGGGGCCTAGGTCGTAGTTGGTGGCGCCGTCGCAGTCGATGGTCAGCAGTCTGGTGCCGGTGGCGTAGAGGGCGTCGCCGGTGGTGTCGGGGTTGCCACCGGCGCCGGCGGCGCGTTCGATCTCGGCCGGGTCGCGGCCGACCTTGGCACACCAGTCGTCGAGGACGGAATTCTTGTGCTGCAGGGTTTCGGCGTCGCCGAAACCGTGCCAGATGTCGGCGTGCTCGGCGACGATCTTGAGGGTCTTGCGTTCGCCGCCGCCGCCGATCAAGACCGGGATCTTCCGGGTCGGCTGCGGATTGAGCTTGGCCCAGCGGGCCTTGATCCTCGTCATCGCCTCGGCCAGCGCATCGATCCTGCTGCCGGCGGTGCCGAACTCGTAGCCGTACTCGCGGTAGTCCCGGTCGAACCAGCCGGCGCCGATGCTGAGGATCAGCCGGCCGGCACTGATGTGATCGACGGTCCGGGCCATGTCGGCCAGCAGATCGGGGTTGCGGTAGGTGTTGCAGGTGACCAGGGCACCGATCTCGGCGCGGCTGGACTGTTCGGCCCAGGCCGCCAACATCGTCCAACATTCGAAGTGTTTGCCGTCGGGGTCGCCGGTCAGCGGAAAGAAGTGGTCCCAGTTGAAGATCACGTCGACCCCGAGTTCCTCGACGGCGTCGACGGTCCGTCGGATGGCGGCGTAGTCGACGTGCTGGGGCTGGATCTGGACGCCGATCCGCATCGGGCGGTCGGAGGTGGTTGCGGCATCACTCATGGGGAGATTCCCTTGCTCGGTTGAGATGCGGGTGGTCAGGCGCGGTGCGGCGACGGCGGATTCAGCCGTCGACGACGAGATCGGCATAGTCGGGATGGCGATCGATCCAGCGCTTGATGAAGGGGCACTGTGGCACCACGCCCAGCCCGTCGGCCCGGGCCCGGTCGAGCACCGTACGGGCCAGCGTGCTGCCGATGCCGTTGCCCTCCGCCGCCGGCAGCACCTCGGTATGGGTGAAGGTGATCACCTCGCCGTCCCGGCGATAGTCGACGAAGCCGAGAAGTTGATCTTCATCTCCATGGGCTTCATAGCGGTGCTGATCCGCGGCGTCGACGACGGTGACGGGCATGGTGTCTCCTCTATTGGGCAGTGGGTGACGGTCGATGACGCCGGCGCGGCTTCAACCGGGTGGACGGCATCGGTGGTGCGGGGATCCGGTCGGCGCCGTCGGCTCCGGGGAACGCGCGGTAGCTGCCGGCGACCGAGCCGAACCGTCCGTCGTGATCTTGCCACTGCTGCCGGGCAGTGACGATGTCTTCGTGGCTGCGACCGATGAAGTTCCACCACATGATCAACTCGCTGTCGAACGGTCGGCCGCCGATGATGATCACGGTGGCCGTCGACTCTGCGCGCAACTCGATCGCTGAACTGCCGACGCCGAAGTAGTGCAGCGGACCGGGCGCCAACTCCGTGTCCTCGATACGGATCCGGCCGTCGATGATCATCAGACCGTGTTCGAAGCTCGGGTCGAGCTCGATGCCGCTGATGCCGGGCCGGAGGGCGAGCTGGGCGCCGACGAGCGGGGTGAAGGTGCTGGCGGGGGACTCGGTCCCGGCAAACCGTCCGGCCAGGACGGTCGCGGTGCCGTTCGCCAGCTCGACGGTCGGCAGGGCGGTGTGCTGCTCGAAGGTCGCGGCGGTCTGCAATGCCGAGTCCGGCAGGGCGACCCAGAACTGCAGGCCACGCAACGGATCGGGTCCGGCCAGGCTGATCTCGGAGTGGGACACGCCGTGACCAGCGGTCATCAGGTTGAGCTCGCCGGGCCGCACGATCACGTCCGAGCCGACCGAGTCCCGGTGATGGATGCTGCCGCTGATCGGCCAGGTGACGGTCTGCAGTGCGGTGTGCGGATGGGGCAGCACGACCATCGAGTCGGCCGGCGCCGGACCGAAACGATCAAGGAAGCACCAGGCCCCGATGGTCGGCAGCTCGCGGGACGGCAGGGTGCGATGCACGGTGATGCCACGGACACCGCCGAGCGGCACCTCGCGTTCAGCGATCAGCAGTGGCTTCATCAGGACTTCTTGCCTGCCTTGCGTCGCAGCGCCTCGATGTCCAGGAAACTCGGCGCCGGCGGTTCGTCGGCGGACTCGTCGACGTCGTCCTCCCACGGGTCGTACGGCTTGTCCTCCTCGGTCTCGTCCAGATACCCCTGCGACGGGTCGTACGGATTCTGCAGCTGGCCGATCTCGCCGCTGCCGGGGACCTCGACCTGTTCGTCCGGCAGATGTTTCAGCACGGTCCGTACGTAGCTGTTGGTGGCGTCCACCATGCCGATCTCGTGGCCGGCGTTCTCCGAGGCGAACCACCGATGTTCCAGCACCTCGTGATACAGCTGGGCCGGCTCCAGCTTGCCGCGCAACTCGCTCGGGATCGCCTCCATCACCGGCTCGAACCGCTGTTGCAGCCACTGGTGGGCGACGATCGCCTCGTCGGCCCCCTGCTGGTCGGTCTGGGCCCGGAAGTAGTCGAGATCGTTGAGCAGCCGGCGGGCCTGGTTCTCCTCCACATCCAGTCCGGTCAGCCGGAGCAGCCGGCGGGTGTGGTGGCCGGCGTCGACCACCTTGGGCTGGATCCGGACCGTCGATCCGGCGAAGTCGGTGACGATGTCCAGCTCGGCGACGTCGAAGCCGAGCGCGTTCAACCGCCGGACCCGACTCTCGATCCGATGCATCTCGCTGCCGTCGAACTCCTCGACCTCGGTCAGCTCGGCCCACAGCTCGCGATAGCGGCTCTCGATGCTCTCCACCAGGGTCAGCGGATCCAGCGATTCGTCCAGCAGCCCACCGGCCTCCAGGTCGAGGAACTCGCCGAACAGGTTGGTGCGGGCGATGGACAGGTCGTGCTCGCGCTGGCCGTCGGTCAGTTCGTCGTGCAGCTCGCCGGTCTCGGCATCCACCAGATAGGCCGCGAAGGACCCCGCGTCGCGGCGGAACAGCGTGTTGGACAGCGACACGTCACCCCACAGGAAGCCGACCAGATGCAAGCGGGCCAGCAACACCACCATCGCATCGATCAACCGGTTGACGGTGTCCTGCCGGACGCCGCGGGTGAACAGCGAACGGTAGGGCAGCGAGAACTGCAGGTGCTTGGTGAGCAGCACCGGGTCGAGCTGTTCACCGTCGGCACCGACCCGCTCGGTGACCACACCGACCGGCTCCACCGACGGCGTGTCCAACCTGGTCAGGTCGCGGAGCAACTCGTACTCGTGCCGAGCCAGGTGCTCGATGACTTCCTTGGCCGCGTAGATGTCCGAGCCGACCTTGATGAACCGGACGACGTGGCGGGAGATGCCGCGGGGGAGCGCTACCAGGTTGTCCAGCGGCCACCCCTCCAACGGCGTACCCCAGGGCAGCGTGATCAGCCGGGCATCGGGGGTGGCTGACAGGAAGCGTGGCAACGGAATTTCCTCACAACGTGTACGGCGGCGCGATGGCGGGCCGCAGTCCCTATCGTCCCATGATCCACGGCAGGCCCAGGACCCGCGCCCCGCGACCCGCGGCAGGGGAAGCGGCGCCGAGCGGTACTGGAAAGTCCACGAGCCCCCGGCGAGTCGCCGGGGGCTCGTGGGTCGAGCGTTGGTTTCTCTCAGCCGATCAGGCGGAGAGCCGTTCGCCGCTGGCGGTGGAGAACACGTGCAGGTGCTCCGGGTCCGCAGCCAGCCGGACGGTGTTGCCGCGACCGGGGGCCTGGCGGGCCGAGATCCGGGCGACGTACTGGGTGCCGGTGATCTCGCTCTCGCCGCCACCGGTCAGGGTGCCGTAGAGGTAGCTGTCGGCGCCGAGCTCCTCGACCATCACCACGTCCAGGCCGATGCCCTGTTCGGCGACAGCCAGGTTTTCCGGACGGATACCGACGGTGAGGTTCTTGTCGTTGCCCGCCTTGGACAACACGTCACGATCGACCGGCAGGGTGTAGTCGCCGAGCTTGATCCCGCCCTCGGTTGCGGTGCCCTCGAACAGGTTCATGGCCGGCGAACCGATGAAGCCGGCGACGAACAGGTTCTTCGGGTTGTCGTACAAGGTCAGCGGGCTGTCGCACTGCTGCAGCACGCCGTCCTTCATCACCGCGACCCGGTCGCCCATCGTCATGGCCTCGACCTGGTCGTGGGTCACGTAGACGGTGGTGACACCGAGTCGGGCCTGCAGGGCGCCGATCTGGGTACGGGTCGAAACGCGGAGCTTGGCGTCCAGGTTGGACAGCGGCTCGTCCATCAGGAAGACCTGCGGGTTCCGCACGATGGCGCGGCCCATGGCAACACGCTGACGCTGACCACCGGAGAGCGCCTTCGGCTTGCGGTTGAGGAATTCCTCCAGGCCCAGCAGCTTGGCGGCCTCGAGGACCCGCTCCTGGCGTTCGGCCTTGCTCTTGCCCTGCATCTTCAGGGCGAAGCCCATGTTGTCCGCCACCGTCATGTGCGGGTACAGGGCGTAGTTCTGGAAGACCATCGCGATGTCGCGATCCTTCGGCGGGAGGTCGGTGACGTCCCGATCGCCGATGTTGATCGATCCGGAGTTGACCTCTTCGAGTCCGGCGAGCATCCGCAGCGAGGTGGACTTGCCACAACCGGACGGCCCGACCAGGACCATGAACTCTCCGTCGCTGATCTCGAGGTTCAGCTTGTCGACGGCGGCCTTGTCAGAGCCGGGGTAGACGCGCGTGGCGTCATTGAACGAAACGGCAGCCATGCCGCACTTCCTTCCACGGGCAGGTACGTGCCCGACGATCCGTAGTGGATGAAGACGATCCGTGAGTGGATCACACTGTCCGCTCCTGGAACGGACTGGCCCCAAGCTTGACATGCCGCCCGAGGCCGGACAAGAGGGGGTCCGGAAAACGTTATCCGTCGACCGTCGAGTGCCCCTCGGGCGTTCGGGAACGGATCGGCTGCTGCGGTGCCGGCGTCGCAGGTACGACTGCAGTCCGCTGCCCGCCGGACGTCAGCTCTGGCGCTCCCCGGGAGACTGGCTTACGATCGCAGGTGAAAGGTGACGGTTGAGTCGGAGACCGTCGCAGAAACAAACTCGCTGAGGCGGCCCCTGAAGTCGCCTTCTCGGTGGCAACGAGGTCTGTGCCCAATCCGCCACGCCGGATGGCCTGACTCTCCGTCGACGTCGCCGGACCAGGCTCCCGGTTTCGAACACCGAGGCCTGCAGATGTCCCCACCCGTTGCTACCGAGTCGAGTCCGTCGCAAACCGAGATCCCGACCGACGACACGATCAACCCTGGATCAGCCTCTGGCGGTACGGTGCCGGTTGCCCGCAGACGGCACCGGTGGCGGATCGGCCGACCGGGCATCGGGATCCAGTCCAAGCTGCTGATCATGCTGCTCGGGGTCAGCATCCTGGCCGCCGTGGTCGTCGGCGCGGTCGGCTACGTCAACGGGCGGGATTCGTTGCGCGACGCCGCGCTGGATCACGTCACCAGCGTCCGGGACGCTCGAGCCAGGTTGCTCAGCGAACGTCTCGGCAACATCCGGCAACGGGTCGTCGTCGACAGCCGCAACGACAGCACGCTGCAGGCAACGCAGCGATTCACCGCCGACTTCGACGATCTCGACAAGTCCGCGGTGTCGGCCGCGGACCGCGACGCCGTCCGGCAGTTCTACAGCGACACCTTCGTGCCGACCTTGGACAAGCGCACCGGCCAGACTCACGATGTCGACCAGTTCGTCCCGACGTCGAATGCTCAGCTGCACCTGCAAGCCGCGTACACCGCCCCGTACAAACTGGACTACGACAAGGCGATCGCGGCCGGAGACCCCGGGGACGGCAGCGATTGGACCGAGACCCGCAATCGCTACCACGCCTACTTCCGGCAGCTGGTCGACGAGTTCGGCTATGAGGACCTGATGCTGCTCGACCCGTCCGGTGATGTCGTCTACAGCGCCTACGCGGGTACCGATCTGGGCACCAACGTGATCAACGGGCCGTACGCCAACGGCGGGCTGACCTCGGTCTACCGACGGGCGATGGCGTCGAACGCGACCGATCAGGCCTTCAGCGAGGATTTCTCGCACTATCAGCCGTCGCTGGACGTACCGACCGCCTGGATCGCCTCGCCGATCGCCCGGGGCGGCAAGACCCTCGGCGTGCTCGCCATCCAGATCCCGATCGAGCGGATCAACGACGCGATGACCGCAGCTGGGAACTGGCGTGGCGGCGGGATGGGGGAGACCGGGGAGGCCTACATGGTCGGGCCCGATCACCTGATGCGATCGGTGTCCCGGCTGCTGGTCGAGGACCCCGAGGAGTATCAGCGCCGGGTGGTGGCAGCAGGTACGGCGCCGGCGACCGCTCGCCGCGCCGTCCAGTTGAAGGGCAGCATCCTGCTGCAGCCGGTCGACAATCCCGCCGTCAACCGAGCGTTGGCCGGGCAGAAGGGCACCATCGAGACGACCGACTATGCCGGGCGCCGGGTGTTGGCCGCCTACGAATCGGTCGACATGGGCGGCGCCCATTGGGCCATCGTCGCCCAGTTCACCACCCAGGAAGCGTTCGCGCCGGTCGAACATTTCACCCGCAACCTGTTGCTCTCGATCGCCGGCATCATCTTGTTGGTCTGCCTGCTGTCCCTGGTCCTGGCCCAGACCTTCATCCGTCCGGTCCGTCGCCTGCAGAGTGCCGTGCAACAGGTCAGCGCGGGCGACCTCGGCCATCAGATCGCGACCCGGGGCAACGACGAGTTCGGCGAGCTCGGCGACGCGTTCAACGACATGAGTCGCAGTCTCAAGGTCAAGCAGGATCTGATCGAGGAACAGCGGGAGGAGCAGGACCGGCTGCTGCTGACCATGATGCCGGCGCCGGTCGTCGAGCGCTACAAACATGGCGAGGAAACGATCTCCCAAGATCATCAGGACGTCGCGGTGATCTACGCCGATGTGATCGGTACCGACGACCTGGCGCGGGATCGTGGTTCGAGTGAGGCGCTGGCGATGATCAACGAGATCTGGCGATCCTTCGACGAGGTCGCCGAACGGCACGGCATCGAGCGGGTCCGCAACACCCGGACCGGCTACCTGGCCAGCTGCGGGCTGACCGTGCCGCGGATCGACAATGCCCGCCGGGTGGTCGAGTTCGCCCTCGATCTGCAGGACGTGATCGCCCGCTTCAACGCCAGCTACGGCGCCTCGATCGGCCTACGGGCTGGGATCGACAGCGGTACGGTGACCAGCGGCCTGGTCAGTCGCAGCAGTGTCGTGTACGACATGTGGGGTGACGCGGTGAACCTCGCGTTCCGAGCGCAAGGAGTCGACCGTCAGCCCGGCATCTATGCCACCGCACCGGTGGTGGACAAGCTCGGCGACGGCGTCCAGGCCACCGCGGCAGGCCAGATCGACACCCAGCAGATCTCCCGGCTCCGGCGGCGGACGCGATGATCACCGTGTCGCAGCAGCCATGGTTCTGGCCGGTGCTGGCGATCGTCATCGGGCTGCCGGTGCTGCTGTTGATCTTGACCGAGATCGGGACCCATCTGGACCGTCGGCAGCACGCGGCAGGCCGGATCGTACGCCTGGTCCGCAACTACGTCCTGCCTGCCGGGGCACTGTTGTTGCTGATCGACCAAGTGACCCGCTCGGTCGGGTCCGACGACTTCACCTGGACCAAGATCATCTCGACGGTCTTCGGATTCCTCGTCATCCTGGCGGTGTTGAACTCCTTCAACCTCGTGCTGTTCACCAACGCCGAGGAAGGGAGCTGGCGCAAGCGGATCCCGTCGATCTTCGTCGACATCGCTCGGATCGTCTTGATCATTGCCGGTCTCGCTGTGTTGTTCTCCACCGTCTGGGGTGCCAACGTCGCCGGGCTCTTCACCGCGCTCGGGGTCACCTCTGTCGTCATCGGGCTGGCGTTGCAGGGCGCGGTCGGGTCGATCGTGTCCGGACTGCTGCTGCTCTTCGAGCAGCCGTTCCAGCTGGGTGACTGGCTCGACACCGGTGGCGTCCGCGGCCGGGTGGTCGAGGTCAACTGGCGGGCGGTGCACATCGACACCGGCAACGGGATCCAGATCGTCCCGAACGCCTCGCTGGCCGGTGCGGCGTTCACCAATCTCAGCCGTGGTGGTGATTACACCGTCAGCGCCGAGGTGACCTTCACCACCGACGACCCGCCGGCTCAGGTGGTGGCGATGCTGCGTCGGATCGCGCTCGGTCTTCCCGAACTCGTCCCGGACACGATGCCGACGGCGGTGCCGATCGGCGGCGCCGACTATCGGCTGTCCTTCGACATCAGGGGGCCGAGCGAGGAGGGTGCGGCCGTAGCCCGGTTGCGGACCTGGCTCTGGTACGCCGCCCGCCGGCAGGGACTCGGGCTGGACGGCGATACCACTGACGACTATGCGACAGCGGAGAACACGGCTGCCGCCGTCGCCTCGGTCGCTCCGGCGTTGCGGATCTCCAGTGATCGCGCTCGGGAGGTCCTCACCGGCGCGCAATTGGAACGCTACGCCGCCGGTGAGACGGTGCTGCGGATCGGCGAGGTGCCGGATGCGCTGCGCTTCGTGTTGCGCGGCAGGGTCCGGCTGGGGATCCCGCTACCGGCCGGAGGGCAGCGACCGGTCTCGACCGTCGAGACCGGCGACTACCTCGGGCAGACCGCGCTGACGCACGAGCCGCTACCGAGCACGGCCGTGGCGATGACCGAGCTGGCGGTGCTGGTGTTGCCGGTAACGGATCTGGATCAGGTCATCGGCTCCCAGCCACAGTTCGCCCGGGATCTCAGCGACGTCATCGATCGACGACGCGACGAGGCACTCCAAGCCGAGGCGCAGACGACGACCTGACCGGTCAACATTCGACGATGTTGACCGCCAGTCCGCCGCGCGCCGTCTCCTTGTATTTGATCTTCATGTCGGCCCCGGTCTGCATCATGGTCTTGATCACCTTGTCCAGGCTGACGGTGTGTCGGCCGTCGCCGTGCAGGGCCAATCGGGCGGCGGTGATCGCCTTCACCGATGCGACCGCATTCCGTTCGATACAAGGGATCTGGACCAGGCCGCCGACCGGATCGCAGGTCAGTCCGAGATGGTGTTCCATCCCGATCTCGGCGGCGTTCTCGACCTGGTCGACGGTGCCGCCGAGCAACTCGGCCAGCGCCCCGGCAGCCATCGAGCAGGCCGTACCGACCTCGCCCTGGCAGCCGACCTGGGCGCCGGAGATGGAGCCGGTCTGCTGGTAGATCGCGCCGATCGCGCCGGCGGTGAGCAGGAATCGGACGATCGCATCGTCGTCGGTTCCCGGCACGAACCGTACGGCGTAGTGCAGCACCGCCGGGATGATGCCGGCCGCACCATTGGTCGGCGCGGTGACCACCCGGCCGCCGGCGGCGTTCTCCTCGTTGACCGCCAACGCCCACAGCGTCACCCAGTCCATCGCGGCCAGCGGATCGACCTGGGACTGCTCCGGCGTCCGGTGCCGGCTGAGCCGGTCGTACAGCTCGTTCGACCGGCGTCGAACCTTCAACCCACCGGGCAACACCCCGGAGGTGTGGCAACCGTGCTGCACGCAGTCGGCCATCACCTGCCAGATCGCCAGCAGCCCGGACCGCACCTCGGCCTCGGGGCGGCGTGCGCATTCGTTGGCCAGCGCGACATCGGAGATCCGCAGCTGCTGTTCCGCGCAGATCGCCAGCAGATCGGCGGCGGTCCGGAACGGATACGGCACCGGGGTCGCATCCTCGGTGACGGCCGGCTGCCCGGAACCGTCGTCGTCCAGCACGAAGCCGCCGCCGATGGAGTAGTAGGTGCGTTCGGCGACCAGCTCCGGCTCGGTGCCCGCGGCCCAGGCCGAGAAGGTCATCCCGTTGGGGTGGAAGGGCAGGGTCCGGCGCCGGTGCAGCACCAGGTCGCGGTCGGCGTCGAAGGCGATCGGACGGCGGCCGTCGAGCAGGATCCGGCCGTCGGTACGGATCCGGTCCGCGCGTTCCGGGCCGCGGTCGGTGTCGACGGTCTCGGGCCGTTCGCCCTCCAGGCCGAGCAGGACGGCGTTCTCGCTGCCGTGTCCGTGCCCGGTAGCACCAAGCGATCCGAACAGCTGTGCCTTGACCCGGTCCACCCGCTGCAGGTCCCCCGAGGCGCTCAGCGATCCGACGAAGCGACCGGCGGCGCGCATCGGGCCGACCGTGTGGGAACTCGACGGACCGATCCCGATGCTCAGCAGATCGAAGACACTCACCACCACACCGGCCAGTCTGGCACTCGGTGCCGCACACAACACCAGCGCCGGGCGTGTCGGTGCCACACCGGGGCGTCCGGAAGCCATAGAAAGGGGCATGTACGCGGGTCCTACCCCTTTCGCACCCCCGCGTCCATACGGTGCCAGGTATGAGCTGGCACCGTATTTTTCTGCCCTAATCGGTCGACAGCGGCGCCTTCAGCCCGATCCGATACCCGTCCGGGTCGACGACGATCGCGAACCGCTGTCCCCAGGGCATGTCCGTCGGCTGTTTGGCGATCGTGGCACCGGCGGCCCCTAATCGGTCGACGGCGGACTCCAGTTCATCGGCGGAGGCGAGTTCGAGGTCGACCTGTGGGCCGCCGGCCATCGGGCCCGGGTTGCTGGGATCCCACCAGGCCGCGAACTCCGGCGAATGCAGCACGATCGTGACGCCGGCGTCATCGCTGACCCAGGCCTCGACGCGATCCTGCTCGCCGCGGCCCTCGGCCTGTCGGTTGCGGGCGCGGAACGTCAACCCGAGTCGTCGGTAGAAGTCGCGGCTACGTTCGAGATCGGCGACCACGAGGTTGACCTGCGCCACGGCGACCATGGGTGCCATCGAAGCACATCGGCCGTCGACCGGCACGAGCCGTGATTGAGCTAAACGATTAGCTGAATCTCGGCCCACTGTCACCCGCCGCGGCGTCGATGCCGTAGGTTCGGCCCTGTGAAAGCCCTGGTGAAGACGGCCGCGGAGCCGGGCCTGGAGCTGACCGACGTGCCGGAGCCGAGCGTCGGGCCCGGCGACGTGTTGATCAAGGTCAAGCAGACCGGGATCTGCGGCACCGACCTGCACATCCACGGCTGGGACGATTGGGCCGCCTCGCACGTGCAGGCACCGCTGGTGGTCGGGCACGAGTTCTCCGGTGTGGTCGTCGAGATCGGTTCGTCGGTGACCGACGTGGCCGTCGGCGACGTGGTGAGCGGGGAGGGGCATCTGGTCTGCGGCCGTTGCCGCAACTGTCGAGCCGGCCGGCGACATCTGTGCATCAACACCCGCGGCATCGGCGTGCAGCTGGACGGTGCGTTCGCCGAGTACGTCGCACTGCCGTCGCAGAACGCCTGGGTGCACACCACGCCGATCGGTTTCGACGTTGCGGCCATCTTCGACCCCTTCGGCAACGCCGTCCACACCGCGCTGGCCTTCCCGATGCTCGGCGAGGACGTGCTGGTCACCGGTGCCGGGCCGATCGGCATCCTGGCGGCGATGGTGTCCAAGCACGCCGGCGCCCGTAACGTGGTGATCAGCGACCTGAGCGAGCAACGGCTGGCGCTCGCCTCGTCACTCGGTGTTGATCTTGCGCTGGATGCCCGGACAGCCAAACCGCAGGATGCTCATGATCAACTCGGGATGACCGAGGGCTTCGACGTCGGACTGGAGATGTCGGGCAGCCCGGTCGCGCTGCGGGACATGATCTCCTCGATGACCCACGGTGGCCGGATCGCCGTCCTCGGGCTGCCGGCCGACGAGATCAGCATCGACTTCGCCACCGTGGTGCTGAACATGCTGACCATCAAGGGCATCTACGGTCGAGAGATGTTCGAGACCTGGTATGCGATGTCGGTGCTGCTGCAGAGCGGCCTGGACATCTCCGGAGTGATCACCGATCGCTTCGATCACACCGACTACGAGCAGGCGTTCGCCGCGGCCCGATCGGGCCACGGCGGCAAGGTGATCATGAATTGGGAGAGCTGATGTACGGATCGATGAAGGAACAGCTGGCCGGAGATCTCGAGCAGCTGAGGACCGAAGGGCTCTTCAAGGCCGAGGCCGTGATCGACACCCCGCAGTCGGCGTCGATCGAGGTCGCCGGCTCGACCGTGCTCAACCTGTGCGCCAACAACTATCTCGGGCTGGCCGATCATCCGGCGATGATCAAGGCGGCTCACGAAGCGTTGGACCGTTGGGGATTCGGGATGGCGTCGGTCCGCTTCATCTGCGGCACCACGGCTCTGCACAAGGAACTGGAGAGTAAGCTCGCCGGCTTCCTGCACACCGATGACGTGATCTTGTACGGTTCCTGTTTCGACGCCAACGGCGGACTCTTCGAGACGCTGCTGACCGATCAGGACGCGATCATCTCCGATGAGCTCAACCACGCCAGCATCATCGACGGCGTCCGGCTGAGCAAGGCCCGCCGGCTGCGCTACCGCAACCGCGACATGGATGATCTTCGCGCCCAGTTGGAGTCGGCGGCCGATGCGCGGTACCGGTTGATCGCCACCGACGGTGTCTTCTCGATGGACGGTTATGTCGCACCGCTGGACAAGATCGTCGAGTTGGCCGAACAGTACGACGCCCTGGTGATGGTGGACGACTCCCATGCGGTCGGCTTCGTCGGGCCGACCGGTGCCGGCACCCCGGAGCTGTTCGGCGTCCAGGACAAGATCGACATCGTCACCGGCACCCTGGGAAAGGCGCTCGGTGGTGCCAGTGGTGGTTACACCGCGGCCCGGTCAGAGATCGTGGAGATGCTGCGGCAGCGGTCCCGTCCGTACCTGTTCTCCAACTCGCTGGCGCCCTCCATCGCGGCGGCGGCGGTCGCGGCGATCGACCTGCTGGAGACCTCCGGCGACCTGCTGCAGCAGTTGCGGGACAACACCGGCTACTTCCGCGCCGAGATGGTCAAGCGCGGATTCGAGATCCCCGAGTCCGATCACGCGATCGTGCCGGTGATGATCGGCGACGCCGTCCGGGCCGCGCAGATGGCCGACAAACTGCTGACCGACGGCATCTACGTCCGTGCCTTCTCCTACCCGGTCGTGCCGCGGGACAAGGCCAGGATCCGGACCCAGATGTCGGCCGCACACACCCGCGATGATCTCGACCGCGCGATCACCGCCTTCGAACGTGCCCGCGAGTCGGTCTGATCCCGCTGCGCCCATCCGAACCTGCCGCACCAACCCGATCCGACCCCTCCAACCCGACCCCTCCGCACCATTTGCGTACCTTCGCACCGCGTACACCTGGTGCGGGGGTACGCAACCGGTGCGAAGGGGGTCTTCAGGCGACCGCGGTGAACGCTGAGTAGGCCTGTTCGCCGAACAGCACGAAGGTGACGTCAGCGACCTGGGTCGGGGCGTCCCGTACGGTGTGCACCGCAATCCTGGCGGCATCGTCCAGCGGCCAGCCGTAGATTCCGGCCGATATCGCCGGGAAGGCCGCCGTACGGGCTCCGATCTCGTCGGCGACGCGCAGCGACTCCCGGTAGGCCGATGCCAACAACTCCGATCGATCCTCAGACGTCGAGTACACCGGCCCGACGGTGTGGATCACCCATCGGGCAGGTAGCCGGCCTGCGGTGGTGGCGACCGCTTGCCCGGTCGGAAGCCCGGTGGGCAGTTGGGTCCGGCGGATCTCCTGACAGGCCTGCAGGATCTCCGGTCCGCCGCGGCGGTGGATCGCGCCGTCCACGCCGCCACCGCCGAGCAGTGAGGAGTTGGCAGCGTTGACGATCGCATCACAGCTGTGTTCGGTGAGGTCGCCCTGGATGAAATGCAGCTCCGCCATGGCACCCACGGTAGTGAAACACCGTCGCAATACTGATCGGGCAAGCTGGCCGATGTGACCGTGACGATCGAACGGGCCGACTTCGACGAGCCGGGGTTGGCGACGTTCCTCCAAGATCATCTTGACGACCTGGTGCCGACTGCGCCGCAGGAGAGCCGGCACGCGCTGCAGTTGGCAGACCTGCGGCGGCCCGACGTCCGGCTGTGGGTCGCGGTCGTCACCGACGACCCGATCGCGCGGACCATCGTCGGTACCGGCGCGCTGGCCGCCCTCGAACCGGGGCATGAAGAGCTGAAGAGCATGCGCACCGATCCGGCCCGGCGTGGGCAGGGGATCGGACGGCGGATGCTGCGGCACCTGCTCACCGATGCACGCAGCCGCGGAGTACGCCGACTGTCGCTGGAGACCGGCAGCATGGACTTCTTCGCGCCGGCGCGTGCGTTGTACGCCGCCGAAGGCTTTGTCGACTGCCCGCCGTTCGGGAACTATATCGAGGACCGCAACAGCGTCTTCATGACCCGGCTGGAGGTCTGATCGTCGGCGACGGTCGAAAACACCTTGCCGGCGCTCGCCGGGACTGTGACGCTCGAGTTGCTCAGTAAGCACTGATCTATTCGGGCCGCAGTAGCCCGAATGAATCAGTGGTTCCCTAGGGGCCATTGACGCAAGGAGGCGCGCGAATGAAGAGTTTCCCGATCTTGAACGTGACGTTCGACTGCGCCGACTCCGACCGGATGTCCCGGTTCTGGAGCGACCTGACCGGTTGGCCGCGGGCCAAGGTGGAGATGCCCGGTAACCCGTTCTGGTGGATCGGTCCGGACGAGGACACGTTGCCACACCTGGTCTTCGTACAGGTGCCGGAACCCAAGGAGAGCAAGAATCGGCTGCACCTTGACCTGTTGCCGCAAAGTGAATCCCAAGATCAAGAACTCCTCCGGCTGGAATCGTTGGGTGCTCGCATCGTCGACGATCGCCGAGAGTCGGAGCCCGGCGGCTGGATCGTGATGGCCGATCCCGAAGGCAATGAATTCTGCCTGGAAAACGCGACCAGTCCGTGACGTGATCAGGACGGCTTGTCGGCATCGACGACGATCGCGTAGGGGACGGGTTCCTCGTCGGGCTCGACGACCCTGCCGATCCGCAGACCGGCGTCGGTGAAGGCGTTGATGAAATCGGCCAGCGGAAGGTGTCGCATCCCGCCGACCTTGGTCCGGATCCCGTCGACGCCCCACCACGGCGAGGTCAGATGCCGGCGGGCCTGTCGGTAGCTCGGGTGGATCAACCGCGACCGGTCAGCGCAACTCTCGACGTGTGGGCCGTTGAAGCACGGATGCACGCCGTAGAACAGGAATCTGCCACCCGGACGGAGGACCCGGGCGATCTCGGTCAGCATCCCGGCGAAGTCCTCGACGTCGGTCGAGGTCCAGCAGCTGATCACGGTCGGGAAGGTGTTCGCCGCGAACGGCAGCTGTTCGGCGTCACCGCGGATCACCCGATCGCAGCGCTCCGTTGCCAGCCGGAGCTGGTCGGAGGACAACTCGACCCCGACGGGGGTCCGGCCGGTCGCGGCGATGAGCTGCAGGTCGCGGCCGGTGCCGCAGCCGACATCGAGGCACAGTCCCGTTCCATCGCCCAGTTGGGTGCGCAGCAGGTGCGGTCGGTGCGGCGCCGCCGCGAGCTGTTCGTCGTACCACGCCGCGATGCCGTCGTACCGCGCCGTTCGGTGAACGTCCATAGCTGCTCCCGCCGTCGGACCGGCCCACGCTACGTCTGCGGCGGTCCGAGACGCGTGGTCGGGTCCGATCCGAGCCCCTCGCACGGTCGCCGTCGTGAGGTCTTATCGTGGGGAGTGGCAGATTTAACGACCAGTCGTTCGCTAAACGGCCCCCGGGTCGGGTAGAGGGCGAGGAATCGCAGGGAATGTTGTCCAGCGAAGTGGTGATCACCGGGTTCGGGGCCGTCACCCCGGTCGGCAACGATCGGGAGAGCAGCTGGCGGGCGCTGCTCGCCGGCACGTCCGGGGTCGCACCGATCACGGCCTTCGACAGCAGCGGACTCCGGGTGCACATCGCGGCCGAGGTGAAGGGCTTCGACCCGTCCAGCGTGCTTGCCGGGAAGCGGCTGCGGCGCTCGGCGCGATTCACCCAACTTGCGGTTGCGGCCGCCCGCGAGGCAGCGATCGACTCCGGACTGTTGCCGGCCGAGGCCGACGGGCCCCGCGATGAACGCGATCATGTCGAGCTCGCCGACGGCATCGACCCGACCCGGGTCGGGGTGGTGATCAACGCCGCGGTCGCCGGTTTCGACACCGTCGAACACGCGACCCGTCAGCTGCTCGGCGCTGCGCCGGGGCGGATCAGTCCGTACTTCGTGTCGTCGTCGCTGACCAACATGCCGGCCTGCGAGGTCGCCATCGACCTCGGCCTGCACGGTCCGGTGACGGCCAGCGCGCTGGCCTGCGCGAGCGGCGTGTACGCCTTCCTGGAGGCCCGCCGACTGATCCTGGCGGGGGAGGCCGACGTCGTGGTCTGCGGCGGGACCGACGCGGCCATCACCCCGGCGATGTTCGGCGGTCTGCAGGCGATGGGGGCGTTGAGCAACTACGCCGGCGACCCTGCCGAGGCATCCCGACCCTTCGATGCCGATCGGGACGGCTTCGTCTTCGGTGAGGGCTCGGTGGTCGCGGTGCTGGAGTCGGCCGAGCACGCAGCCCGTCGCGGAGCCCACAGCTATGCAACGGTCGCCGGCGGTGCACTGACCGCGGATGCCTTCCATGTCAGCGCGCCGGAGCCGGCCGGTGCCTACGCCGCCAACTCGATCGTCGCTGCGCTGCGCAATGCCGGCGTGAAGCCCGATGAAGTCGATTACGTCGCCGCACACGGCACCTCCACCAAGGCCAATGATCGGACCGAGACGCTGGCCCTGCACGCTGGCTACGGCGAGGCCGCCGAGCGGCTGGCGGTCAGCGCGCCGAAGTCGATGGTCGGCCACCTGATCGGTGCTGCCGGTGCGCTCGGAGCGATGGTGTCGGTGCTCGCGATCCGGGACCAGATCGTGCCGCCGACGATCAATCTGCACACTCCCGATCCGGACTGCGACCTGGACTACGTCCCGAACGTCGCCCGTCGGATGCCGGTCGCGGTCAGTGCGACGAACGCGTTCGGATTCGGTGGCCAGAACTGTGTGGCGATCTTCAATGCTCCGCAAGCCTGACCACTGCGGCCCGGATCGGCCTACAGTGATCAACAGTCCGTTCGATCAAAGGGGCCGGAGTGCCGTATCGCTATGACAGCAGCGCCTATCGTGACGCCTTCGACAACAACTTCAGCTACTTGGCCGGCTTCTGGCGCAACGTCCGCCGCTACGGCGACCGGCCGGCGCTGATCGATCCGGGTCTGACCGGCCCTGCCCGGACCTGGACCTACGCCGAGCTGGCCGCGGTGGTCGCCGAGCTGGCCCAGGGGCTGGCCGATCGCGGCGTACGGGCCGGCGATGTGGTGACCTTCCAGCTCTACAACTGCCCGGAGTTCGCCCAGCTCTACCTGGCTGCCGAGCAGCTCGGTGCGATCGCCTCACCGATCAACTTCCGATTCTCCCCCGGGGAAACCGCGCATGTCCTGGACGACAGCGTGCCGAAGGTGTTGGTCTACGACGGCTCGCTCGGCGAGTCGGTGAGAGCCGCTCTGGAACTGGCCGAACATCGTCCCGACGTCCTGGTCGCCGTCGACGGAGATCCAGGGCTTGACGGTGCCGAAGCATTCGATCAACTGCCGGCCGGTCCCGGAATCCGTTCCCCACAAGGAGATCTGACCGCCTGGGACGAGACCTTGCGGCTCTACACCTCCGGCACCACCGGGATGCCGAAGGGGGTGTCGTTGAACAACGCGGCCGAGGTGCTCACGGCCCACGACGTGATCATGCACTTCCCGCTGACACCGCAGGACCGGACGCTCAACATGACGCCCTGGTTCCATCGTGGTGGCATCTCCGCCGGTGGCCCGCAGCCGGTGCTCTATGCCGGCGCGGCCTCGGTGGTGATGCGTCAGTTCGACGCCGACGCGGTGTTGGATCTGGTCCAGGCCGAACGGCTCACCTTCCTGATCGGTGCACCGACCAACCTCGGGCTGCTGACCGCGGCCCAGGAGACCAACCCGCGGGACCTGTCCTCGTTGCGCGGGATCGTGACGATGGGTGCACCACTGGAGCGGGCCGCCTGCCTGCGTTTCCAATCGGTACTGACGCCGCGGATCTTCAACGGCTACGGCACCACCGAAGCGTTCTGGAACACGTTCCTGCGGCCGGCCGACCTGCCTGATCATGCCGGCAGTGCCGGCCAGGCGTGTACCGACGACGACGTCCGGGTGGTGAACGCCTACGAAGATCATCCGGCGGACCCCGATGATCTTGCCCCGCGGGACGGCGTCACCACCGGTGAGGTGATCATGCGGTCGTTGAAGTCCGGGTATGCCTATGTGAACAAGCCGGATGAGCAGCAGGCGAAGTTCCGTGACGGCTGGCTCTACTCCGGCGACCTGGGGACCTGGGACGCCGACGAGTTCGTCACCGTGGTCGGTCGTAAGGACGACATGATCATCTCCGGTGGCGAGAATGTCCATCCGGTGCAGGTGGAGGAGGTGCTCAACTCCCATCCCAGTGTCGCTGACGCGATCGTGGTCGGGCTGCCCGACGAACGCTGGGGCGAGCTGGTTGTCGCCTGCGTCCAGACCGACGATTCCGAGCTGACGGCGGCCGAGTTGGACAAGTATTGTCTGGCCAGCCCGATGTTGGCCGACTTCAAGCGTCCCCGCCGGTATCGGTTCGTCGCCGAACTGCCGCGCACGGCGACCGGCAAGAAGATGCATTACGTGATCCGCGAGGAGATCCGACGGCCCGGCGCGGCGGCGGAGCTGCAGAGCCCCTGATCCCGTGTCGTCCGGCTGAGATCCCGTGTCGTCCGGCTGAGATCCCGTGTCGTCCGGCTGAATTCGCTCCGGTCGACAGGTGCCTGATACTTCGCTGACAGAAGAACGTGTCAGGATTGGGGCGTCCCGACCGCACCACCGCAAGGAGTGATCTGCCGTGCCCGAGACGACGTTGGCTGCCGAAACGGAGTTGCCGAAGACGTCGACCCGGCTGCTGATGGTCACCGGACCGGGACGGAGCGGGACGAGCGCGGTGACCGGTGCGCTCAGCCAGCTCGGGGTGCACGTGCCGCCACCATTGGTGGATTGGAACAAGTCCAACCGGAAGGGATTCTTCGAGACCCGGTGGGTCGTCGACTTCCAGCGTGAGGTGCTCAAGGCCGCGCACACCTACGAATTCGACGCCGACCCGCGGGCTGCCGCGCGAATTGCGGACGCCACCGACGCGGCGACCCAGGAGGAGTTGTCCCGGTGGTTGCACGGTGCCGCCGCCGGTCATCGGCAACTGGTGATCAAGGACCCGCGCTCGGTGTGGCTGCACGACCTGTGGGAGCGGGCAGCCACCGACTCGGGACTCACGCTGTGCTTCCTGACGATGTTGCGGCATCCGACCGAGGTGGTGGGCAGCCGTTCCACCTACTACGGCACGGCCAAGGATCCGCGGAAGGCACGCGATTACGCGATCTCCAAGGTGGCCGGCTGGATCAACGTCAGCCTGTTGAACGAACGACAGACTCGCGGTCGGCCCCGTGCGTATCTGCGCTACACCGACCTGTTGGCCGATTGGCGATCCGCGTTGACCGGAGTCCGGGACGCGGTCGGGCTGGAGCTCAATGCCGATCTCTCCTCCGGCGAGCCAAGTCCGGTCGACGAATTCATCTCGCCGGAGTTGCATCGGATCCGTACCGGATGGGACGAACTCGACGTCCCCGACGAGTTGCGGACGATCGCCGAACAGACCTGGGACGCGTGCTGCCGGCTCGCCGACGAGGGCGGAGACACCGACCTGAGCACGGAGTTCGACGACTTGTCGGAACGGTATGCCCGCAGCTATCGCGACGCTGCCGCGATCGCCAGCGACACCATCGATTCGGCGGTTGCGCGCGCAGCCGCGGAATCGGCCCGCAAGGTGCGGCAGGAATTCGAGGACAGGCTCCGCGAGTCCGAGCAGGCCTCCGGGTCGCGCTTGTTCGAGATGAAGGCGGCTGGTGCAGCCGGGGCGAAGGCGACGGTCACCCGAGCGCGGCGGCTGAGCAAGCGCGTCGTACGACGGGTGCGTCGCCGACTCGACCGCTGATCGCAGCCTGGATCATGCGAGATCGGCTGCGGCCCGTCCGGTCGGTTGCGGCTGCGCCGGTTCGAGGCGGACCGGACGGACTCAGCCGGTCCAGCCGAGCAGCCGTTCGCCGGCGGTGATCACGGCGAACCAGATGATCATCAGGCCGAACGGCAAGGCGAGTACGGCCCACGGCCACCGTTTGCGGAAGCGGATGCCCCAGACCAGGCAGGCCGCCCAGAGCGTCAGCAATCCGATGATCGCCCACAACGGCGCGAGCAGTCCCGAGGCGATGAACCAGTAGAGCGGGACCACCATCAACACCAGGCCGGCCCAGCCCGCGATCGGCGCGATCCGCCGTCCGACGGTCTCCATGATCCAGTGTCACACCGGCACGCCGGGTCTGCTGCCGATTGTCCGAGTCCCGCAGAATCGCGATCTCATCCGCCATCGGCGGGGCTTGCCACGCTCACTCGCCGGCAACCGGTGCCGATGAGATCGCGTCATCGCGGGCGAACAGCCCGCCGACGTGCGTCAGGCGGCAGCGTTGTCTAGCATGGGCTCTCGCACCCGTCGGTGCGTGCCGCGTTAGCTCAGTTGGCAGAGCGTCGATCTTGTAAATCGAATGTCGGGAGTTCGACTCTCCCACGCGGCTCAGGAGCTCATGGAAGTGGCGATCGGTCGGACTGATCTGAGCCGGGGCTGATCGGCCGGGGACCGGACCCATGTGGTCGGGTGTCCGCAACGGCTGGGGATCCCGCACGTGGCGGTGCGCTCGGCACTGACCTGGGCCCATGTCCAAAGCCCGGTCACCCTCCGGAGAGCAGGACGGGGGTCATCGCCTGCTGTCCATCGACGGTCCGGCCGTCAGATCGCTCCCGGGGAAACGTGAACAATCTGTTCGCAGCCGGGCAGTAGCGCGTCGGGTTCGCCACTGTCCGTACGGCCGGTGTGTCGGTCGAGGGCCAAGCGCACCGCCCACGTCGGAGCAACCTGCATGACTGAGGTCAAATACATGAGACCCAGCGCTGCGGTGCACTCACGATGCTAGTGAAAGACCGGCCGCCGTTGGGCACTTCTGCCCGTCCAGTACCGGACATTGCCGGTACTGGACATTTGCCGTCCGGGTCGGACCTGCTCAGCGGGACGGCTCGACCGAGACGGTGACCCGGTCGGTGTAGAACGCCAGGTGGCCGCCGATCGTCGACACCGCGGGATGCGGTTTCTCGTAGGTCCAGACCGCGTTGTCGATCCGTCCGTCACCGGTCCGGATGCTGAAGTACGCCGCGTCGCCCTTGTACGGGCAGTAGCTGCTGTGGTCGGTCCGCTCGAGTGCGCTCAGATCCACGTCCTCGCGAGGGAAGTAATGCACCGGCGGATAGCCGGCCTCGGCGAGGAGCAGGGTGGCCGCCGAGGTCGCGATGACCTTCCCATCGACAGAGGCGGTAACGGTCCTGTCGTCCGGGCTCACGGTGATCGAGTGGTCGGGTCCGGGCACCTTGATCGGCTTTTCGCTCATGGTCGACACAACCGGCGGCAGCCGTCGGGCATTCCCGGCTCGGTGCGCAGCTCATCGGTCGAGGTGGACGCGATCCTGTTGACGGCGCAGATCCAGATCCGTACTATCGACATCTGAAAATACGACTTCACTATGCGAAATGTTTCGCCTGTCCTCTGTGGCAGGACTCGATGAGGAGTTTCGATGGAGAACGCAACCTTCAGCCGGCGCGGACTGTTGGGTCTGGCCTCGGCAGCCGGAAGCATCGGGCTCCTCGGAGCCTGCAGCGGCGGGGGACAGGACAGCGATCCGGGATCGCCGTCGAAGGAACCGATCACGGTGGCGGACTGGTCCAACTCCAACACCGCGGTCGTCGACGCGGCGGCGGCGTACACCAAGGAGACCGGGATCAAGGTCTCCTTCCAGGCGCCGGTGTCCTACGACGACTACACGACTCGGTTCCGGACCGTGCTGTCCGGCAAGAACCCGCCCGACGTGGTCCGCTGCGACGATGATTTCGTTGCCCAGTTCGCTGCCGAGGGCGCGTTGGCCGACCTGACGCCGATGATCAAGGCGCAGCATTTCGATGCCGGCACGGTGACCGCCGACCTGTACGACTTCACCAAGAGCAAGGACGGACAGTACGCGCTGGCCATCGCGATCCAGCCGCGGCTGATCTACTACAACAAGACCCTGTTCGAGAAGAAGGGTGTACCGCTCCCGCCTGGCCAGTGGACCGACAAAGGCTGGAAGTGGTCGGATTTCCTTGCTGCTGCAACAAAGATCACCGATCCGGCCAAGAAGGTCTGGGGCTGCATGATCTTGAATGACGTCGGCTTCGAGCAGACCTTCTCCTGGAACAACGGCGGCGAAGGCACTTTCAGTAAGGACGGCAAGAGGTTCACCCTGGCCGACCAGCAGGGGATCGAGGCGATGCAGTGGCTCGGCGACCTGACGAACAAGTACAAGGTGCAGCCGTCCTGGGGTGCGATCCAGCAGACCAATTCCGGGGAGAGCATGTTCGTCTCCCAGAAGCTGGGCATGTACTTCGCCGGCTCCGGCTCGGTGCCCTACTTCCAGGAGAATGCCGACGGCTTCGAATGGGACATCGCGCCGGTCCCCGGTCAGGCCCGGCAGAACACTGCCGGGGCGATGATCGTCTACGCGATCCCCGCCAAGTCGACCAAGCAGGCCGAGGCGTTCCAATTCCTGTCCTATCTGGTCGGTGATCAGGCAGGCAAGCTGTATGTCAAGGAGAACGCGTTCGTCCCGTCGAACAAGGCGGCGGCCGCAACGGTCACCGGGACAACAGGAAAGTCCCCGGAGCATTACGGGATGCTGCCCGATGCCGTTGCGGCGAATCACGCGCGGAACAGCACGCCGGCGACCGCCGAAGCCGCGGCTACCTACCAACCGCCGATGCAACAGATCTGGACCGGTGAGAAGACCGCGCAGGAAGTGTTGACCGCGGTCCGCGGCAAGGTGGAGGACGTTCTCAAGGCGGCGCCGTGACGGTGACCGACGAGGTGCTGGCGCCCCAGTCCCGGCCTGCCCCGGCCCAGTCGCCCCCGCGCCGACTGAACAAGCATCTGGCCGGCTGGATCTTCGTGGCACCGTTGGCGATCGGCATCGCGGTCTTCAACGTGTATCCGATCCTGTTCTCGCTCTACACCTCCTTCACGTCCTGGAACGGCTTCGGCGTGCATTCCTTCATCGGGGTGGACAATTTCACCCGCATGGTGCACGACGACATCTTCCTCAAGACCCTGCGGAACACGATCTACTACTCGGCAGTGACCATCCCGCTGACGATTCTGGTCGCGCTGCTGCTCGCTCTGTTGTGCAACACCGAACGGCTGCCGATCCGGGGCTTCTTCCGGACCGCGTACTTCACACCGTTCGTCACCAACGTGGTGGCGATCAGCCTGGTCTGGTTCCAGCTCTACGCACCCGACACCGGCGTAATCAACCGTCTGCTGGCGATCTTCGGCATCACGGGTCAGTCGTGGTTGACCGACTCTGCTTGGGCGATGCCGGCCGTCATCGTGGTCGCCACCTGGCATGGGGTCGGCTATCCGATGTTGATCTTGCTCAGCGGCCTGCAAGGCATCCCGAAAGGGCTGTACGAGGCCGCTGCCGTCGATGGCGCCTCGCGGTGGAGCAGGTTGATCCGTATCACGTTGCCACTGCTGTCGCCGTCCCTGTTCTTCGTGATCATCACTCAGGTGATCGCGACCTTCCAGGTCTTCGGCATCATCTTCGTGATGACTCAGGGTGGCCCGGCGAACGGTACCAACGTCTTCATCTACAACCTGTACCAGAACGGCTTCGTGTTCGGGAAGTTCGGCTACGCCTCCGCCCTGGCCTGGGTGCTGTTCATCGTGATCATGATCATCACGTTGATCCAGCTCAAGCTCCAGAAACGGTGGGTGTTCTACGGATGAGCGCACCACATCGACACCAGCGAAAGGATCGATCCCGATGGCTGTAATCGCCGGACGCCTGAACCGACCGTCGACCCGCGGTCATCGGATGGCACGGGCCGAGACGGTGCTGTTGGCTCTGGTCGGCGTACTGCTCGGCTTCGGCACCTTGTTCCCGCTGTTGTGGATGGCGGCGTCAGGGTTGAAGACCGAGAACGAGGTGCTGACCCATCCGCTGTCGTTGATCCCGCACGACGTGCAGTGGGCCAACCTCGGCAGTGCACTGCACACGGTCGGTCCGTATCTGGTCAACAGCCTCAAGCTCGCGGTGATCAACGTGGTCGGAGTGCTGGCGGTCAGCTCATTGGCCGGCTATGCGTTTGCTCGGCTCGAGTTCGCCGGCAAGAACATCCTTTTCGTCGTCGTGCTGGCGACGACCATGGTGCCCAGCATCGCCTACCTGTTGCCGCAGTACCTGATGTTCGACCAGTGGGACTGGACCGACACCCACCTACCGCTCTGGGTGCCTCGGGTGATGACACCGGTGTTCGGCACCTTCTTGATGCGGCAGGCGTTCCGGGTGCTGCCGCAGGAGCTGGAGGATGCTGCCCGGGTGGACGGCGCCGGGTTGTTCACCATCTACTGGCGGATCCTGCTGCCGCTGACCAAGCCGGCGTTGGCGGCGATCGGCGTGCTCACCTTCGTGGAGTCCTGGAACGATCTGTTCGGTCCGTTGATCTTCATCAACTCCACCGAGCTGCAGACCCTGCCGGCAGCACTCGCCCTCTTCAAGGGCCAGTTCTTCACCCAGATCAATCTGCTGATGGCGGCGGCCACCATCTCGGTGGTGCCGGTGCTGATCATCTACTTCATCGGACAGCGGTATCTGGTCGAAGGCATTGCCAACACCGGCACCACCGGCTGACGCCGCCCGTCATCGCCGAGCCGGCATCTCGCTGAAGAGGGCGACCGCGTGGCCCGTTGCCGAGACTTCTTGAGGATCGGACGGATCGGCCTCCAGGCAGGGGAAGATCGTCGGACTTCCGTCGCCGAACGCGAGCTCGAAGAAGTACATCATCGGGAGGCTGCCGTCGGTGCAGCCGGCCGGTATCGAGCCGATCAGCCCGTCCCCGGCGGGCTCCATGATCACGTCCCTGAAGGTGTCGGACTGATCGACGTGCCGATCGTGCGGCGTCGCGGCGGTCACGTCGGCCCCGGCGGCGATCTCCGGTCGCAGCGCCAGGTCAGTACGCGGTCGAAGTGATCCGGCCCCGGATGCCTGAACGCAATGGCCCGGACGGCATCCGGAGGGCCGCTCGGCGAGATGTCGGTGCGGGCCCCGGTGGACGCTCAGTCGGTCAGCGTGGTCCAGGTGTCGATCTTGTTCTCGTCCAGTTCGATGCCGAAGCCGGCCCCGGTCGGCAGCGCGAACGATCCGTTCTCCGGGACCAGTGGAGCGACCTCGAAGTGATGTCGGTTGGGCATGATCCGGATCAGGTACTCCACGCTCGGGCAGGTCGTCGGCGACTGGCTGGCGACGACGTGCAGTGCGGCATGCAGACCGTGTCCGTGCGGGATCACCGGGACACCGAAGGTGTCGGACAGTGCGCAGATCCGGACCAGTTCGGTGACCCCTCCGCACCACTCGGGATCACACTGCAGGACGGCGATGGCCGCCTCGGTCAGGAACGGCAGCACCTCGGCCCGGTCGTAGAGGTGCTCACCGGTGCTGAGTGCCTGTCCGGTGCTGCGATGCAGGTCGATGAACGCGGGCAGTCGATCCGGCCCGAACGGCTCTTCCAGCCAGGTCGGCCGCAGCTCGCGGGTGCGTTCCACCCAGGCCCGGGCGAAGCCCAGATCCCAGCCGTGGAAGGCGTCGAACATGATCGGGTAGTCCTCGCCGAGGGTGTCCCGCAGCTGTCGGGCCAGCCCGACGCTGCGGGTCAGGCCCTGCTGCCCGTCGCCCGGGCCGTCGGCGAAGAACCACTTCTGGCCCCAGAATCCGGCCCGCTGCAGTTCGGTAGCCGTTGTCCGCACCACGGCGGGCTCCAGCGAGGTGCCCAGCGTGCTCACATAGGCCGGGATCCGATCCCGGCTTCCGCCGCCGAGCAGCTGCCAGACCGGTGCGTCATACACCTTGCCCCGCAGATCCCAGAGTGCGTTGTCGATCGCGCTGATGCCCATCTTCAGGTAGCCGTGCCGGGCGTGCCGATCGGACCGGGCCAACTTGTCCCAGGCGATCGTCACCGCCAAGGCATCCTGGCCGATCAGGAACGGGCCCAGCAGGTCGATGATCGTCTGTGCTGCATCGTGTTCGATCGGCCCGTAGAAGCCTTCGACGTCACCGTCGGTCCGAATCCGCAGGTAGCGCGCGGTGAGCGCGTCCGGTGTCGGCGGAGCCGGCTGCTGCTGAGCAGGCCGGTGTTCGGGGTAGAGCGAGAGCGGCCGGACCTGCTTCTGCCGCACCCCCTCGGGAAGTCCGGGATGTCGGCCCCGGACGACCTCGACCTCGACGGCCGTGATCTTCACGCTACGCATCGTCGCATCGCCTTACACTTCACATTAGTGGAGTATGGATTCCGATGAGTGGAACATAGCATGCTCGACGGTATTGCCGACAGAGGGAGTCCCGGTCGGGCGATCGAGAGCGTCGGTCAGCGCAAGGTGTGCGCTGACCGAAGACTAGTGGTTTGACTTCCGGCCCACTAGAGGCCGGCGAGCTCCGCGGCGAGCTTGGTGGCTTCCTCCTGGAGCAGCGGCACCGCCTTACGTCCCAGATCCTTGGTGATCCGGAACGCAGGACCGGAGATCGAGATCGCCATCGAGATCGGCACCCCGGTCACCGGAACGGCGTAGCAGGAGACGCCGTTCTCCTGTTCGCCGTTGTCCATGGCGTAACCCTGGCGACGGACCCGGGCCAGCTCGGTCCGCAACTTCGCCGGGTCGACGATGGTCTTGGTGGTCGCGGCGGGCATACCGGCGCGGCCGACGATCCGATCGACCTGCTGTTCGGGCAGTTGCGCCAGGATCGCCTTCCCGACACCGGTGGAATGGGTGTAGGCACGATGGCCGACCTCGGTGAACATCCGCATCGCGTGCGGCGACGGCGCCTGCGCGATGTAGACCATCATGTCGCTCTCCAGGACCGCGAGATTGGCCGATTCGCCGGTCTCCCGGGCGAGCAGTTCCAGGTGCGGCTTGGCGACCGGGCCGAACTGGGTGTCCACCCGGCCGGCCATCCGGACCAGGCCGAGACCGAGGCTGTAGCGCCGATTCGGCAGCTGCCGGACGTAGCCCAATGACACCAGAGTCTTGAGCAGTCGATGGGTGGTCGGAGCCGGCAACTCGATCGAGTTGGACAGTTCGGTCAGGGAGAGATCCCCGTTGTCGGCGAGCAGTTCGAGCAGGAAGAATGCCCGCTCCACCGACTGCACGCCGCCCGATGTCTTGGTGTCCACCATCTCCGCTCGCAATCTCTGCCCCAGGGGGCGGTGTCGGCCACGAATGTGTCCGTGAACGTAGCACAGAGCTGCGGTTCATCCCCGCGCTCACCCGGTGACTCCGCAGGAGTTCTCGCGGCGATCGGCGTGCGCCCCCTGATGATCGATGACGACGGTGATCCGGGACGAGAGAATCTGGCAGACGGTTGTCGACATCTCCGGTCCGGATACCCAATGTCTGCACCAGGAACCCGGCGCCGCGCGCAGCCCGGCGCCGATCGCTACCGGTGGCGGTGAGCAGCGTCCGACAAGATCAACTGCGGCCGCGGGATGTCGTCACTCGATCGGTGCGGGATCGTTCACAGATTGGTGCCGCCGTCGAGGGTCAGGACGGCGCCGGTCATGAACCGGGCTGCCGGGCTGAGCAGGAAGTCGACGGTCTCGGCGATCTCGTCCAGGGTGCCGAACCGGCGCGCCGGAATCCTGCTCAGAAGTTCTTCGCTGATCGCCGGATCGTCGAGGTAGGCGTTGGTCATCGGCGTCGGGAAGTAGCCGGGGCAGAGGGCGATCACGCAGACACCCTGGTGGCTCACCTCGAGGGCAAGGGTCTTGGCGATGCTGACCACCGCCGCCTTGCTCGCGTTGTAGTCCAGGAAGTCGACCTCCGGTTTGACGGCGTTGACCGACGCGGTGAACAGGATCGTGCCGGGCCGGTCGAGGTGCCGCAGTCCCGCCCTGGCGAGCGCGAAGGCGCCCAGCACATTGATCTCGAGCACCCGGCGGAAATGATCAAGAGACAGGTCCTGAGCGGGGACGCCCTGGCCGTCGATGCCGGCGTTGACGAAGACGGCGTCCAGGCCGCCGAGGCGGGCGGCGACCTCGTCGACTGCGGCGTCGATCTGATCATGGTCGGCCAGATCGCACGCCGAAGATCCGGTGAACGGGGCGGCACTGTGTCGTACGGCCGCTTCGACCGATGAGGTGCTGGAGCCGAGGATCCAGACCCGGTCGGTTGCGGCGAGCCGTTCGGCAGCGGCCAGCCCGATCCCGGAGCTGCCGCCGGAGATCAGGATCCGTCGGCCGGACGCCCTCTGCTCCTCGTTGTCGGCGGCTGTCACGTCGAGATTCCCTTCGGGAGCAGGGATTGCAGCCGGTCGAGGGCGACGGTGATCGGATCAGTGCCGGTTGCCGGTTCGGTGCTGACGGCGGCCGCGTGAGCCAGCCCGAGCAGCTGGACGGTCGGATGCCGGGTCGGTGCCAACAGGTCGGTGACCAGCAGCGGGCAGAGCATCATCGCCAGCCGGACGGTACGCCGCCAGTTGCCGGGCAGCAGTCTGCGGTCGGCCATCGCGCGCAGCAGCGGAGCCCAGGCCTGGTCGACGATGCTGTCCAGGACCGCCTGCCGGAGGGGACTGATCGGCAGCCCGTTCGGAAGCCGAACCCAGTGATCGTCTTCCTGCACCGGGGTGTCCGCCACGTCGGCCGGATGGTAGAGCCAGAACGGGTGCGCCAGCGCGTTGTGGTAGGTCGGTTTGACCAATGCCAGCAGGGCCGGCAGGTCGTCGCCGGCGAAGGCGGGATCGAACAGGGTCAGGTAGGGCCGGCCGTCGGGGTCCCGCCGACACCACACGTTGCCATGATGATCATCACCGTGTGCGGTGACCACCGGGCCGTCGGCCAGTGTTCCCGGCGACAGCAACCGGCCGGCCTCGGCGACCGCCGCGGCCAACGGCAACCGGTACTCGACCGCACCGATCTGCCAGCGTTTCGCCGCCACCCGCTGCCAGATCGGGTTGGCGGCGTACCAGGCACCGAAGCGGGTGCCGCCGAGGCTGCCGTCGTCGTCGAGCAGCCGATGGCCGAACAACTGGTGGATGGCCGCCCCGGCCGACGACGGCGTCGGAGGTCGCAGCGTGTTGACGGCGACGGCGCCGACGGTGCCGTCGAGCCGGCGGCGGGCGCGGACGAGATCGTCGGGGAGCACCGCGCTGGTCGCGCCCTGGGACCGTTCGAGGTCCAGGCAGAGATCGACCATTCGCGGTTCTTCGCGGACCTCGTACAACGCCACCTGGGTGCCCGGCGCGCTACGCACCGCCAGCGGTACGTCGACCGGCAGCCCGACATCGTCGAGCAGCTTGGCCCGGTAGTACTCGCCGACGTGCTCGTCCTCGCCCTCCTCGGCGTGGAACTTGAAGAATCGCTCCGGACCGTCACCGAACCGGACCCTGCCGCTGACCGAATTGAGGCTGTATTCGTCGGAGGTGAACCGCAGCTCGACGACAGCACCGAGCTGCAGTGACTCCAGGATCGGGGTGACCAGCTGGGAGGCGAGCCGGCTGTCCCCGGAACGCAGCGCGCGGGCCGCGCGCACGCCGAGCGGGAGATCGGAATGGGTCATCGGTCAGTCCGTCGCGACAGGGAGGCCGAGCCGCCGCCGGACCGCTGCTCCGTGCGCCGGGAACCCCTCATGATCGGCAAAGGCGAGGACGGTGCCACTCATCCGGCGCAGTGATCGTTCGTCGGCCTTCGCGATCGCGGTGCGCTTGCGGAAGGTCTCGGCCGTGATGCCGCTGTTGACCATCCCGAATCCGCTGGTCGGCAGGGCCGCCGGGCAGCCGATGACGAAATTCGCCGCCGAGATCGGTGTCCACTGGCCGAGCAGGATCTCGGCCGGATTCACCAGCCCGGCGACCGCGCGGTCCTCGTCCCTGACGACCACCTGCATGTGCTCGGGCGCATAGGCGTTGGCGACCTCGACGCCCTCGGCGACACTGCGGACCAGCACGATGCCGCCGTTCTGCAACGCCTGCCGGGCATAGTCGGCCCGCTGCTCGGGCAGGTCGGCGAGCTGGCGTTCCATCTCTGCCTGCACCTCGGCGGTCAGCTGCTCGGAGTCGGTGACCAGGATCGAGGAGGAGTCGGGTCCGTGCTCGGCCTCGTTCAGCAGATCGGCGGCCAGGATCGTGACGTCGGCGCTGTCGTCGGCGAGGATCAGACTCTCGCTCGGGCCGAGCAGCATGTTGGACAACGTCCCGTAGCGCTGCACCTCGATCTGGGCGCAGGTCACGGCCGGGCTGCCGGGGCCGACCACCTTGAGCACCTTCGGGATCGTCTCGGTGCCGAAGGCCAGCGCGGCAACCCCGGACGGGCCGTTGGCCCGGTAGACCTTGCCGCGCAGGCCGAGTTCGTCGGCGACCACCAGCACCGCGGGGTCGACCTCGCCCTCCGACCCCGGGACCGGCGGCACGACGACCGCGATCTCCGGGACGCCGGCAACCACTGCCGGGGTGCCGATCTGGACCAGCACCGAGGGGAAGGAGCCCTTGCCGCTGGGCACGAACAGGCCGACGCTGGCGATCGGCGAATACTTCTCGCCGACCTGCAGTCCCGGCTCGCTCTCGAAGCTCCAGTCGGCGCGGTGGCAGACCTGCTCGTTGAACGATCGGACGTGCGCGATCCCGTCCCGGATCGCGGCAAGCAGACCGTCGTCGATCCCGGCCCGGGCGGCGTCGTACTCGGCATCGGAGACGCGCAGCTGATCGGCGGTCACCGCGCAACCGTCGAACTGCTGCAGCGCATCCACCAGGGCCGCGTCCCCCCGATCCCGGACGTCGCGCACCAGACCGCCGATACTCTCCTGCAATGCCGGGTCGAAGATCTTGTCGCGGCCCCGACCGACGAAGTCCCGGCGGGCTGCACGGTCCAGCTCGTGCCACCAGCCGACGACCCGGGCCGGACCTGCTGCTGGCGTCGTGTTGATCATGAACTACTCCTGAGGTCGGTCGGTGTGCTGAACAGGTGGCGAAGCAGTCTGCGGAGCTCGGTCATCGCCTGCGGTGTTCCGATGCTGATCCGGACCCAGCCGGGCAGTCCGAGGGTCTCGCCGGGGCGGACCGTCAGCCCGTGTCGGGACAGCTGCTCGGCCATCGTGGCATGCGGGATCCGGGCGGTGACGAAATTGGCCTGGCTGGGCACGAAGTCGATCTCGAGCTCGGTCAGCAGGGCGGACAACCGTTCCCGTTCGGTGATCACCATCGCGGTGCTGAAATCGTGCCACGCATGGTCGTCCAGCGCCGCGTTCGCGGCGGCCAGTGCCGGCCCGTTGACGCTGAACGGACCGCGGACCCGGCGCAGCAGATCGATGATCGGCGCGGCAGCAATGCCATAGCCCAGTCGAAGACCGGCCAACGCGTGGTCCTTGGAGAAGGTCCGTTGCACGACAAGGTTCGGATGCTCGGCGAGCAGCAGGCCGATGTCGGGCCGCCGGTCCCGTGCGACGTAGCCGCGGTAGGCCTCGTCGAGGATCACGAAACAGGCCGGGTCGACGTCATCGAGCAGCTGGCGCAGCCCGTCGACGGGAATCGCTGCGCCGGTCGGATTGTGCGGGCTCGGCAACCAGAGCAGGCGTGCACCGGCCGACGCCGTGGCCAGCGCCGCAAGATCATGACCGCCGGACTGCAGCGGTACGCCGAACAGCGTTGCTGCCGCCAGCGCGGTCACCTTCAGATCGATCCCGTACGCCGGCACGCTGCTGATCACGCGATCGCCCGGTTCCAGGAACGCCGCACCGAGCAACGAGCACAGTTCGTCGCTGCCGTTGGTCAGCAGCAGCCGATCGGGATCGACGCCGACCTCGGCCGCGAGCCGTTCGGAGAAGTCGGCCTCGTTGGGGTAACGGTGCACGCCACGGGCAGCTTCTTGCAGCGTGCTGCGGACCCGTGGCGAGGCCCCGAGCGGTGCCTCGTTGGAGGACAGCTTGCCGATCTCCGACGGTGCAGCGCGTCCTGGCTGATATCCCGGAACGTCGGCCAGCCGCCGGGCGGCAGCGGCCCACGGTCGGGCGGACGTCGCGGACTCGGCGGCGGTCATGGGCGGATCACCACCTTGCCGGTCGGTGGCTCCTGGCGCCAGCGCTGCAGTCGGTCGGGCAGTTCGGGCAACTCGAGTGCCTCGGTGATCAACGGTCGGAACCGGCTCGGGTCGGAGGTCAGGGTGGTCACCGCGATCGGCAGTTCGTCGTCGAAGCCGGACGATCCGATCACGATCGTCTCGTGCTCGACCAGGTCCGCCGGTGTCAGCTCGACCGGGTGGTGGGCCAGAGCGACCACGGTGACGATGCCGCCGCGCTCGACTGCCGCGAGCGCGTCCGGCAGTGACCGCGGATAGCCGGCCGCATCGATGACGACCGGCCAGGAAGCACCGGCCGGGATGCTCTCCGACACCGTCGCGCCCAGCGCCGCGGCCAGCCGACGGCGTCCGGGATCCGGTTCGACGACCCGGATCGGGTGTCCCGCATCGGACATCAGCAGGGCGACCAGTTGACCGATCGGGCCGCCGCCCAGGATCAGGCAGCGGGGCGGCGTCTGCGATGTCGTCCCGTGCTCCCTGAGCCTGTCGAAGGGCGTATTTCCCGGTCCTTCGACAAGCTCAGGACCCCAACCGGTGCGGAGACTGGCGGCGGCGCGAACGGTGCGATGCACCGCGTGTTGGGCGACGGCGAGCGGTTCGGCGAGCACCGCGACGTCGAGCGGTAGGTCCGCAGGGAGCGCAACCACCGAGGAGACCGGGACCACGACCCGCTGTTGATAGCCACCCGGTCGACATTCGCCGAGCCAGGCCAGCTCGGAGCAGAGGTTGGCAGCCCGCTCGCAGCCGCGGCAACGGCCGCACGGCACCCGGGAGTCCAGCACGACCGGCTGCCCGGTCGGCAGCGCTGCGTCCGGGCAATCCAGCACTCGTCCGCAGACCTCGTGACCGAGGATCGCCGGCCAGCTGGTGACCCAGTCGCCGGTCTGCACGACATGCAGATCCGATCCGCAGATGCCCGTCCAGGCGACCTCGACCAGCACCTCTCCGTTCCCCGGGGGCCGGTCCGGGACCTGGTCGACATGCAACCGGAGGTCCCGGTCCAGCACCAGCGCCGAGTGGCTGCTCGGAGCGGCGGTGTTCGGGCTCATGATCGACCTCTGCTCCGGCCACCGAGCCGTTCGGATGCCGCGGCGGCCGCATCCATCACGGCCCGGCCGAGGGCCTCGACATCGCTGTCCGGTTCCAGCCAGGTGCTGACGCCGATGGCGCCGACACAGCCGTCCCGGGAGAAGACCGGTGCCGCAACGCAGCGCACGCCGGACGCGGTGTGTCCGTCGTCCACCGCGAAGCCGCGGCCGCGGATCGCGTCGAATTCGGGTGCCAGCTCGCGCAGCTGCGTGTCGTCGCGAGCCAGACTCCGATCGATCGACGACGGCGGCAGGCTCGCCAGCTGCGCCTTGCCGACGGCCGTCCGCAGGGCCGACAGTCGTGCACCGACCGAGCTGGCCAGCTGGACGCCGGTCCGAGGCGGGTCGTGCTTGGCGATGTAGACCACGGTATCGGCATCCAGGACCGCGAAGTGAGCGGTCACCCCGAGTCGATCGGTCAGCCGCCGTAGCTCGGGTTCGGCCGCCGTCGCGAGATCGAGGTGCCGCGCATAACTGGAGCCGGTCTCGAAGGCGCGGATCCCGACCCGATGGCCGCCCGGCACGGCCTCGGCGTACTGGGCCTCGACCAGTGCGGTCAGGATGCTGTGCGCAGTGGAGCGGGGGACCTCCAGCTCATCGGCCAACCGGGCCAGCGGTACCGGGTCGGTGCTGTCCGCGAGGAGATCGAGCATCCGCAGAGCTCGCAGCACGGACCGATTGGCGACCGACATGAGACCGAGGATGCTCCGTTCGTATATATGAACTGCATTCGCATTTAAACGCTAGGGATCTCTGTCCGTCGCTGTCAAGGTTTGCTGCGTGAGTCCTGCAGATCCCTTCAGGTGAAGGAGATTCGGTGGTTTCTACCCTGTAACAGGATGGCCGTAGGGGTTGACAGTGTGGTCGGAACCAGCGAAAACTCGTCTGCCATCTGATATCTGTGTCTGCAAATGAGGACGTGCGATGGGGACCGAGCGAGCGAGGTCGGCCGGGCGCGCCTTCGAGGTGCTCCGGGCGCTGGCGCGCTCACGAGGCCCGATGACCGCGCAGGCGCTGGCTGATTCCTGCCGGATCCCTCGCAGCAGCAGCTATCAGCTGCTCGGCGTGATGCGTGAGCATCGGCTGGTCGAGTACAACGCCGACGAACGCAGCTGGTCGCTGGGGATCGGCGTTCTGGAGCTGGGTGCGGCCTACCAGCGCAGTGGCGGACTACAGCAGCGCAGCGCGCCCCAGCTGGCAGGACTGACCACCGCCACCGGGCACACGAGTCACCTGGCCGTGCTGGACGGTGACGAGGTCGTCTACCTGGCCAAACGGGAGCCCGCTGCCGGCGGCATCCGGCTGGTGACCGAGGTGGGCACCCGACTGCCGGCGAGCAGGACCGCCGTCGGAAAGGCGATTCTCGCCCAGCTTCCGGCGCAGGAACTGGCGGCGGTGCACGGCCCGCAGTCGGCCGGGGCGCCCGAGGAGCGGTTCGGCTTCCAGGAACTGGTCCGAGACCTCCATCAGGTCCGGGACCGCGGATATGCCGTGGACGACGGTCAGATCACTCCCGGGATCACCTGCGTTGCCGCTCCCGTGCTCGGGGCGGATGGCGTGGTGATCGCCGCGGTCGGAGTTTCCTATGTCGGGGTCGCCCAGGACGACGTCGGCCAGCAGGCGACGATCAACGCGGTGCGGCATGCTGCTCGAGAGCTGTCTGCAACCTTCGCCCCGGTCCAGTCCGTGGACGCCGACAGCACCGAATCCGCGATCGTCCAGGAAGATCACGAACCGACCGTGCCCGCCCCCACCCCGCACACCTGAAGGAACCGCAGAAATGAAGGAGACGACGATGCGCACGATGCGTGCGACGCTGGGGGCCGTGGCCCTTCTGATGGCTGCACTGCTGGCCGGCTGCAGTTCCGCAGCGAGCGGACCGGCGAAGGTCAGTGGCGAGGACATCCCCGACAAGCCAGAGTCCGGTACCTTCACCATGGGCATCGAGCCGTGGCTCGGCTACGGCGCCTGGTGGATCGCGCAGGACAAGAAGATGTTCGCCGACCAAGGCCTGGACACCAAGATCACCAACTTCAGCGAGGACGCGCAGATCAACGCCGCGCTCGCCTCCGGCAAGATCGACAGCGCCAACATCGCCACCCACACGGCGATGAAGATGATCGAGTCCGGGATCCCGATCACCGCCGTACTGCTGGAGGACCAGAGCGAGGCCGCCGACGCGATCGTGGCCAACAAGCGCATCACCTCGGTCGCTCAGCTGAAGGGGCAGCAGGTGGCCTACGAGGAAGGGACCACCAGCGAGATCCTGCTCAGCTATGCGCTGAAGAAGAACGGGATGTCGCTGACCGACATCAAGAAGGTGCCGATGCCGGCGGCCAACGTCGGCGCAGCGCTGCTGGCCGGCAAGGTCGACGTCGGTGTCACCTACGAGCCGTATCTGAGCGACGTCAAGGCCAAGGGCAAGGCCGACCTGCTGTTCACCGCCGGTGAGGATCCCGGTCTGGTCTCCGACGTGTTGGTCGTCCGCAACGACGTGATCAAGGAGAAGCCGGGGCAGGTGCTGGCGATGCTCAAGACCTGGGACCAGGCATCGGGTTACCTCTCCGAGCACCCCGAGGAGGGTCAGGCGATCATCGCCAAGAACGTCGGAGCCAGTCCGGAGAGCCTGAAGTCGGCGTTCGACGGAGTGAAGATCTACACCCTGTCCGAGTCCGCCGAGCTGATGCAGGGCAGCTTTGCCAAGACGACCGTCGGCGACGTGTCCACCGCGGCCAAGGACGCCGGCATCCTGACCAAACCGGTCACCGCCGAGCAGTTTCTCAGTGACAGCTTCGTGAAGGCAGCAACCAAGTGACCGACGGCGCAGCTGCTCGTCCCCGGACCGCCGGCTCCGACCGGAGCCGGCGCCGCAGAACGTCGTCGATCTTTGCGATCGGTGGGTCGATCAAGACCTCGCAGTATGTGCTGTTCGGTGCGATCACCTTCGCCGCGTTGTTGATCATCTGGTGGCTGGTGACCGCGCTCGGTGCCGTCCAGCCGTTGTTCCTGCCGAGCCCCGGTGCAGTGCTCACCCGGCTCGGGACCGCCGCCGCCGACGGGCAGCTGTGGCTGGACGCCGGAGTGTCGATCTACCGGATCGTGGTCGGCTTCGTGATCGCCACCGTGCTGGCGCTGCCGATCGGTGTGGCGGTCGGTAGCTATCCGGCGGCCGCCGGACTGCTGGAGCCGCTGATGGACTTCGTCCGCTACATGCCGGTGGTGGCGTTCGTGCCACTGTCCATCGTCTGGGTCGGCACCAGCGACACCCAGAAGTTCCTGATCATCTTCCTCGGGACGTTCTTCCAGCAGGTGTTGCTGTTCGCCGACACCGTCAAGCGGGTGCCGACCGAGTTCGTGTCGATCGCCCGGACCCTGGGACTGCCCGAACGCAAGATCATCTCCCGGGTCGTGGTGCCGGCGGCCGCGCCCGGTCTGTGGGACTCCGGGCGGATCACCCTCGGCTGGGCGTGGACCTGGCTGGTGGTGGCCGAACTGGTCGCGGCGACGACGGGCCTCGGCTACCGGATCACCACCGCGCAGCGCTACTTCCAGACCGACACGATCATCGGCTACATCCTGGTGCTCGGCCTGCTCGGTCTGATCACTGATCAGACCCTGCGCTTCGTCGGCAGGATGATCTTCCGCTACCTGGAGGTGCGCACATGAGTGATCAACCGTCGTTCCGTCCACCCGAGGGAGACCGGCCCCGGACTCCCGTCCGGTCGGCGCCGTCGAAGGTCGTGTTCAGCGGGCTGGTGAAGAGCTATCCGACCCGTTCGGGTGACGTGCTGGCTCTGGACGGCATCGATCTGGACATCGCCGAGAACGAGTTCGTCACGATCGTCGGGACGTCCGGCTGCGGGAAGAGCACGCTGCTGTCGATCGCCGCCGGTCTGCAGCAGCCGACGGCGGGTGAGTTGTTGGTGGACGGGGAACCGGTGACGGGGCCCGGCCGGGACCGCGGTGTGGTGCTGCAGTCCTACACCTTGTATCCGTGGCTGACGGCGCAGAAGAACGTCGAGTTCGCCCTCCGCGACGAGCCCGGGTTGTCGGTTCGACAGCGCGCCGAGGTCGCCCGGGAGCACCTCGAGTTGGTCGGGCTGGCGGACTTCGCCGGAAAGTATCCGGCCGAGTTGTCCGGCGGGATGCGGCAGCGGGTCGCGATCGCGCGATCGCTGTCCTACCGGCCGAGTCTGCTGTTGATGGACGAGCCGTTCGGAGCGCTGGATGCGCTCACCCGACGGGTGATGCAGGAGTTGCTCACCGACATCTGGGAGAAGCACCGGCTGACCGTGGTGTTCATCACCCACGACGTCGAGGAGGCCGTCTTCATCTCCGACCGGGTGGTGATCATGAGCAACCGGCCGGGAACGATCAAGCGGATCGTTCCGGTCGATCTGCCGCGACCACGGGAGCACGCCATGATCGCCGAGGCTCGATTCCGAGAGCTGTACGGCGAGGTGCTGGAACAGATCCACGAAGAGTCACTCGGCCATGTCCGCGCGGCCGGTTGATCATGATCAACAGCCAGTCGTCGCGGCACCAGGCAGTCCGGTGACCATGCGGACCGTGCTGGGCGAGCCGTTGTCGGCAGGAGGATATGACCTGGTGCTGGCCCATGAGCACCTGCTGATCGACATCAGTTGTTGGCTGGACACCGAACATCCCGTCCATCGCAGGCTCCGCGACCTTCCGGTGGGTCCGGACAGCATCGATCTGGTCCGCTCCCATCCGTTCGCCAGCCCGGACAACGTCGTGCTCGCCGACCCGGAGGTCGCGATCGAGGAGCTGACGATCGATCCGGCCGATCACCAGCTCGGTGATCACGATCCGCCCGGCCGGATGCTGGTGGTCGACGTGACACCGGACACGGCCGGTGCGGATCCGCCCCGGCTGGCCGAGATCAGCCGTCGGTCCGGGGTCGACATCGTCCGCGGTTGCGGTCCGTACATCGAACGGTCCTGGGACGGACGTGTCGATCCGGACGCCGTGACAGCGGACATCGTGGCCGCCTTCGACGATCGGTACCCGGCAGCAGTGATCGGTGAGATCGGCACCAGCGCACCGACGACGGCAGGAGAGAGCAGAGTCCTTCGCGGCGCTGCGCAGGCACAGGCGGAGTTGCAGGCACCGCTCTACGTCCATGTCGACCCGTGGGCACCGGACAGCCGGCGGGCGCTCGATGTGATCGAGCAGCACGGTGGCGACCTGACCCGGACGGTGATCTGCCACCAGGACATCGTGGCGGTCCGCGACCCGGCCGCCGTCCGTGCCGTCCTGGACCGCGGAGCCTTGGTGGCGATCGACATCTGGGGTGATGAGGACGGCTACGGTGGCGACCCGATGCCGACCGATGACGAGCGGCTGTCCGCCGTGCTGGGTCTGATCGAGGACGGCTGGGGGCAGCGACTGTTGCACAGCCAGGACGTGTGTACGAAGTCCCAGCTGCGTCGCTTCGGTGGTCCGGGATACCTGCATCTGTGGACCCGGATCCGCCCCCGTCTGGAACGCATCGGACTGACCGTCGACCTGATCAACGACCAGCTGGCGGGCAACGCGTTGCGGTTGCTGAGCGGGGTGTGAGCCGACAAGATCATCGAGAATGCCGGGGTGCGACCGTCAACCGGTGCTGACGATCCGCCGCATCGCCATCGTTGCGTCGACCACCGCGTCGGGCCGGTCCATCGGAATCATGTGGCCGGTGCGCTCGAGGATCTGATGCGTCCCGGGAGCCCGCCACAGCTCTGCGTGCAGTCGATTGATCAGATCGCGGACCCGTCGGCTCATCCCTTCCTGCGCCTGCGGCGAGCCCGACAGCACCGTGATCGGAACGGTCGGATCGGAGGCCAACCGAGCGGTCTCGGCCAGGGTCGGTCCCAGCCGGGTCAGCTCGAGCCTGGTCGCGCGAGTGGCCGCGTCGGACCGGTAGGCCTGCCGCATCGCCGACTCGTGGCCGGCCGTCATGCCCAGGGCGCCGACGATCTTCGGTGTCAACAGTTGCTTCAGCCAGACCGACCGCAGCCCGGTCCACGGTGCCTTCTCGGCCACCAGCAGGACACCGGAGGCGATCGCCATTGGCAGTTGCTGGGTCCGGGAGACCGCCCGATCCGGATTGTCGGCGGAGGTGTCGAGCATCCGCTCGTGACTCGGGTCGACGAGCACCAGGCCGGCAACCCGTTCGGGATACAGGGCGGCGAACACGCGGACGTGCAGCCCGCCGCGGGAGTGTCCGACGAGGATGACCTTGCCGGTCTCGCCGAGCGCGTCGAGCAGCGCGGCGAGGTCGCGGGCGATGGTGGACGGCCGTCGGTCGTCGGCGGCCGGATCGCTGCTGGTGAAGGTGAGTCCGGGACGGTCGTAGGCGAGCCAGCGCACCTCGGGTGGCAGCGTACGCAGCACTGCCCACCAACTGTCGGCGCTGGCCCCGGCCCCTGCATCGAAGACGATCAAGGGCCCGGATCCACCGCCGGACTCGATGATCCGTACGGCGCGACTGCCGACCTCGACCAGGCGTCCCGGGACGCCGACGGGCAGGCTGTTCATCAGACCTCCGAATCCCGGCTGTTGGCGATCGTTCGGCGACAACGCGCCCTGGGTGCGGCGTGGGTTCCGCCCGCACCATGCTAGGGCGTGTTCTGCAACCTCTCGGCTATTGCGCGGTGTCCGGTACGCACGCTGACGACGTTGTCGTCCGTCGAAAGGAGCCCCACCCTTACTCCCTCCTCCGCCGCCGTCAGCGCACGCACCCGGACACCGCTCGCCACGCCGCGAGGTTGCAGGACACGCCCTGTCGTCGGGTACCAGGACGCGAGATCGTCGGCAAGAAAGGCTGCCCTTCGGCGAGAACGAAACGGGGCAGATTTCCGCGATGGGCTAATGTCCTACGACGCAGAACTAGGTGATCACAAGCAGGGAGATGCGGTGTCGCAGCAAGTCCAACCGTCCGATGTCCGGGTCGCGCTGGCCATGCCCGAGGAGTTGGCGGCCCGGCAGTTCACCGAAGCTGAGTGGGATCGGCTGCGAGAGATCGCCGACCCCGGCGACCGGGTGCTCACCGAGTATCACAGTGCGTCGGCGGCTGCCGTTCTTGCCGAGGTCGAGGTGCTGATCACGTCCTGGGGTGCCCCGAGGATCGATGCGACGGCCCTGTCCGCGGCGCCGAAGCTGCGGGCGATCGTGCACGCCGCCGGCACCGTACGGTTCCTGGTTGCCGACGAGGTGTGGGACGCCGGCATCAGCGTCTCCTCGATGGCCGACCTGAACGGGCTTCCGGTCGCCGAATACACACTGGCGATGATCTTGCTGGAGAACAAGCGGGTGCTGCCGGTCACCGAGGAGTTCCGCCGGCTGCGGGACCGGCCCGCGGAGGAGTGGTACGAGCCGGACGCCGGCAACTACCGCAAACGCGTCGGTCTGATCAGTGCGTCCCGGATCGGACGCCGGGTCGCGGAGCTGCTGCGGCCCTTCGATCTCGAGGTGGTGATCGCCGACCCGTTCTGCGACGCCGCGGAGATCGCCGCACTCGGCGCCACCAAGATCGAACTCGACGAGTTGATCTCGACTTCCGACATCGTCAGCCTGCACGCGCCACTGCTGCCGGAGACGATCGGCATGATCGGCACCGAACTGCTGCAGCAACTGCGCGACGGTGCGACCTTGATCAACACCGCCCGCGGCAAGATCATCGACCACGACGCGTTGATCACCGAGTTGCGGACCGGACGCTTCCGAGCGGTGCTGGATGTCACCGACCCCGAACCGCCGCCGGCGGACTCGCCGCTGTGGGATCTGCCCAATGTCGTCCTGACGCCGCATCTGGCCGGTTCCAAGGGCGCCGAGATCCGCCGGATGGCCAACGGTGCCATCGACGAGGTGGCCCGGATCGTCCGCGGCGAGCCGCTGCAGTTCCAGGTTCCGCCGGAGCGACGCAACACCGTGGCCTGACGTCGGCGATGGCCCGCCGGCCCCAGATATCGGTCGGATGATCAACACGTCCGGCCGTCCGATCAAACCAAGGAGCGCCGTCCGCGGAAGACTCGCCTGGTGAGCATGACCTCCGAACCATCGCGTACCGATCGGGATACCGGGCCCGCACCGAGCCGCCGCCTGACACCGCTGCTGGCCCTCGACTTCGGCATCACCATGCTGGTCGCGGGCGAGTTCCTCCCCGCCGGCGTGCTGCCGGAGATGGCCGCCGACCTGGGAGTGTCGGAGGGGACCGCCGGCCTGGCCGTGTCCGCGACCGCCGTCGCCGGAGCGATCACCGCGCCGACGATCGCCGCGCTGCTGCCGCGGATGGATCGCCGTCGCGTGCTGATCGGTCTGTTGATCGCGGCAACTCTCGCCGACCTGACGGTTGCCCTGGCCCCGGCGTTCTGGGTGATGGTGATCGGGCGGCTGATTCTGGGGATCGCGATCGCCGGCTTCTGGACCTTCGCCTTCGGTGCCGGCACCCATGCCCTGCCCGGACGCGATCGGCTGGTGTCGACCAGTCTGTCGTTGGGAGTCAGTCTGGCGACGATCATCGGCGTGCCACTGGCCTCGATCGGCTCCGACGCGCTCGGCTGGCGCACCGTCTTCGGCATCGCGACGCTGCTGACCGCGATCGCGGCGGTGGCGGTGATCATCGCGCTGCCCGCGGTCCCGGCACATCCGTCGGCCGGCTGGGCGATGATGCGCCGAGCGATCGGCAACCCTCGGTTGATCATCGGATTGCTCTGCATCGCCGCGGTCGCGATGGGCAACTTCGCCGCTTACCCGTACATCCGGCTGGTGATCATGAACGTGTCGCCGTCGAGCGCTGCCTGGCTGTTGTTGGTCTGGGGTCTCGGCGGTCTGGTCGGCAATCTCGTCGCCGGAGCGCTCGCCACCCGGCTGACCATCGCCGTCGTCGCCGCGCCGACGCTGTTGGCCGCCGGCCTGGCGACCGCGGCGAGCGCCAACGGGCTGCTGCAGTTGGTGATCGGTGTCGTGCTGTGGGGCGTCGGCTTCAACATGGTCCCGGTCGCCACCCAACTCTGGGTCACCCGCGTCGAGCCCGAACGCGCCGAGTCCGCGCTCGGGCTACAGGTCACGGCCTTCCAGCTGGCGATCACCGCCGGATCGGCGCTCGGCGGTGTCCTCGTCGACGATCACGGGGTGACGACGGCGCTGTCGGTCGGTGCGGTCGTCGCGTTCGCCAGTGCCGTCGGGTTCGCCGCGTTGCGGTCGCCGCGGGCCCGAGCCTGAGCTTCCTGAGCCCGCCAGGCCTGGGGAGAGACGCCATGCTGGCCGGCGAACGCGCGGCTGAAGGCGGCGAGCGAGCCGTAACCGACCGCCGAGGCGACGTACTCGACCGGATGGGACGGGTCGAGGAGCAGTCGACGGGCCTCACCCATCCTGACCTCGCGGACCAGCTGGATCGGGCTCCGGCCGACGGCCTTGCGGAACCGTTCGCCCAGGGTCGAACGCGACAGGTGTACCAATCCGGCCATCGAAGCGGCGGTCCACGGATTCGCCGGCTCGGCCCGGACGGCAGCGATCACCTGGGTGACGGCCAGATCATCCTGTTCCGGTCCTTCGGCGCCGAGACCCTCGTCCTGCAGCCAGGAATCGACCATCGCCGCGCCGAGCAGGTTTCCGTAGCCGTCGGCGAGGACCGAGACCTGGCAACTGCCGTCCAACGGGCAGGTCTTGATCAGACTTGCGACGCCGGCATGCCGGGCAGTAAAGCCGCGGACCAGCATCGGGCTCGGCAGCCGCCGGGTCAGTCCGGTCGCCCGAAGATCGCCGGTGGCCAGATCGGTCGGCCGGATCACCGTCACGCGATAGGCGGTCCGGGCGTCCAACCAGGCAGCATCGCCGGGCTCCACCTCGATGACGCCGGCCGCGGTCTCGAGCGTGACGCCGCCGGACAGCACAGTCAGCCACAACGGCCCGGTGCCGGACAGCACCGCATCGTCGGTCAGCGGCCGATGACTCAACTCGGTCATCTCGAACTCGGCCCGAGCGCGATCGGTCTGCATATCGGTGCCAACACGAGCCGATTTGCCCATTATTCCCGCCATCGTCGCCTCGCCCCGGCCGCACATCGTGGCGCGGCGGGACTCGTCCGGTCGGGCGGAGTGCGCTCAGGCTGCGCCGGGTGAGCCGACGAAGACCGTACCGTTACCGCTCGCTCGGACCGTCTCCGACGGCAGCACGAAGGCCGATTGCCCGGTTGCCAGTTCCAGCGGTGCGGAGCCGGTTGCCGTACCGGTGAGAGTGACGGCGCCGTCCGTTGCCAGCACCACCCGGCCCAGCCCGTCGGCCGGCAGGTCGATCGGCCGATCACCGATCTCGATCCGCCAGAGTGCGAATTCCGGTGCCTCGGTCCGGTAGCTGTAGACGCCGCCGGACTCCTCGACAACCGGCACCGGGCCGGCCCAGCCGGGAGTGAAGTCCAGTAGTCGCAGCAACTCGTCGACGTCGATGTGCTTGGAGGTCAGGCCGCCGCGCAGCACGTTGTCGGAGTTGGCCATGATCTCCACGCCGAGGCCGCGCAGGTAGGCGTGCAGATTGCCGGCCGGCAGGTAGAGCGCGTCGTACTTCTGCAACCGGACCCGGTTCATGATCAATGCCGCCAGCACGCCGGGGTCACCGGGGTAGAACCCGGCGATCTCGACCGCGGTCCGGGCGAAGTCGCCGAGCTCTCCCGGCTCGGAGTTGATCTTGGTCGCGGCGGCGACCAGCTGATCGACCAGGTCGGCCGCGTTGTCCAACCGGAGCAGGCTGGCGAAGACGTCGCGGAGCTCTGCCGGGCCGCCGGACTGCAGCGGTCGGACAAGATCAACAGCAGCCTGGACGCCCAGTTCGGCGAACAGCCGATAGGTCTCGGCTGGTTCCCGGAACCCGCACAGGGCGTGGAACTCTCCCAACGCACACAGCGCTTCCGGCTTCGGCCAGTCGTCGCGGTAGGTGCGCTCCGGTGCATCGACTGCGATCCCGGCCGCGTTCTCCCGGGCAAACCCCGCCTCGGCCTGTTCGCGGTCCGGGTGCGCCTGCAGGGACAACGGCTGGGCAGCCGCCAACACCTTCATCAGGTACGGCAATCGCGGCCCGAATCGCTGCACCGGCGCCGTACCCACCAAATCCTCGGGGGCGGCGGTGATCGCCGCATCCAACGGTTCGCCGTCGATCGTCGCCGGCGCGGACGGATGGGCGCCGAGCCACAACTCCGCTTGCGGTGCCCCCGTCGCCGGCACACCGAGGAACTGGGGCAGGGCGTCCTTGGAACCCCAGGCGTACGGCTGGATCTCGCCCAGAAGTCGCTTCACCGTTCGGATCCTGACCGATCGGAAGCGGACTGGGCGAAATCGGATCGACCGGATCCAGACGTTGCCGAACCGGCCGGCTTGGCCGGCACCTCGTCTGTGACGGTCTCCAGCCAGCGGTCCAAGGTCCGGGCGACCGCGAGCGAGTCCGCCCAGGGCACCAAGGGCGACTCCAGCTTGCCCGACCGCACTCCGAGCATCACTTCCTGAGCCTGCAGCGTGTAGCCGCCGCCGAGCAGCTGGGTGACGATCTCCTCCCGCTCGGCGTCGCCGCCGGTCCCGCGGACCACCGTGATCGACTCCGGCTTGACCACCGAGTCCAACTCGATCTTGCCCTGTTCGCAGAACACGGTCGCCCGGTTGGTCGGGTCGATCTCCAGACTGGCGAGCAGGGACGCGGTGATCTCCGGTCGGTCGCCGTCGGCGGCGAACCGCAATGTGGCTGCGGCATGGCTGTCGACCCCGGTGTGGGTCCGGTGCCCGAAGCCGACCAGGTCGGTCGGCTCGCCGAGGAACACGTTGCTGAGGTGGGTGGGGTAGACGCCCAGGTCCCAGATCGCGCCGCCGGCCTGGGCCGGATCGATCAGCCGATGGTCATCGGGTCCGGAGAACCGGAAGCCGAAGCTGACGTCGAGGTGCCGGATCGGGCCGAGCTCACCGCTGTGGGCGACCTCGACGGCCTTGCGGAGCAGCGGATTGGTCCGCGTCCACAGCGCCTCCATCAGGAACAGGCCGCGCTCCCGGGCCAACCCGATCAGCGACTCGGTGTCGGCCGCGCTGGTGGTCAGCGGCTTCTCCACCAGCACCGACTTGCCGGCCTCCAGACACATTCGGGCCGAGCCGACGTGGTCGTTGTGCGGGGTGGCGATGTAGACAGCGTCGATCGCGTCGTCGGCAGCCAGCTCGGCGTAGCTGCCGTACGACCGGGCGAAGCCGTGTTCGGCGGCGAAGGCGTCAGCCTTGTCCTGGGTCCGGGAGGCGACGGCGGCCAGTTCGGCCTCGTCGGGCAGCAAGGCCAGGTCTCGGGCGAAGACCCCGGCGATGTGCCCGGTGCTGATGATGCCCCAACGGATGCGCTTGTCCTGCGTCTCGGTCACGAGGACCATCCAACCCCATCGCATTTCGCTGCCGGCAACCGCGTCGTCGTGATCCCGATCGCGATGATCATTGCGGTCAACCCGGCGGCGCGCCGGGCAGGCGAATGACACATCTGTCATTCGCCCCCTAAGATGCAGGACATGGTGTCAGCGAACGAAGCAGCATTCGTTCCCGGCGACGACCGGGCAGACGAGCTCAGCGACCGCGATGCCGAGATCTTGTCCTTCGAACGCCAGTGGTGGAAGTTCGCCGGCGCCAAGGAGCAGGCGATCCGGGACAAGTTCGAGATGTCGGCGACCCGCTACTACCAGCTGCTGAATGCGCTGATCGACCGCCCGGAGGCGCTCGCCGCCGATCCGCTGCTGGTCAAGCGACTGCGTCGGCTGCGTGCCACCCGGCAGCGGAACCGTTCGGCTCGTCGGCTCGGCATCGATCTCAACATCGACGCCTGAGGGTTGCCGCCGTCAGGCGAAATCATTCGACACCGGTGAGCGCACCGCCCACAGTTGAGCCGTGAACCGGCCGCTGCACGACGACGAGTTGTCGATCGACCTCGACCTGGTGCGAGCGCTGCTCGACCGCGATCTTCCGCAGTACGCCGCGCTGCCACTGACACCGTTGGGCGCGTCCGGCTCCACCAATCTGCTGTTCCGGCTGGGCGATGAGCTGCTGGTCCGAATGCCACGGCAACCCGGCAACGGCGACAGCATCACCAAGGAACGCCGCTGGTCACCGCTGATGGCCTCCCAGCTGCCGGTCACGGTGCCGCAGATCGTCGCTGTCGGAGATCCGGGCTTCGGCTACCCCGAGCGCTGGTCGGTCGTCGGCTGGATCGACGGCGTCCATCCGGCCAGTGTCGATCCGGCCCATCCCGCTGGCGATCCGGCCCGTCCCGGTGGCGATCCGGCGCTCGGAGCATCGCCGATCGCGTTGGCCGAGGATCTGGCCGACGTCGTGGCGGCGCTGCGTTCGCTGGAAGTGCCGCAGCAGGCCCGCGCCGACGACAGCCTGCGCTGGTATCGCGGCCGCCCACTGGTCGAATTCGATGCCGACACCCGACGCAACATCGACCTCTGCCGATCGATCGACGGTCTGGATCTGGACCTCGACGCCGCGCTCGCGTTGTGGGAGGAGGCGTTGACGCTGCCGGGCGCGGCCGAGCTCGGCCCGGACCGTTGGTATCACGGCGATCTGGTCGCGGAGAACCTCCTGCTCCGCGATGGCCGGCTGACCGCCGTCCTGGACTTCGGCTCGCTGTCGATCGGCGATCCGACCATCGACCTGCACGGCGCCTGGGAAGTGCTGGACGACCCCGCCCGCGAGGTGTTCCGGCAGCGGCTCGGGATCGACCAACCCGAGTGGCTGCGGGCCCGTGCCTGGGCGCTCGGTATCGCGCTCGGGGCGTTCAGCTACTACTGGGACACCATGCCGGGACGGCGAGCCGACCGGCTGGCGATGGCCCGCAACGCTTTGTCCTGAGCGTCTGCCAGCCGGGAACCGGATCAGAGGTAGCCGCCGTCGGCCAGTCCGGCGGCGCGTTCGAAGACGTTGGCCCGGGCCAGATCGCCGGTCCGTAACCACGACCAGCCCATCGCGGCGGCGTACAAACCGAAGAACGGCAGCCCGAGACAGGCCAAGTACTGCCAGGAATGGCGTTCCTCGTGCCGGAGCAGGTTGGGACTGGTGGCCAACAGGTCCGGCCAGCTCCGGGCGGTGATCACCACGTTGCCCACGGTGAACGCCCCGGCGATCGGGAAGCCGAGCCGGTAGCCGTCGGCGAGCACCAGCCCGCGCGGGCCACGCTGTACATCGGCACGCCCGATCCGCGCGATCAGCAGGCCCACCGGCGTGGACAGATTGGCCCAATTGCCGAGTCGCCGCAGCTGCTGCGGAGCGGTCAACCGCCCGCCGCCGATCGGTCGCACGTCGTCCATGCAGCAAGAGTAGGCCGGCCCGCGTCCCTACCGCCGCCCACCAGGTCGTCTCGTATTGTGGTCAGTTTGGCCGAAATATGGGATGCGATTAGGTATGGACCGGTGGCCGACCCGTACGCTGAGCAGAGCTCATCCAGAGGGGGCGAGGGATTCGGCCCAGTGACCCCCCGGCAACCAGCTGACAACTCAGCACCGGTGCCAACTCCGACTCGGTACGAAAGCCGGCCGAGAGAGATGAAGGACGGTATCTGCTGTGACCACAGCACTCCAGACCGAAGCCCCCGCGGGTTGTCGGCCCGGCGCATTCGGCAACGCCACCCACCTCGTCTGCCGCGCCTGCGGCGCGAAGAGCCCGCTCGGCCCGTTCTATGCGTGCCTGGAGTGCTTCGGCCCGCTCGAGGTGGGCTACGAATACCCCGAGATCACCCGTGAACAGATCGAACGCGGACCGAAGAGCATCTGGCGCTACGCCTCGCTGCTGCCGGTCCCGGCCGACATTGCGACCTTCCGCTCCACCGACCCGGGCTTCACCCGGCTGGTCGACGCCCGCAACCTCGCCGACGACCTCGGTCTGAAGCAGCTCTGGGTGAAGGACGACTCCGGCAACCCGACGCATTCCTTCAAGGACCGGGTGGTGGCCGTCGCGCTGTCCGCCGCCCGCGAGCTCGGCTTGCAGGTGCTGGCCTGTCCGTCCACCGGCAACCTGGCCAACGCTGTCGCTGCCGCGGCCGCGCGGGCCGGCATCAAGTCGGTCGTCCTGGTGCCCAGCAACCTGGAGCAGCAGAAGATCCTCGCCTCCGCGGTCTATGACACCACGCTGATCGCGATCGAGGGCAGCTACGACGACGTCAACAAGCTGGCCAGTGAGATCGCCGGCGAGGAAGAGGGCTGGGCGTTCGTCAACGTCAATGTCCGGCCCTACTACGCCGAGGGTTCCAAGACGCTGGCCTTCGAGATCGCCGAGCAGCTCGGCTGGCGGCTGCCCGATCAGGTCGTCATCCCGGTCGCGTCCGGCTCCCAGCTGACCAAGATCGACAAGGGCTTCACCGAGTTGATCAAGCTCGGCCTGGTCGAGGAGAAGCCGTACAAGATCTTCGGTGCGCAGGCCACCGGTTGCTCGCCGATCGTGCAGGCCTACCAGGCCGGCCAGGATGTCGTTGCTCCGGTCAAGCCGGACACCATCGCCAAGTCGCTGGCCATCGGCAACCCGGCCGACGGGCCGTACGTGCTGGACGTGGTACGCCGCACCGGCGGCAAGATCACCGACGTGGACGACGCAACCGTGGTGGAGAACATCCAGCGGCTGGCCCGCAACGAGGGCATCTTCGGTGAGACCGCCGGCGGTGTCACCCTCGGCGTAACGGCGAAGTTGATCAACGACCGTGATCTTGATCCGTCCGCCGAGACCGTGATCATCAACTCCGGCGACGGACTCAAGACCCTGGACGCGGTTGCCGACAAGGTCGGACCGAAGACCACCATCCCGCCGCGTTACGACGCATTCGAAGACTTCTGGAAGGCTGCCAAGTGAGTGCATCGGTACGGATCCCGACCATCCTTCGCAACTACACCGGTGGTGAGAAGGAGGTCTCGGCCGACGGTGGCAACCTGGCCGAGCTGATCGACAATCTGGAGTCCAACCACCCGGGCATCAAGGCCCGGGTGTTGGACGATGCCGGTGCGCTGCGCCGCTTCGTCAACGTCTACATCGGCGACGACGATGTCCGTTTCATCGGCGGGCTGGACGCCGAGATCGCTGACGGGGCGCAGATCTCGATCATCCCCGCCGTCGCCGGCGGCTGCTGAATTCTGCAACGCGCCCGCGGCGTAGCGGGCTTGATCGCACCGCGGACGGGTCGTTGACCGATCGAACCTGTGCTCAAGCCCGCGCGGTAAGTGGCCGAGCCGACCCGTAGGCTGACCGCTTGTGAAGAGGTTCGCCGTCTCCGGGATGCCACGCGAAGTCCTGGTCCTCGGAGTCATCGCCTTCTGCGTCATGGTCGGCTTCGGCGTGGTGCTGCCGGTGCTGCCGGTCTTCGCCCGATCGTTCGGAGTAGGAAACTTCGAGGTCGGGGCCGTGGTCTCGGCCTTCGCTCTGATGCGGTTGATCTGCAGCCCGTTCTGTCCGCGTCTGATCTCGATGCTCGGCGAGCGGGTGGTGCTCGGCGTCGGGATGTTCATCGTGGCGATCTCCAGCGGGCTGGTCGCGCTGGCTCAGGACTACCCGCAGTTGTTGATCTTGCGCGCTGCCGGTGGGATCGGGTCGGCGATGTTCACGGTCTCGGCGATGACCCTGCTGTTGCGAGTGGTCGCACCGGACCGGCGCGGCCGGGCGACCGGCATCTATCAGGGTGGCTTCCTGCTCGGCGGGATGGCCGGCCCGGCGGTCGGCGGTGTGCTCGCCACGATCTCGATCACCGCACCTTTTCTGTTCTATGCCGGCACCCTGATCGCCGCCGGCACCGTCGGACTGCTGCTGCTGCGGGCGCCCGAACAGGCCGCACCCGAGCGTGCCGAGGCGCCGATCCCGTTCCGTCGGGTGCTGGCCGACCGGCGCTACCAGGCTGCCTGCCTGACCAATCTGGCGCAGGGCTGGAGCTCCTTCGGCGTCCGGTCGTCGCTGGTGCCGGTGTTGGTGGTTGAGGTGCTGCACGGCAAGCCGTCCTGGACCGGGATCGCCTTCGCCTGCGCGTCGGTGGTGCAGACGATCGCCCTGGGGCCGGCGGGCCGCTTCACCGACACCGTCGGGCGTCGACCGGCGATGATCACCGGCGGTGTGATCGCCTGCGCGGCGATCGTGCTGGTGCCGATCGCGCCGAACATCTGGCTGCTCGGGGCGATCCTGTGCGGTTACGGCGTCGCTGCCGCCTTCCTCGGTACGGCACCGGCCGCGGCGGTGGGAGATGCTGCTGGTGGCCGCGCCGGACGTCCGGTGGCGATCTTCTCGATGTGCTCCGACATCGGGGCCATCGTCGGTCCGCTGGTTGCCGGCCTGCTCGCTGACCGGGTGTCCTATCCGGCGGCGTTTCTTGCCGGCGGTCTGCTGCTCGCGGTCGGCTTCCTGGCTGCCATCCGAATGCCCCGAGAGGCGCCGCTGGTGGTCCCCGATCGCCCCGAGGTCGACTCCGCCAGCTGAACCGGCGCGACCCACTGCAGTGGTTGGACCCGACTCGAGATCATCCTCAACGCCGCGACCGATCCGAACAGATCGCAGTACGTGTTACCGAGTCGCCCTCGGAACAAGTCTGCGCGGAATAGTTAAGTGATTGCTTGACTTTGCGTCATCGCAGACCCATAGTTAAGTACATGGTTAACCAATCGGATCCCGATCCGCTCGGTCGAGTGTTCCAGGCGATGGCCGACCCGACGCGACGAGCAATCGTGGAGCGACTGGTTCGCGGACCGGCAACGGTGAAAGCCATTGCCGAACCGTTGACGATGTCACTGCCTGCGGTGATGCAACACCTGCAGGTCCTCCAGGCAGCAGGCGTGATCGTGACCGAGAAGGTCGGCCGGGTCCGCAGCTGCCGGATCGAGCCCACGGCGCTCCGGCAGGCGGAGCAGTGGCTCGGCCGGCAGCGTACCGAGACCGAGCGGCAGCTTGATCAACTCGACGACTACCTGAAGGGAAAATGATCATGGAGGTTACCCATTCGACGTTCACCCTGGAACGTCGCTACAGCGCCCCGGTCGATCGGGTGTTCGCGGCCTGGGCCACGCCGGAAGCCCGGAGACGCTGGATGGCCCAAGGGGCAGAGCATTCCCAGGACTTCGTGGTCGGTGGTCTGGAGACGGTCACGGGGCCGGACGGCGACGGCCGTCGGCTGACCTATCGCGGCCGCTATGCCGAGATCGTGCCGAACACCAGGATCCTCACCACGTCGACCTTGCACACCGAGGACCAGCTGTCCACGGTTTCGGCCACCAGTGTCGAGTTCCGCGCCGACGGCGACGACACGGTGCTGGTGCTCACCGAACACGGAATGTATCTGCCCGGTCAGGAGCGACCGGAATGGCGGGAGCAGGGAACCGCGCACCAACTGGACACCCTGGCCGCGGAATTCGCCGCTGCCACCGACGTGAAGGAGAACTGATCATGGCGCATGTCGATCATCTGCTGGCGGTGCTTGCCGTCAGCGACATCGCTCAAGGACGAGAGTGGTACAGCAAGCTGTTCGGCCGGGAGCCGGACAACAACCCGATGGACACCCTGGTCGAATGGCAGGTCACCGGCGGTGGCTGGTTGCAGGTGACCGAGGACCCCGTCCGCGCCGGCCACGGCCTGTTCAACCTGGCGGTCTCGGACCTGGACGAGGGCGTCCGCGAGGTCCGGGAGATGGGACTGCAGGCCGGCGAGATCGTCGAGGCCAACAAGGGGGTGCGGCTGTGCCCGATCAGCGATCCCGACGACAACCGGATCCAACTGGTCGGCAACTTCCGGGTGAAGTACTGAACGGTCAATCCGTGGAGGTGACCGCTGAAGCAGGCTAGTGTCGCGTGTCAGAAGTCCGTGCGTCGTAACGACCCACGAATTGATGGCGCGCGACACTAGGAGGTCAGCGGTGACAACCGGTGCGGGACAGCTCGTCAGCGAGACGCTCGACCATGACGGAGGCCGGCAGGCCACCGCCTACATTTTCGCCGACGCGACGCAGGCGGTCGGGTTCGCCGGCGTCGGGCAGCTGATCTCACAGTGGGGCGATCTGCTCAATCGGGTGACCTGGGCCTTCGGATGATGATCTTCCTCGAAACGATCTCGGCACAAACGATCTCGGACCAAACGATCTTGATCTGAGGGGAGAGGCGACGACATGGGCCGAACCGCACATCCTGACGTCGAGGTGATCGATCTCGAACCGGGCCTGTGGATCTGGCGTCAACAGCATCCGTCCTGGAAAGAGGGGCATGACTGGCCGGAGGTCGTGACCAGCGTCTGCGTCGACGTCGGCGATCAGCGCTGGGTGCTCGACCCGTTGCTTCCGCCGGACGACGCGAGCGCGGTCTGGGATCGCCTCAGCGACCGTCCCCCGACCGCGGTCGCTGTGCTGATCCCCGATCATCTGCGGGAGAGTTGGGGTGATCGGAGCCGATGGAGCAGCGATCTGCTGGCCGACCGGTACGGTTGCCGCGTCTTCGGGCCGAACGACGTCGATCCCGACATGATCGCGGCGATCGGGCCACTGACGGCCGACGTCGAAACCATCGTCCCGGGGACCGAGTTGCCCGGCGGGCTGGTCCCGTTCCGCGATGTCCGCGGCTGGGCCGAGACGCCGCTGTGGATCCCCGAGCACCACACGCTGGTGTTCGGCGATGGCATGACCGAACGGGACGGCTCGCTGCGGGTGTGGATGTCACCCACCCACGAAGAGCGCGCCCTGCCCGACCTGCAGGCGATGCTCGCTCTCCCGTTCCAGCGAGTGATCATCTCCCACGGCCGGCCGGTTCATGATCGCCGAGCATTCGAAGACGCCCTGGAGCGGCCGCCGTGGCCGGCGTCGTCATTGCACATCGCCGCCTGGCGCGGTGACTTCGATCGAGTGCGGACACTGGTGCAGCGCGGTGCCGACCTGGCAGCACTGTCCGACACCTCGGGCGAGACCCCGTTGCAGTGGGCCATGAATGGCCCGGCGGCCGACGACGCGACCGAGCAGTCCCGACAGCACGTGATCAACTATCTCCGATCCGCGATGGCGGAGCAGGGCTATGACCACTGACAACGCCCTGTCACTGCCCGAGGTCCGCCGAATTTCCCTGCAGGCACAGGGATTCGGGCGCGAGCCGAGCAAACCGACGCTGGCCCACGTCGCCCGTCTCGCGGAGCGCCTCGTCGCCGTCCAACTCGACTCGGTGAACGTCCTCGTCCGGTCGCACTATCTCCCGCTCTACTCCCGGCTCGGGCCGTATCGGATGTCGGCACTCGACGAGCTGGCCTACCGGCGTCGGGCGCTGTTCGAGACCTGGCTGCACGCGACCTGCCTGGTCCCTGTTCGGCTCTACACCCTGCAGCGCTACCGGACCTGGCCGATCCGCGAACTGAGCTGGATCGGCTGGCCGCGAGGTGCCGACCGTTCAACCCGGGACGATGTCGCCGCAATCTATGACGAGATCGCCGAGCATGGCCCGCTGGCGGCCTCTGAGTTGGCCGCGGCCAGACCCCGTACGAGCTCCTGGTGGGGGTGGGATCGGAGCAAGGTCGTCGTGGAGACGCTGTTGGATTGCGGCCTGCTCGCCGTCGCCGGTCGGCGCGGCTTCACCCGGCTCTACGACATCGCCGAACGCGTCATCCCTGCCGAGATCCTGGAGACCGAAACGCTTGGCCCGGAGGAATCCCAACGGGAGTTGCTGATGCTGGCCGCCAGAGCTGTCGGCGTCGGAACCGCGAAACAGATCGCGGCCTACCTCGGTCTCCGCGCGTCCGGACATCGAACCCTGGTCCAGGGGTCGAATGGTCGGTGGCTGCGTCCGGACTGGAAGTCCCGGATCGCCGAGCTGGTCGAGGATGGCAGGCTGGAGAAGATCAGCGTCCAAGGGTGGACCGAGCCCGGTTATCTGCTGCCCGGCACCCGGGTGCCGAAGCCGATGCACCTGCGGGCCCTGCTGAGCCCGTTCGACTCCTTCATCCGGGTGAGTGCCGAACTGCTGTGTGGCTTCACCAATCCGCTTTCCCAGCAGCTCTTCGTCCCCGCCGAGCGACGACAGTTCGGCTACTACGTGCTGCCCTTCCTGCTCGGTGAGACCCTGGTCGGCCGCTGTGACCTGAAGGCCGATCGGCAACGCGGCGTGCTGATGGTGCAGAGTGCCTACCTCGAGCCCGGCCAGAACGCCCGGGACGTTGCCGGTGAGCTCGCCGAGGAACTGCATCGATTGCGCGGCTGGCTGGAACTCGGGGGAATGGAGGTTGCCGAACGCGGCAACCTGGCCGGCGACCTTCGACAGCAGTTGATCAAGGCATAACTGATCATGACTGCTGCACGCGACCAGGATGGGTCTCCCGCCACAATGGGCGGCGCGGACATTCTGTCGGCCGCCAGAGCCTGTCGAGATTTCCTCGAACGCCATCGTGAGCGAAGCGGGGATGTGCCCGTCCCGGGAATGGACGGAACAGTTGCCCGGGTTCTCGCGCATGCCGCCGAAGGGACCGCTGTGGTACGCGGTGGACCTGTGGGGTGGACCGGGCGACGACGCCGCATTCGCGGTCGGCGTCAAGCGCGATCCTGGCAATGCCGCGATCCTGCTCAGCCTCACGAGCGCGGCCCAGGCGTGTGCCGCCAGCGTCGATGCTGCCCCGGACTCCACCCGTGGCTTCCACTCGGTCGCCTCGCCGTGGTTCAGAGACGCTGTGCCAACTCCGCGGCGTACTGCTCGAGTTGGTGTTGCTGACCCTTCAGGATGCTTCGCTGCCAGAGCCGGATCAGCAGGTCGGGTTGACCGGAGATGTTCCTGATCCGATAGACGACCTGGGTCCGGTCCGAGTCGTGGGGTCCCTGGGCGATGAAGAGATCCTCGCCTTGATACCAGTAGCCGCCGTGCACCCACAGCATCGACTGTTCCGGTTCGACTCCGATCGTGAGACCTGTGGTACGGCCACTGACTCCCAGCAGGGTCGGCGCTCCGGCCGACGTCAGCAGGGCGCGGACACGGTCGAACGGGACATCGGCGATCGTCTCGGCCGTCCCCAGCAAGGAACCATCCTTACAACAGACGAGGCTCATCACGGAGGGAGCCGCGGAGTATCGGGAAGGTCCCGGAACCACACCCTGCTGGGCGCGGGAAGAAGCGAGCTGTGGACGACGCGATCGCGCCGTCGGCAGCTCGGGGCATGATGGCGCCATGACGCAGAGCACCGCCGCAATCCTGGACCGGACCATCAAGGCCGCCGCCGGCCCGGAGGCCGAGCCCCGAGCCGATCAGCTGCGGGCGGTGCAGGCGCTGGTCGACGAGCAACGCCGGGTGCTTGTCGTCCAAGCGACCGGCTGGGGAAAGTCGGCGGCCTATTGGGGTGCGACCGCCGCGATCCGCGGCAACGGCGGTGGTCCGACCCTGGTGGTGTCCCCGCTGCTGGCCCTGATGCGGGATCAGATCGCCGCCGCCGAACGCGCCGGACTGCGGGCTGCGACGGTCAACTCGACCAACTTCGAGGCCTGGGACGAGATCTTCGCCCTGCTCGACCAGGACCGGCTTGATGTCCTGCTGGTGTCACCGGAGCGACTCGGCAATCCACGGTTCGCCGAGCGGCTGCCGGGCCTGTTGGCCGGGTGCGGCCTGCTGGTGATCGACGAAGCGCACTGTGTATCGGACTGGGGTTTCGACTTCCGACCCGACTATCAGCGGCTGACCCGCACTCTGCTGTCGCTGTCGCCCGGGACGCCGGTGCTCGCGACCACGGCGACCGCCAACGAGCGGGTCACCCGCGACGTCGCTGCCCAGCTGGCCCACGACGGGGGCGAGACGCTGACCCTGCGCGGATCGTTGGCCCGTGCGTCGCTGCGGCTGACAGTGGTTCCGGAACTGTCGCCGCTGGAACGCTACGCCTGGGTGGCCGAGGCGCTGCAGTCGTTACCCGGCTCGGGCATCGTGTACGTGCTCACCGTCGCCGAGGCCGACCGGGTCGCCGGGTTCCTGAGCGAGCAGGGCCTGGACGTCGCCGCCTACACGGGGCAGACCGAGAATCGCACCGAGCTGGAGGACCGGCTGCGGGACAACAAGATCAAGGCGCTGGTCGCGACCTCGGCGCTCGGGATGGGCTACGACAAACCCGACCTGGCCTTCTGCGTCCACCTCGGCTCTCCGGCGTCCCCGGTGGCGTACTACCAGCAGGTCGGACGTGCCGGTCGTGCGTTGGACGACGCTGTCGCCGTGCTGGTCCCGGCCAAGGCCGACGAACGGATCTGGGACTATTTCGCGACCGCCGGCATCCCCGATCCGGAGCAGGTCGACCGGGTGCTCGACCAGCTGACCGAGGAGCCGATGTCGGAGGCTGCGATCAGTACGGCGACCGGGATCCGACCGGGCCGGTTGTCGACGCTGCTCAAGATCATCGCGGTCGACGACGCGGTGCAGAAGGTGTCCGGCGGTTGGGTGCCGACCGGCAACGGCTGGACCTATGACCAGGCGAAGTGGACCGAACTCCGTCGGGTCCGTTCGGCCGAGGCCGACCTGATGCGGCGGTACGCCCACGGCGAGGGTTGCCTGATGCAGTTCCTGCAGCAGGCGTTGGATGATCCGGATCCGGCGCCCTGTGGCCGGTGCTCGGTGTGTACCGGTGAGTTGCCGGATCCCGGACCACGACCGTCGAGTGAGATCGTCCAAGCCGCGCAACGATTCTTCCGTGGCCTGGACGTCACCGTCGAGCCGCGCAAGCTGTGGCCGTCCAAGATCGATGGTGTGAAGGGAAAGATCAACTTCCTCGGCGAGGGCCGGGCGATCGCCTTCGCCGACGATCCGGCGTGGCAGCAGACCCTTGATCAACTCTGGCGGCGTGACGCCGCCGTCCCGCAGGAGATCCTGGATGCGGCCGTCGAGGTGCTCAAGCGGTGGTCGCGCAGTTGGCAACGGCCGACAGCGGTGGTGCCGATGCCGTCTCGACGGTTCCCGACCCTGATCAGTTCGGTGGCGCAGCACCTGTCCACCGTCGGCCGACTGCCGCTGGTCGACGCCCTGACGATCACCGGCCCGACACCGACCGACGATGCATCCTCCGGGGTCCGGGTCCGCGAATTGCTGGCCGGCCTCGGTCTTCAACCGGGGACCGCCTTGGACGGACCGGTGTTACTGGTCGACGACACCATCCGCAGTCGCTGGACCCTGACCGTCGCCGGCAAACTGCTCACCGATGCCGGCGCCTCCGAGGTGCTGCCGTTCGCCGTTCATCAGCTGCCCTGAGCCCGTCGACGATCTCTGTGCTTGTCGAAGGGTATTGGGTGACGATCCCGTGCCCTTCGACAGGCTCAGGGACCTGTCGGCACGTCGTGACCTCGACGGGGATTGTTGTTCAGGTGTCCAGGCGGGCTCCGGTGTCGGTGTCGAAGGCATGCAGTGGCGTGGCTGACAGGTCGATCGTCACCGGACGACCGACCTCGAAGTCGCCGAAGCCCGGGATCCGGACGGTGAACAGGGCCGAGCCGAGATCGACGGTGATGTCGGCGACGTTGCCGAGCGGCTCGATCACCTTCGTCGTCCCGTGCGCCTGGTCCGGCTCTGCCGGGCGCAGCGCACACTGTTCGGGGCGGAGGCCGACGATCACCGTGTCCCGGTCGGTGGGGATCGGGACCCGCAGGCCCGAGCGGCCCACCGCAAACATGTCTCCGGAGATCCGTTCGGCCGCCAGCAGATTCATCCGCGGCTTGCCGACGAACGACGCGACGAATCGGGTCGCCGGCCGGTTGTAGATCTCGTACGGTGTGCCGTACTGCTCAAGACGGCCGCGGCTCATCACCGCGATCCGATCCGACAGGGACATCGCCTCTTCCTGATCATGTGTCACGTACACACTGGTGGCACCCAGCTCGGCGTGCAACATCTTCAGCTCGCTGCGGGTCTGATCGCGTAGCAGCGCGTCGAGATTCGACAACGGCTCGTCGAACAGGAAGACCGCCGGCCGGCGGGCGATCGCCCGGGCCAGCGCCACCCGCTGCCGTTGCCCGCCGGAGAGATTGCGGGGTTTGCTGGACAGCACATGCTCGATGTCCAGTCGCCGACTGGCGTCGCGGACCCGTTCCTCGATCTCCTGCTTGGGCACCTTGCGCATCTTGAGGCCGAAGGCGATGTTGTCGTAGACGTCCATGTGCGGGTAGAGGGCATAGTCCTGGAAGACGAACGCCAGATCGCGCTTGTCCGGGTCAAGATCATCGACCCGCTGGCCGTCGATCAGGATCTCCCCGTCGGTGATGTCCTCCAGGCCGGCGATCATGTTCAGCGTCGTCGATTTGCCGCAGCCGGAGGGGCCGAGCAGGGAGACGAAGTGCCCGTCCTCGATGGTGTAGCCCAGGCTGTGCACCGCCGGAGTGGCCTTCCGGCCGCGGCCGTAGGTCTTCTGTACGTTGATCAACTCGATCTCAGCCATCGTTATCCCTTCACCGCGCCCTCGACCAGGCCGCGGATGATCCACTTCTGTGCGATCAGTGCGAGCAGCAGGACCGGGATCGCGGTGATCACGCCGGCGGTCGCTGCTGAGGTGTAGTCCATGGCGAACAGTCCTTGGAACGCCGCGGTCTTGACGGGCAGCGTGGTCGCGTGGGTCGAGGTCAGGACCTTGGCCAGGAAGAAGTCGCTCCAACTGGTGATGAAAGCCAGGATGGCGGCTGCGGCCATGCCCGGCGCCGCCAGCGGGAAGGCGATCTTGGACATGATCTGCAGCCGGTTGCAGCCGTCGATCATGGCTGCCCGTTCCAGGCTGGGTGGGATGTCGCCGAAGAAGCCGACCATCATCCAGATCACCAACGGCAGGATGAACGCGGTGTAGGTGATGATCAATCCGCCGACCTGGTCGTAGAGCCCGAAGGCGCGGAGCAGGATGAACAGCGGAACCGCCAACACGATCACCGGGATCGCCTGCACCGTCAACATGCCGAACAACAACACCTGGCGGCCGCGGAACCGGTAGCGCGCGATCGCGTAGGCGGACGCAGACCCGAGGACCATGCAGATCAACGTCGTGGCGAGTCCGGTGATCGCAGAATTGGCCATCGGCTGCAGGAACGAGCTGTCTGCGAGTAGCCGACCGTAGGACGTCAACGTGATCAACTCGGGGGAAAGATCGGGACGATCCTGCTGCAGGGCCTGCGAGGGATACAGGCTGAAGATCACCATCCAACAGAACGGTGCCAGGAGGTAGCCGACCAAGATCAGCACAAGGATCCGATGCCCGACGGCGAGTCGGGCGCGGCGGCGGGCACGGCTTCCTGTTCGCCGGGTAGCGGCGTTCATCGTGCGACCTCCTTCCGGTCCCGCCGTCCCAGCAGGACGACCCAGAACACGGTGACCAGGACGACCAGGATCATCGTGGTAACCGCGAGACTGGCCCCGTAGCCGCGATCGAGATTGCTGAAGGTGATCAGGTAGGCCAGGAAGTTGATCGTCGTGGTCCCCTCCGCCGGGCCGCCGGATCCGCCGGTCAACACGTAGATGCTGTCGAAGACCTTCAGCGACCACATCGACTGCACCACGAGTGCGAACAGCAGCGGTCCCCGCAGATTGGGCACAGTGATCTTGACGAATCGTTGCCACCGGCCGGCGCCGTCGATCGTCGAGGCCTTGTAGATGCTGGCCGGGATACCCTGCATGCCGGCGAGGAGGAGCAGACAGAGGAACGGCAGCAGCTTCCACAGCTCGGCGAAGATCAGCACCAGCATCGCCAGATCCGGGTCGGCCAACCATTGGACCTTGGTGTCGATCACGCCGATTCGGAGCAAGATCGAGTTCAACACGCCGCTCGACCCGTCGAAGATCAACTTCCACATGATGCCGTTCACCACCGGCGGGACTGCCCACGGCACCAGGAGCAGCACCCGGGCGAGCGTTCGGCCGCGGAAGTCCTTGTTCAGCAGGCTGGCGATGGCGACCGCCAGCGCGACCCCGCCGAGCACCGTGAATGCGGCGAAGACGGCCGTCCGACCGAGCGCTCCGTGGAACTGCGGATCGGCGAGCAGCTGACCGTAGTTCGCCAGCCCGACGAACGGATGCAGGCCGGGCACCTTGTCGTTCCAGTTGTAGGTGGACATGTAGATCGCGTAGCCCATCGGATAGCCGAGCAGGGCAACGACAACAGCAGCGGACGGCAGCGCGAGGGTGATTCCGAAGCGGAGATCACGGCGCCGCCGCCGTTCGGCACGACTGGTCACCATCGGACTACTTCTTCAGGTATTTCGTGACGAGCTTCTGGGTCTGCTTGACCGCGTCGTCGAGTGCCTGCTTCGGCGTCGTCTTGCGGTTCATCGCATTGCTGACCTGGACCGACATCAACTGATCGAGCTCGTTGGACCAGGGGACACCGAAGCGTTTGGTCGCATACTTGGTCGACTGCTGATAGGTGGTGAGCACCGGCAGCGCCTTGACGCTGGCCGGGTCGGTCAACACGTCGTCGGTCACCGGGAACCAGCCCTCGTCGGCGACGATCTTGCGTTGCACCTTTCCGGTCGCGACGAACTGCAGCCAGGCCAGCGCCGCCTGCTTGTTCTTGGAGTACTTGTTGATCGCGAACCCCTCGGAGCCGTCGATCGACGCGGAACGGACACTGATCCCCGGGATCAGGCCATTACCGACCGTCGTCGGGTCCAACCGAGACGTCTCGGCGATCGCGGTTGACCATTGGGACGGCCAGTTGAACACGACACCGGTAGATCCCTTGGCGAACAGATCGCTCAGATCGGAGGCGTTGGTGATCTGCAAGGACGCCGGGTCCATCACCTTGTGTTTGTGCAGCAGGTCGACGAAGTAGCTGAGCGCCTGGACACCCTGCTCGCTGTTGAAGATCGGACGGTAGTCGGAGTCGTACATGGTGCCGCCGTTCAGCAGCAGCATCCGCAGGAAGTTCTGGTACGCGCCCGCCGGGTTGCCGATGTCGCAGGCGTACCCGAAATGATCACCGCGGGTCAGCTTCTTGGCGGCCTTCAGGAAGCTGTTCCAGTCCTGTGGTGCGGTGTCGGGATCGACGCCGGCGTCGGCGAACATGGTCTTGTTCCAGAACATCGTCTGCACGCTGGAGAACTTCGGCAGGCCGTAGAGCTTGTCCTGCCAGGAGACGGAGTCCAGGGCCGGCTTGATCAGGTTGTCGGGCACAACCGTGCGATCGAGTTCCTCCAACCAGCCGGCCTGACCGAACTCCGCCGACCAACCGGCCCAGGTCATCACCACGTCGACGCTGCTGTCCTGCGCGGCGAACAGGGTCGCGTAGCGATCATGCAGGTCGTTGAAGTTGCCCTGGCTGTAACTCCTGACCTTGACCCCGGTCGCCTTCTCGAAGGCAGCGATCGTGGACTTCTTGAACACCAGATTGGTGTTGTCGTCGACGATGGTGATCTCGCCGCTGGGCGCGCCGGAGGACTTCAAGCCGCCGGCACTGGGCTTGCTGCCCGCTCCCGCACCGCTGTTGGCGCTGACGCAACCGGTCAGGGCGAGGCCGCCGGCCGTCAGCGTCCCGATCGACAGCAGGCGACGGCGCGTGAGATCGGTGGATCGCGGGATGGACATGGTCGGACTCCTTCGTTGGCTTCCAGAAATCGGTTGTCGCTACAGGGTCGGGAGGGTGGAGCGCGTCGGCGCGATGGCCTGCGGGGTGCCGCTTTCCGCGGCGTCGTGTACGGCCTCGATCGCGGTCGTGATCAGTTCGCCGTGCGGTCCGTCAGGGAGGTCGAGAGGGCTCCCGCCGAGGCTGGCGATGAAGTCGTCGACCATGTCGATCGGGATGCCGCGAAGCCGGCCCTGGTGCTCGGTCACCCCGAACTGCAGCCAGGACGCACCGGACGCGTCGTACCGGGTGACGCTGTCATGAGAGATGTCGAAGTGGTAGCTCGCCGCCTCGGTGTGGATCTCGTAGCGGAAATCGAAGACGGCGGGAGTCGTCTCGGGCAGCACCCATTGGGAATTCAGCACCAGCAGCGAATCGTCGGACATGGTGAACGACGCGGTCAGCGCGTCCCAGGTGTCGACACCGGCCGCAGCCAGCGCGCCGCGTCGGCCGCGGGCGAACACCGAGATCGGAGTCGCACCCGACAGCCACATCGCCAGATCGAGGGAGTGCGGCATCAGGAACCAGCCGGGGGAGGAGCGCGCCGCCCAGGACAACATCCTGGTCGGAACGTATCGGGTGTCGTTCAGATTGATCACCTGGTTGACGACCGGAGCGGGATGGGCGGCGAGTTGGCGGCGGACCTCGGCGAATCGAGGGTTCCACCGATTCTCGAAGCCGACCATGATCTTGGTCCCCGCCGCCTGTGCAGCGGCGACGATCGCCCGCGCGTCGGGTCGGGTGGTGGCCAGCGGCTTCTCGATCATCAGGTCCAGACCCGCGGCGATCCCCGCCAGGGCGACCTCGCGATGGGCGAAGTCCGGCGTGGCGATGATCAACGCGGTGAGCTCCGGGGTGCTGTCGATCATCGACGCCAGATCGCCGAACGTGGCGACGTCCAGATCGGAGGCGATCCGCTCCCGACGGGTCGGATCGGGCTCGCAGACGGCTTCCAGCCGGGCAGCAGGATTCTGCCGGACGGCGGCCGCGAACATCGAGCCGCGGATCCCTCCGCCGACGACGCCGATCTGCTGTGGTTCGGGTGATGCCATCGATGCTCCCATCGAGCTCTCGGGTAGCGGCCCGCCGGAATCACGGCCGAGAAGTCGGACCGATGGTCGAAAGTCGGGGGACCCCCGACGGGCGCGCGGTTCGATCAAGTAAGTTTGTCCTAGAAACATACATACCCGGGAATCGAACGTCCAGCCCCTGATGTAACGGTGTCGTGAAGGCTGGCGCCGATGCCTCGGGCAGGGCAGAGTTCCGGCAGGAGGTGTCAGATGGTGTCGCAGTCGCCCCGCGATGCCGGGCTGCCCGATCGCGTCCCAACGCCCGGTGGTGCTCGGTTGCCCAGCCGTGCTCGGTTGCTCAGCCCGTCGGCGATAGGTCAGGCCAACCGCGGCAAGCTGCTCGAGTTGTTGCATCGGAAGGGGCCGACCAGCCGAGCGCAGTTGGCCCGTGAGCTGCAGGTGGGACGCGCGACGGTGGCGACGATCCTGCAGCCGCTGATCGACGACGGAACGCTGGTCGAAGGCGAGGTGCTCGCCTCGTCGTCGGCCGGCGGCAAGCCGGCACGTCCGCTCTGGTTCAATCCCGACGGCGCCGAACTCGGCGCCATGCGCGTCGCGCCGACCGGAGTGACGGTCGCACGCCTGGGGTTCGACGGCAGGATCCGATCCCGGCGGGCACGAGCAGTCCGAACGGGAGCCGGACTCGATGATTTCGAGAGCGCCATCAACGAACTCGCGCACGCGTGCTTCGACGGCCATCGCCTGCTCGGGATCGGCATCGCTGCCTCTGGCATGATCAACACCCGGACCGGGACGATCCTGTCACTGCATCTGGCGCCGGTGCTGAGCCAGTATCCGATCGCCGACCTGCTGGGGCGACGGTTCGGCGTGCCGGTGATCGTTGATCATCATCCACGGGTTCAAGCGCTGGGTGATCAGTGGTTCGGCGCCGGTCGGCTGTTGCCGCACTTCGCATCGGTCTACACCGGCGAGGCGCTCGGCTTCGGCATCGTGCATGACGGAGAGATCATCCGCGGTGAGGACGGTGCCGGTGGCGAGTACGGGCACACCGTCGTCGACATGAACGGCGAGCCGTGCCTGTGTGGTCGGACCGGCTGTTGGGAGACGGTGGCGACCACAGGATGGCTGCGCCGCGAGGCCCGTCGGGTCGGACTCGATGCCCCGGACTCCGTCGATTCCGGTCGCCTGGCCGCCGGCGCCGCAGCCGGTGATCAAGCGGCGACCGGGCTGCTGGACCGCTACGCGCAGAATCTCGCGATCGGTTTGGCGAACAACGAACACATGCTGGGATCGGGGACCTACATCCTGCACGGCGACGCCTGTCGTGGCGGCCAGTTGATGGAGCAACGGCTGACGGAGTGGCTGACCGAATTCAGTCCGCATCGCGGCGACCCGCCGACGGTGATCATGGCCGGAGCCGACGACGACATGACGCTGCTCGGCGGTGGCGGACTGGTCCTGTCCACGGTCCTCGGTGGCCGCACCGTGGTTGGTTGATGTTGATCTTCGAGCGGCAGTCGCATCGAACCACGGTGTGCCTCGTCAGGCAGGCGTCTCAAGAGTTTTGCACGGCACCCAGCCTTCGCGGCCGTTAGCCGTTCTGCACCAGACCCATCCGCTTTGAGCGTCCTCAGCAAGGACCTCGAGCACATCTCCGGCGTGTGTCGGTAGTTCCGCTGTGTCGTACGGCGTCGTAACAACCGCGGATCCCGAGCCGGCAGAAAGGTGCCGTGCCGGCACCCATCCAGTGCCGTGGGTCGCACTGACGAACACAAATTCCGGCCACTCGCTGTCGCGTTCTCCGACCTGCACGTGGTCGCCGACCTCAAGCTGGATCGGAAGCCGAGTCGGAATCTGATGTGCCCTGGCCACAACCGCGGTCTTCATCTCAGGATTATCTCCCGGATCCGGGCCGGGCGACCCGTTCCACGTCGGCCTCGCGATCCGGCTTGCTAGAGTGCTAGCATTCTGTCATGCCGCAGCAGAGTCCACCCAAGGTGCAGTTCAACGTGTATCTGCAACAGGACCTCGTCCGTGAGGTCAAACACCGAGCGATCGACGAGGGGCGAAGCCTGTCCGCTCTGGTCGAATCCGCCCTTCAGGCCTATCTGTCCAGCAGCACCCAGGAGCGGGGGAAATGATGACCACCGATCAAGATCAGACCCAGCCGACCGCCCAGACACTGGAGGTGTCGGCGTTCCGCTTCTCCACAGATCCGCCCGCTGTCGGCGGCTTTCTGCAGTTGCTCGGCCTGAGCCAGCGGATCGGCAACGACGCCGGCACCTGGCTGGAGTTGCAGGCCGAGCAGGGCTCGGTCAGCATCCATGCAACGCGTGTGTCGAGCACCGCCGACGCCCAATCCGGCAGCACCGATCTGGTGCTGGTGGCCCACGACGTGCCGGCGTTCGCCGACCGAATGCGGACGCGGGACGGGTTTCAGGTCGAGGTCTGGGACGAGGCCTTCGGGCACCAGGCTTCGGTCGCGATCGGCGGGCGCACCATGATCATCAACGAGATCCAACCCGATCCGTACGGCTATCAGGTGACCGACCCGACACCCGGCCCGGTGACTGTGATCACCCACTGGCACACCGTGGACCCGGACTCCGCCGAAGCACTCCTCGCAGCGCTCGGATTACACCGCTCGACCCGGCCGGCAACGGCCGACGAGATCCGATGGGAGTCGGCATCGCATGGTGCTGTCGTCCTGCATCGAGTGACAGCTGCCGAGGACGCCCCTGACTGTTACCGGATCGGCCTCGAGACCGATGATGATCTTGCCGCGGTCGCCGATCGGTTGCGTGCCGACGGTCATCGGGTGCAGATCTCCGACGACGGTCACCGGCTCGACCTGACCGACCCAGACGGGCAGCCGCTCGAGGTCACCAGACGGTGATCAGGTGTCGCCCTCCGGATTGTCGACCGGCGCGATCGCCTTGCCGGGATTGAGGATCCGGTACGGGTCGAGCGCAGCCTTCACATCCGCCTGCATCCGTTGCACCACGGGCGAAAGTTCCGAGGCCAGGCCGTTCAGCTTGAGCACACCGACGCCGTGTTCGCCGGTGACGGTGCCGCCGAGCTCGAGGCAGCCGGCGATGATGTCGGCAAACGCAGCCTGCGCCCGGACCCGAGCGGGCTCGTCCCCGATCGGAGTGATCAACAACGGGTGCAGGTTGCCGTCCCCGACGTGGGCGATGTTGGCGATCGTGGTCTCATGATCAACCGCGATCTGCTGGATCCGGGCCAGCATGGCCGGCACCTGCCGTAGCGGCAGGCAGATGTCCTCGGTCAACACCGGGCCGAGCCGTTCCAGGGCGGGGTAGGCCAGGCGGCGGGCGGCGAACAGTGCATCGCCTTCCTCCTGATCATCTGTTGCTGCGCTCCAGGTGGCACCGCCCGCATCGAAGGCTGCCGCAACTCCTGCTGCCTCGACCGCGCCGGCGTCGTCCGGGGCGTCGCAGCGCGCCAACAGGATCACATCGGCGTCGGCGGACAGGCCCATGTTCTTCCAGGCGTCCACCGCCTCCAGGCACTGCCGGTCGACCAGTTCGAGTGCCGACGGTGTCAGTCCGGCCTCGGCGATCTTGGTCACGGCGACGCCGGCGTCGGTGATCGAGTCGAAGTAGCCGACGACGGTGTGTTCGGCGGGACGCTGCCAGCGCAGCCGGAGGGTGATCTCGGTGACGATGCCGAGGGTGCCCTCCGATCCGACCAGCAGCGAGGTCAGGTCGTAGCCGGCCACGCCCTTGGCTGTCCGCTTGCCGATCCGGGCCACCTCACCGCGTCCGGTGACGATCTCCAGTCCGAGCACGTAGTCGCCGGTGACGCCGTACTTCACACAGCAGACGCCGCCGGCGTTGGTGGCAACGTTGCCGCCGATCGACGACCACGGCGAACTCGCCGGATCCGGCGGATACCACAAGCCGTGCTCGGCACACGCGGCGCGCAGGTCATCGTTGATCACGCCGGGCTGCACGACAGCGAAGCGTTCCACCGGGTCGATCATCTTGATCTTGGTCATCTTCGACAGATCGATCACGATCGCGCCGGTGATCGCGTTCGCGCCGCCGGACAGCCCGGTGCCCGAGCCGCGCGGCACCACCGGTGCACGGTGCTCGATCGCCACCTGCACGACGGCCTGCACATCGGCCGTGGACTCCACGCGGACCACCGCGACCGGCAGTTGCCACGGTGCCCACTCGGCATCGTCGTGAGCGAGCCCGCTCATCACCGCGGGATCGGCGACGATCTGCTCCGAACGCAGCACCCGACCGAGCGCTCCGAGCAGCCGCTCGGCGGTCCGGTCCTGGTGCTCGACCTGCTCAGGTCGGTCCTGCTCGGTTCGATCATGCTGGTTCATGTCCTGCTGGTGTCTCTCCGAGGCGATCACGGGCCAACGGTAACGCCGCCGTCATCCCACCTCCCGCCGGGCGGCTTGGTCGAAGACCGCGCAACGGCAACACTGGTGCCATGAGTGAGCGCAGATCGGTGCACTGCTGGCTGACCGACATGGACGGTGTGCTGGTGCACGAGGAGAATCCGTTGCCGGGTGCCGCCGACTTCATCGCCGCCCTGCAGGAGTCCGGCCGTCGGTTCCTGGTGCTGACCAACAACTCGATCTTCACCCCACGTGACCTGCGGGCACGTCTGCTGGCCAGCGGCATCGACGTCCCCGAGGAATCGATCTGGACCTCTGCACTGGCAACCGCACAGTTCCTGGCCGAGCAGAGTCCGGGCGGCACTGCGTACGTGATCGGCGAGGCAGGCCTGACCACGGCACTGCATGATGCGGGTTTCGTGATGACCGAGAGCGATCCCGACTACGTCGTGCTCGGCGAGACCCGCACCTACTCCTTCGAGGCGATCACCCGGGCGATCCGGTTGTTGGAGCGCGGGGCGAAGTTCATCGCCACCAATCCCGACGCCACCGGTCCGTCGCCGGCCGGCTCGCTGCCGGCGACCGGGTCGGTTGCGGCGTTGATCACCACCGCAACCGGGTTGCAGCCCTACTATGTCGGCAAGCCGAATCCGTTGATGATGCGGTCTGCGCTCAATCGGCTCGAGGCACACTCCGAGACGACGGTGATGATCGGCGACCGGATGGACACCGACGTGATCTCCGGGCTGGAAGCCGGGATGCGGACCATCCTGGTGATGACCGGGTCCACCACCCGGGAGAAGGTCGAGACCTTTCCGTATCGGCCGACCGTGATCACCGACTCGATCGCCGATGTGGTGCCGATGGTTCGCGACCTGAGCCCGCACGAGGACGAGGAACTGAGCGCTGATTGACCTCCACCCCCGCCGACCCGTCAGTTTCTCCCCGACACGCCCGGCATGTCGGGGAGAAACTGACGGGTCGGCGGGAGTGGGGTGGGCGGTTAGTCGGTTGTACGGGTGTAATGATCATGGATGTGGTGGGCGACGTCGAGCAGTCCGTTGATCAACTCCGGCGGTTCCAGTACCTCGATCAGCTCGCCGAATCCGGCGAGCACGCCGACCGCTCCGCGGATCCCGATCACCGGCGCCGTCATGATCACGCCGTCGCCGTCGACGGTCACCTCCGCTGGGCCGGCCAGTTGGCTCGACAGTGTCCGCCGGACCAGATCAATCCACCGCGGTGTGGTGCGCAACCTGATCGGGATCCCTGCCCGGTCGGCGATGTAGCTGCCGCGGAGTTGCTCCCAGAGCGCCCGTAGGTCAAGATCATCCGGCCGATTGCTGGGCTGAGGGAGAAGCCGGATCGCCGACATCCGTGAGATGCGGTAGGTCCGTGGACGGCCGCGATGTGCGGCGATCAGATACCAGGCATCACCGGCCTGCAACAGCCCGTACGGGTCGACGGTTCGGATTCCCGCCTGCCGAGGTGGCATCGGTTGGTAGTCGAACCGCAGCCGCCGATCGGTGAAGACCGCCTGCTGCAGCAGGTCGAGGTCGGGGTGTGACTCGGCGTCAGGGGTCCACCCGCCGGGATCGATCACGATGCGTTGCTCGGTGCGGAGCAGTTGGCGTTGCCGCTCGGACGGAAGGCCGGCGCCGAGTTTGGTCAGCGCCGACGCCAACGGTGCCGCCAGTCCCAGTCGGGCCAGGGCCGGCTGTCCACCGGCCAGAAAGAGTGCCCGGGTCTCATCGGCGGTCAGCCCGCCGACGTCCGGTCGGTACTCCGGGAGCAGTGTGATGCCGCCGTTGCGGCCTCGTTCGGTGTAGATCCCGAAGCCGGCGGTGGACAACGCTTCGACATCGCGCAACACCGTTCGGCGGTCCACTTCCAGGCGACGGGCCAACTCGACGGCCGACAGCTTCCCGTGCCGACGCAGCAGCGCCACCAGGGTCAACAGACGATCGGCTCTCATGGTGGAAAGTCTTTCAGAAATACACGACACCAGATGTCACCTATTGCGCTGCATGCTGGTTCATGTCGCAGGAATCGCGGCGCCGGATTGCTTCGCCCAACCATTTCGAACTCCCAGGAGAGATCATGACCACCAGCACAGCTGTTCCCGATCTGCGTCCCGCACTCGCCGCCGCCCAGGAATGGGTCGCAGCGCTGATCGACGGAGTCGGCGATGATCAACTGCGACTGCCGACCCCGTGTCCGGACTTCGACGTCGCTCAGCTGATCGGCCATCTCTACACCGGCGCCGACCGGGTCCGGGTGATGGCCGAGGGCGGGGACGCACTCACCGTCCCGTTCATCGGTGAGTTGCCCGGCGACGGCATCGCCGACGGCTACCGCAGTCGGACGGCGGCAGCACAACGGGCCTGGGCGGAGCGTGCCGACCTGTCGGCCCCCGTTCGCGCGCCCTGGGGTGAGGTGCCGGCAGCTGCCGCGATCGGCAACTACCTGAGTGAGGCCCTCGCCCACGGTTGGGACCTTGCCGTCGCCACCGGGCAACCGGCCGAGGCCGATCCCGCCCTGGTAGAGCCGGCGCTGCAAGCGGCACGGCGCGGGATCCCGGCCGAGTTGCGTGGCCAGATCCCGTTCGGTCCGGTGATCGAGCCGGCTGACGACGCGACCCCGACCGAGCGCTTCGTCAACTGGATGGGCCGCGACGCCGGGTTCAGCTCAGCGGCCTGACCGTCACGACCGTCCGCCGCACCATCTCCTCGGTCGGTAGCGGCGTCGGCCAGTCGCCGACGCCTCGTGCCGGTGGTCGATCGTTGGCCGGCGGCCAGTGGCGCCACGCGTGCCAGCCGCCGGTGTCCAGGGCCGGCTGCCGGACGCGGGTGACCTCCACCCGGCGTACGGCTTGGAGGCCCGGGAAGAGGACGTCGACCGATGTCACCCCGGCCGGCAACGCCGGCAGGTTGGTGATCACCGTGATCGATCTCCGCGCGGTCGCCATGCCGGCCGTCCAGCCGCCCAGATCGCTGCACAGACAGGGGCCGTCGCGTCCGCCCTCCCGCCAGGGCGACAGTGTTCTGTGGTGCCGCGACGAGGTCGAATAGCGCAGCCGCGGCCCGCTGGCCACATCGCGGCCGGTCCTGCTGTCGGTGTCGGCGGTGACCGGTCCGGCGCGACCTGCGCTGAGTCCGGACCCGGATGAGATCGTCCAGATCGACCAGACCATCGAGGTCGAACCGGGCGAGGTGGTGACACCGATGATGCCGATCCGCATCAGCTGCCCGGAGCGGCTCGGGCCGTACCGGAACGACCGGGTCCAATGGATCACGGAGTCGGCATGGGCGGGCCCGGACAGGTCCGTGCCACGATCGGCGGCGACGGCGAAGCCGGGAGCGGGCGCCCAGATGCCGGTGAACAGCGCGACCGACGGGATGTCGACATCGAACGGCGCAGCGCCGTTCGGATCGGGGAGTTCGGGGAAGGTCACCTGCCGCACCGACGTCACCTCGACCCGCAGCGGGTGGTCGGCCGTGCACAGGCAATGCCGGCCTTCGGGATCCACCAGCGGTCGGTAGACCTGTCGAGCATCGGTGTCGATCACCCGAAACGTCCTCGGATCGCTCGCTGCTGCCAGGTCGACGGTCTCGGGTACGGCATCACCGGGCCGCAGCCCGGCGCTCGGCAACGGCGTGATCGACCAGTCCAGAACGGTGCCGCCGGAGATCCGCCGCAATCCGTGGACGGCGATCCGAAAGCTGATCCGGCTGCCGTCACCGGTGGTCCAGACCCGTTCCCCGAGGACCGGCAGCCGAGGGTTGACCACCTGCGGGTGCGGACGCGGCGAGGTGGTCGGTGCGGACGCCGCGATCGTCGGCGACGGGGGAGGTGTATCCCGGCCGAAGAGGCCAGGCTCCCGTTCCGGCTGGCTGCATCCGGCGATGACGATCAACGACACCAACCCGGCCACGACCCGAGATCGCGATGTCGTCGTTGACATGTCTTGACTGTAGTCCGCAACGCCGGTCGGCCGAGGACGGACCGGCTCCCCGCCCATGACTTGGGTCTGCGGGTGCGGAGAATCGGATCCCCGTTCGGTGATACCTGCCGGCGGGGCCGTTCCGAGCCGACTGGGAGCGGATTGCTCTCCGGCGGCCATCACCCGGGATGCCTGTCGCGATCGGCGCTCTGTTCGGCACCCCCTGTTATTCGGCGGTCTCGATCCGCCGCGGGATGATCATGATCGCGACCAGCATCAGGACGCCGATCACGACGGCGCCGAGGAACACCTGATGGACGGCGTCGGAGAGCAGCAGCGGCGGTACGCCGCTGGCGGCACCGTTGCCCGCCTCGTGACTACTGCCGCTGCCGACGACACCGTGGCGACTCAGCGTCGCATTCGCGATCGCGCCGAAGACCGCGGTACCCACGGCGCTGCCCATCGACCGGGCGAACATGTTGGTCGCGGTCACCACCCCGCGTTGCTGCCAACCGACGACGGCCTGAGCCGCCACCAGCGTCGGGCTGGCGATCAGGCCCATCCCGATGCCGATCACCACGCAGCTCAGGCCGACCTGCACCGGTGACGATCCGGGTCCCAGCAACAGCAACGACGCCGTTCCGACGAGACCGAAGACGCCACCGATCAACGCCGTGTTGCGGAACCCGATCCGCAGATAGATCTTGCCTGCCTGACTTGCCGCCACCGGCCAGCCGAGCGTCATCCCGGCCAGGGCGAAACCGGCGATCAGGGCACTGGTTCCCAACACCTCCTGGACGAACATCGGGACGTAGGAACTGAGACCGAGGGTGAGCACCCCGACCGCCATCGCAGCGATGTAGACGCCGACGAAGATCCGCCGGGTGAAGGCCCAGCCCGGCAGCACCGGCTCGGAGGCATGTCGTTCGATGATCACGAACAACACCAGGACGACGGCTCCGACGACGAAGATCAACACACTCGGCGGCGACGACCATTGCCACAGCACGCCACCTTCGAGCAGACCGAGGATGATCAAGGAAGTCCCGACCGCCAGAGTTGCGGCGCCGGCGAAGTCGATCTTGTGTTTGGTCGCCGTGACCGATTCGTCGAAGTTGCGCCAGAGCATCCAGGCAGCGATCACGCCGAGCGGGATGTTCACGGCGAAGATTGCTCGCCAGCTGATGAAGTCGGTGAAAACGCCGCCCAGGGTCGGGCCGACGACCGAGGAGATTCCCCAGACGCTGGCAACGTAACCCTGCACCTTGGCGCGTTCGGCAACGCTGTAGATGTCGCCGATGATCGTCATTCCCATCGGGCCGATCGCACCGGCGCCGAGCCCTTGGACCGCGCGGAAGCCGATCAGTGCCGGCATCGACCAGGCAATGCCGCACAGGATCGAGCCGAGGACGAACAGCCCGATCCCGAACAACATGATCGGCTTGCGGCCGATCTGGTCGGCCAGCTTGCCGTAGATCGGCACCGACACCGCCTGGGCCAGGACGTAGATCGAGAACAGCCACGGGAACTGGGCGAAGCCGCCGAGATCGGAGACCACCGACGGTACGGCGGTCGCCAGGATGGTCGCGTCCAGCGCGATCAACGCCGTACCCAGCATGACCGAGCCGAGCACCGGACCGCGCTCGGAACGCAGTCCGACGCCGGCTGAGGCGGGGGTGGGCTGGGACATCCGGTGCCTTTCTCGGTGACGAAAGATCGCCCGTGACCACCGGTGCCTGGTGCCCTGGGCCAGCAGACTGACCGGACACCAGGCCGACGATGATCACGGGCAGACCGACGAAGGTGAGCCTAGGACTTGAACCGCACTTGAGATCAAGCGCGACGGTCTGCCCTGAGATCACATCACATTTCGACGACCTGCGCTGCCGCGCGCCGGGCAACCACCCGCTCGCGGATCAGGGCGCCGACGGTGACAGCGACGGCGACGCTGACGAAAATCACCGCGGTACCGAAGGCGTGGTGCATGCCGGTGATCAGCGCCGGCACCGGCGTCGCGCCGGCGCCGGTGGAGCCGATCCCGGAGGCGGCGATCAGGACGGCCAGGCCGAGCGCGGCGCCACCGGCCTGCTGGGCTGTCTGCAGCATGCCTGACGCGGAGCCGGCGTCCTGAGCCGGAACCCCGGACAGGATCCGGATGTTCATCGGCAGGAAGGTCGCGCCGGCGCCGATGCCCAGCATCATCATCGGCAGCAGGACGCCGACGATCAGGTTGCCGTCCAGGGTGATCCGGCTGAGCATCAGATGGGCCGCGAGCAGGATGATCATGCCGCCGATCCCGACCGCGAACGGCCCGTAACGGGTGATCAGCCGGGGAGCGATCCGGGACACGGCGAAGATTCCGACGGTCAGCGGGAGGAACGCCAGCCCAGAGGTGAAGGCGTCGTAGCCGCGAGCGACCTGCAGATACTGCACCAGGAAGAAGAAGCCGCCCATCTGGCCGCCGACCACCAGCATGAAGGCCAGCAGCGCGGTGACCCGATTGGGTTCGCGGAGCAGTCGCAGCGCGAACAGCGGGAAGCCGGCCCGTCGTTCGATGATCGCGAACGAAGCCATCGCGGCGACGCCGACGGCGAGGCTGACCACGGTCCGCAGCGACCATCCGTACTCGGGGATCCAGACGAATCCGGCGACCAGCGAGGTCATCCCGATCACGGCGGTGAGTGCGCCGGGGATGTCGAACGGCTCCCGGCGGCGTTCGGTGTCCGGCAGCAGCCGGCTGCCGATCACGATGGCGGCGATCCCGATCGGGACGTTGATCAACAACGACCAGCGCCAGGAGGCGCCGGAGGTCAGGACGCCGCCGAGGATCAGGCCGATCGAGGCGCCACCCGAGCTGACAGCCGCGAACAGTCCGAGAGCGCGGTTACGGGCCGGACCCTCCGGATGGGATCGGGTCAACAGCGACAGGGCTGCGGGAGCGGCAAGGGCGGCGCCGATGCCCTGGACGGCGCGCGCGGTGATCAGCCATTCGGCCGACTGGGCTGCACCGCCGAGAGCGGAACTGATCACGAAGATCGACAGGCCGACCATGAAGGTCCGGCGGTAGCCGAGGACGTCGCCGAGCCGGCCGCCGAGCAACAACAGGCCGCCGAAGGCGAGGGTGTAGGCGTTCAGCACCCAGGACAGGGTCGCCGGAGAGAAGCCGAACTGGCCCCGGATCACGGGGAGTGCGACGTTGACGATGGTGGCGTCCAGCACGAGCATCAGCTGGGCGGTGAGGATGACGGCCAGCGCGATGCCGGCGCGGGCGCGACCCGGAGGCGTGGTGACGCCGTCGGGGAGAGCAGTGGTCTGAGCAGACACAACGATCCTTTGAGGAGGTTCGGCCTTCTACCAAGGTCTGGATTGGTGGGGTGAGCGCGTCTTTCGCGGCTCGGACGGGTGGAGTACAGTTATCTGGAGAGTGACTCCGATTTGCCTCTGAGGTTCGGCACCGGATCTGAAGAGGAGTAATCGGAGACCGTCTCCGAATACATTAATGGAGACTGTCTCCGGTTAGCAATGGATGGAAGTGTGATGCGCGCCACAATCGCTGCGAACCCGACGCAGGGTCGCAAACTGCGGGCCGATGCCCAGCGGAACTACGACACGCTGGTGGCTGTCGCCCGGCAGGCGTTCAGCGAGCACGGCGCCAACGCATCCTTGGACGACATCGCCAAGCGGGCCGGCGTCGGGCCCGGCACCCTCTACCGGCACTTCCCGAGCCGGGCCGACCTCCACCTCGCCGTACTGCAGGACTGGCGCGACGAGGTCGAGGCCGAGGGGCGTCGGCTGGCCGCGATCGAGGATGACGAGCAGGTCCTCGATGAGTGGTTGCGTCGCTACGTCGACTACAAGAACTTCTTCCGCGGGCTGCACGAGGCGCTGCTGGAGGACAACACCGATGAGGAACGGCCCGCGCTCAACCTCTGCAAGGAGCAGTTGAGCGGGATCAGCCGCGACGTGATCGATCGGGCCAAGGCTGCCGGCCTGGTTCGCGAGGACGTCGACGCCAAGACGGTGTGTCAGATGCTCAGCGGCATCGCGTTCCTCGTTGACCGTTCTCCTGCCGGAACGGTCGACGTCGAAACCCAGATCAAGATCATCCGAGCCGGGATCCGGCCCGCTGCCTGACGACGTCGCGGCCAGGAGTCCGGTCCGTGTCCGTCAGGCGCGAGCCGCGGTGACCAGGGCGGCTGCGAGGTCGTCGGGCCGGGAGAACATCGGCCAGTGCCCGGTGCGGAGATCGACCCAGGTCAGGTCGGCGTAGTCGAGTAGCTCGGTCGACAGTGGTCCGCCGGGTGTCGCCAGCTCGCGCAACGTGCCGGACGGGATCGAAGTGCAGATCGCGGTCACCGGGATCCGCAGTCGGGACGGGTTGCCGACGTGTACCGGCGCGCAGGCGACTGCTGCGGGCTGCGGCACGGCGCGTTCGGCGAACCGGGCCAGTCCGTCCGCGGAGATGCCCTCGATCGACGAGCCCTGTTCGGCGAGATCGTGCCAGCTGGGCAACGGGATCGCCTCGGCGTCGGTTTGTTGCGCCGACCGCGCGCCGTCCACCAGCGGGCCGGAGTCGACGAAGACCAGTCGGCGGAATCGCTCCGGGGTTTGGTCCGCGACCTGCTGGATCAGCGGCCCGCCGCCGCTGTGCCCGACCAGCACGATGTCGCCGTTGAGCCCGGCGACCAGGTCCGCGACGGCCGCGACCGTTTCCGTCCTGGTGATGTCGCCGATCGGACGGTCGCCGTCGCCGTCCAGCCCGGGCAGCGTGACCGGATGTGGTGTCAGCCCTGCCTCACGCAGTGGCTGGAGGACCCCATCCCATGCCCAGCCGCCGATCCAGAAGCCGGGCACCAGGACGACATGGATAGCGGCCTGCTCGGCGATGTTCTTCGTTGATGTCGTGGTCATGAAAGCAGTGTGCTGGAGCACCGGTGACACCGGTCTGTCACTGTTTATCCGGATGTTCGCGGAATCATGGAACCGGCAGGGAGGCCGACGTGAACCGGACCGACAGGTTGTATGCCGTCACCGAGGAGTTGCGTCGGTTGGGGCACCGTGGCGCCACCAGTAGCCGGCTGGCCCGCACGTTCGAGGTCAGCGAGCGGACCATCAAGCGGGACATCGACGCGCTACAGCAGTCCGGGCTGCCGATCTGGGCGCAAGCCGGGCCCGGCGGCGGCTACGTTCTGGACGATTCCGCCAGCCTGCCGCCGGTGAACTTCACCCCGCGGCAGGCCGTTGCCTTGGCCATCGCTTCGGCCGCGTTGCCGGTGCGGAGCCCGTTCGCGGTCGACGCCGCTGCCGCGCGGCAGAAGATCTGGGACACCCTGGGAGAGACTGCCGCGCAACGGGCCCGGGCGCTCGCCGCTCGCGTATGGATCGATCACGGTGACACTGCCGAGTCGGAGTCCACATCCGGAACGGGCGATCACGCACGGGCCGAGCAACGAGCGGCCACCGAGGTGGTCCCGGTCGCCCGTCGGTATCTGTCGGTGTCGGCTGCGGTCGAGGAGTCGTTGGCGACCGCCCGCGTGCTGGCGATCCGCTATCGCGACGCACGAGGCGAGGTCACTTCCCGCCGCGTCGAGCCGATCCTTCTCGCGCACACCCGGGCCCAGTGGTATCTGGTGTGTTGGGACCGGCTGAGGGACGCCGTCCGATGGTTCAGCCTGCACCGGATGATCCGAGCGGATCTGACGGCCGAGCGTTACCAGCCGCGGGACGTCGATGTCGTCGGGACTCCACCGTCGCAGGCACGACCGGTCGACTGACGGTGGCCGTCGTGGTCTGCCGGGGGCCGGCAACGACGCCGAAGGGTGGACCGTCGAGCCCGTAACGTTGATGTATGGGTAGCCCGCATTCCGAGCAGCGCCGATCGGATGACCCACCGCCGTTCAGCGCCGGATGGGTCGGCCCGGGCTCAGATCCGCAAGCGCTCGACCCCGGACTCGGTTCGAGCGGGCCCCAGCCGCCGACGGCGCCGTCGTACGGTCCGCCGGTGCAGGGTCGCCAACCGAGCTATGGCCAGCCGTCGTACGGTCAGCCGTCGTACGGCCCACCTCCTGGACCGCAAGGAGATCAGTTCAGCGGCTACGGCCCTCAGGGTGAGCTGTCCCGCCCGGCGCCGGCAGTGCCGGCCCGGCCGGTCAAGCGCGCGACCGGGACGCTGCAGATCGTGATCGGGGTGATCGTCCTGGTGAGGGCGGTGTCCGGACTCTTCGACCTCCTCCGTCCCGAGCCGGGCGACCCGACCAGTGGTTTCCTTGTGGTGGTCACCGTCGGGTCGTTCGTCCTCGGCATCGGGTGCCTGGTGGTCGGGTGCTACCTGAAAGTCACCCGAGCTCGGGCCCGCGATCAGCGCGCCGGTCACCGTCCCGGATAACGCACCCCGGCCGAGTCGAACTCGCCCTCGAGCGGACCTGCCGGGCGCCGCGGTGGATCCGACTCGTCGTCGTGCCGGAGCGGATGTGTCCGGTCCTGCTGTTTGCACTCGCACCTGCCGAGTGCTAAACATGAGCTAGCACTCTCCGTGTGAGAGTGCTACCACCCAAGTCCGGTGAGGCCGTCCGGTCAACGACTGGTCGGCCGTCCGTCGCGGGCACCGCTCTGGGCTGACAACAAGACAACCTATGACAGTCGAATCGGCGGCCGATGCCGCCTGACGCGGGAGGACTCGCGGAGCACCATGCCCAAACTGATTGAATTCAACACCGAGGCGCGGCGCGGCCTCGAGCGGGGGATGAACACCCTCGCCGACGCGGTCAAGGTCACCCTTGGCCCGAAGGGCCGCAACGTCGTACTGGAGAAGAAGTGGGGCGCGCCCACCATCACCAACGATGGTGTGTCGATCGCCAAGGAGATCGAGCTCGAAGAGCCGTACGAGAAGATCGGCGCCGAGCTCGTCAAGGAAGTTGCCAAGAAGACCGACGACGTCGCGGGTGACGGCACCACCACCGCGACCGTGCTGGCTCAGGCGCTGGTCCGCGAGGGTCTGCGCAACGTCGCCGCCGGCGCCAACCCGATGGACCTCAAGCGGGGCATCGACAAGGCCGTCGCAGCGATCAACGAGCAGCTGATCGGGCTGGCCACCGAGGTCGAGACCCGTGAGCAGATCGCCGCCACCGCGTCGATCTCCGCCGGTGACCCGCAGGTCGGCGAGATCATCGCCGAGGCGATGGACAAGGTCGGCAAGGAAGGTGTCATCACCGTCGACGAGTCCAACACCTTCGGCCTGGAGCTCGAGCTCACCGAGGGCATGCGGTTCGACAAGGGCTACATCTCCGGCTACTTCGTGACCGATGCGGAGCGCCAGGAGACCGTCGTCGACGACCCGTACATCCTGATCGTCAACTCCAAGATCTCCGGTCTGAAGGACGTTCTCCCCGTTCTGGAGAAGGTCATCCAGTCCGGCAAGCCGCTGGTCGTCATCGCCGAGGACGTCGAGGGTGAGGCCCTGGCCGGCCTGATCGTCAATAAGGTGCGTGGCGTCTTCAAGTCCGTTGCCGTCAAGGCACCGGGCTTCGGTGACCGCCGCAAGGCCATGCTGGCCGACATCGCCATCCTCACCGGTGGCCAGGTCATCAGCGAAGAGGTCGGCCTGAAGCTGGACGCTGTCGAGCTCGATCTGCTCGGCCAGGCCCGGCAGGTCGTCGTCACCAAGGACGAGACCACCATCATCGAGGGCGCCGGTGACTCCGAGGCGATCGCCGGACGGGTCCAGCAGATCCGCGCCGAGATCGAGAACTCCGACTCCGACTACGACCGCGAGAAGCTGCAGGAGCGGCTGGCCAAGCTGGCCGGCGGCGTTGCGGTGATCAAGGTCGGCGCGGCCACCGAGGTCGAGCTGAAGGAGCGCAAGCACCGCATCGAGGACGCCGTCCGCAATGCGAAGGCTGCGGTCGAGGAGGGCATCGTCCCCGGCGGTGGCGTCGCGCTGCTGCAGGCCGCCAAGCTGGCGAACGTCCAGCTCGAGGGCGAAGAGGGCGTCGGTGCGCAGATCGTGCTCGCCGCTGCCGGTGCTCCGCTGAAGCAGATCGCCTTCAACGCCGGCCTGGAGGGTGGCGTCGTGGCCGAAAAGGTCGCCTCGCTGCCGGCCGGTCAGGGTCTGAACGCCGCAACCGGTGAGTATGTCGACATGCTCGGCGCCGGTATCAACGACCCGGTCAAGGTGACCCGTTCCGCGCTGCAGAACGCCGCCTCGATCGCCGGGCTGTTCCTGACCACCGAGGCCGTCATCGCCGACAAGCCGGAGAAGGCTCCGGCCGCTCCCGCCGGCGACGGTGGCATGGGTGGCATGGGCGGAATGGACTTCTGAGCGAAGTCCTGAACCCGTCGAAGGGTTCTGTCGCTCCATCGAGCAAGATCAACACGCCGAGGGCGGTCCCATCCGGGGCCGCCCTTCGGCGTTCCCGCACCCGCACCTTCGCACCACCTGCGTACCTTCGCACCACGTACACCTGGTGCGAAGGTACGCAGCCGGTGCGGCGGGGTGGGTGAGGGGCAGCCGGGCGGTGGTTCCGGAGCCGAACAGTTGTCCCGGCAGCTGGTCGGTCGTGGGGACTGTGGTCGCAGCGGGTGTGAGAATTCCTACCGAATCCCGTGATCAAGGAGTCGCCCTGATGGCAACCGTTGTGCAGTATCGCGAACTCGGCGGGCCCGAGGTGCTGGAGTTGGCGGAGGTGCCGACGCCGCAGGCAGCGCCGGACCAGGTGGTGGTCGAGATCCGCGCCGCCGGCGTCAACCCGATCGAATGGAAACAGCGCTCCGGGCTCCGACCGACCCCGCCGATCACCGAGCCGCGTCGGCTCGGCTCCGACGGCGCCGGCGTGATCGTCCAGGTCGGCTCGGCCATCACCGGCTGGTCCGTCGGTGACCCGGTGATCATCAAGGCCGGTGCGGGCACCTACGCCAGTCACCTGGCGACCACCGTGGATCACCTGCTGGAGAAGCCGGCGGTGCTCTCCTTCGAGCAGGCCGCTGCGATCGGGATTCCCACCAGTACGGCGTATCAAGCGCTGAAATCGCTCGACGTCGGTGCCGGCACCCGGCTGCTGATCCACGGCGGCTCCGGTGGGGTCGGGCAGGCCGCGGTTCAATTCGGCAGGCTGTGGGGTGCGGAGGTGGTGGCTACCGCCGGGCCGGACAACCATGATCGACTGCGAGAGCTCGGAGCGGTCCCGATCGCGTACGGGCCGGGACTGCTGGACCGGCTCCGGGAGATCGCGCCCGACGGGTTCGACCGGATCCTGGACGCCGCCGGCACCGATGAGGCTCTCGAAGCGTCGTTCGCGCTGGTCGACGATCGGCAACGGATCGGTACCGTCGTGGCCGGCCCGCGAGCCGCCGAGCTCGGCATCCAGGCCTGGCAGGGTGGGAACCCGGTGCCGTTGACGGCCGAGCAGCAGCGGTGGCGGGACGAGGCGTACGCCGCAGTGGCCGAGCTGATCGCCTCGGGTGACTTCGAGCTGGAGATCAGCCGAAGCTATCCGCTCGCGCAGGTGGTCGAGGCCACCCGGCAGAGCGAGAGCGGACACGTCCGGGGCAAGCTGGTCCTGATTCCCTGACCGACCGGGGTGCGGGATCTGGATCAGACGTTGCTGACGGTGAGGACCCCCTTGTTGGCCAGCTCGTCGGCCCGCTCGTTGCCGGGGTCGCCGGAGTGGCCCTTGACCCAGGTCCAGCTGACCTGATGGCGGGCGAGCTCGTCGTCCAACTCGTGCCAGAGCTCGGCGTTCTTGACCGGCTTCTTGTCCGAGGTCTTCCAGCCGTTACGTTTCCAACCGGGCATCCACTTCTGGATCCCGTTCATCACATAGGACGAATCGACGTGCAACGCCACCTCGCACGGCTTGGTCAGCGCGCGCAGGCCCTCGATCACCGCGGTCAGTTCCATCCGGTTGTTGGTGGTCAGCGCCTCACCACCGAAGAGTTCCTTCTCGTGATGGCCGTAGCGCATGAAGACACCCCAGCCGCCGACACCCGGATTGCCCTTGCAGGCTCCGTCGGTCCACATCTCCACCGCAGTCACCGGACAACTCTAACGGCGGCTCTGAAAATCTAACGGCGGCTCTGCTGGGGATCGCCCGAAGCTCTGAGATGATGGCCCGGTGACGCTGAGCTATCTGGGAGTTGTCGACGGCCACAACGATCTGCCGTGGGAGATGCGCAAGATCGGCTACGACTTCGGAGTCAGAGACATCGCGCAGCCCCAGCCGGCCATGCACACCGATCTCGGCCGGCTCCGGGCCGGGCAGGTCGGCGGCCAGTTCTGGTCGGTGTATGTGCCGTCCTCACTGGCCGGTCAGAGCGCGGTCACCGCGACCTTGGAACAGATCGACGCGGTCTACTCGATGATCGAGCGTTATCCCGACCGGTTGCAGTTGGTCACCACCGCGGCCGGCCTGGCCGCCGCGGTCCAGCAGCAGGACGGGCCGATCGCATCGCTGATGGGTGCCGAGGGCGGCCACTCGATCGACAACTCGCTGGGCACCCTGCGGTCGCTCTACCGGCTCGGCGTCCGCTACCTGACACTGACCCACAACGACAACACCGACTGGGCCGACTCGGCCACCGACGAGCCGGCCCACGACGGACTGACCGCCTTCGGCCGGGAGGTCGTGGCGGAGATGAACCGGCTCGGCATGATGGTCGACATCTCCCATGTCGCGCCGGCCACCATGCGCGCAGCCCTGGACACCAGCGAGGCGCCGGTGATCTTCTCCCATTCCTCGGCCCGGGCGGTCTGTGATCATCCGCGCGACGTTCCCGATGACGTGCTGAGCCGGTTGGCCGACAACGGCGGCACCTGCATGATCACCTTCGTCCCCGGCTTCGTCAGCCCCGCGGTCCGGGAATGGACGCTGGAGTACGACGCGGCGGTCACCAACGCAGGCATCGATCCCGATGATCATGATGCACTGAAGGCGTTCGAGGACGGCTACACCGTCGAGCGGCCGAAGGCGACACTTGCCGACGTGGTCGCCCACGCCGAGCATGTCCGCGAGCTCGCCGGAATCGATCACATCGGTGTCGGCGGCGACTTCGACGGTGTCGGTTCGCTGCCGGTCGGGCTGCAGGACGTCTCGACCTACCCGGCGCTCTTCGCCGCGCTGTCCGAGCGTGGCTGGAGCGACGAGGATCTGCTCAAGATGGCACACGGCAACATCTGCCGCACGTTCGCCGACGTCGAGCAGTGTGCGACCAAGATCAAGGCCGAACGCGGGCCGTCGTTGGCGACGATCGCCATCGATCAGGAACAGTAGCCCGCGATCGCGATGTGACAGGTGGTGTGGTGATGACCGGATTGCTCGAAGTGATTGCTCTGCATCCCGCCGACGCCGAACGCGCACAGCTCGGCGGCGCCGACCGACTGGAGGTCGTCGGCAGTATGGACAGCGACGGCCTGTCACCCGAGCCTGCCCTGGTGGGCCAGATCCGCCGGGCGACCGATCTGCCGCTGCGGGTGATGGTCCGGCTGCGGGACGGCTTCAGCACCGACGGTGGCGAGATGGTCCGGCTGAAGGCGCTCGCCGAGGG